>NZ_JBJXBN010000013.1:0-589 GCF_046116915.1 Collinsella sp. wc0583 | reverse complement strand
GCAAGGAGATATATTGCCAGACCGGAGGGGCCCCGTGGGCGGGAATCTGGCACTCCATATTTTGTTCACAAATGAATAAAGGGACCCTGGAACCCGTCAGGGTCTAATCGACGATCATATATCTCAGACAGACCGTATGACCTCGGTGTTCATGCTGTCCGATGTATACGTATCGGTTATATACCCAAACCAGAATTAAATAGCACCTAGGAGATAGATTGCGACGGTTCCCCTTATGAAGCCTTTACGCGACAAAGGACCCCGCCAGACAGCGCTGGAGCCCCATTAGCGTGCAATCCCAAGCCGAAAGACGTGAAACGCGAGAAAAGATTGATTTGTAATCTAAATTGGCAGATCCATCTAGGAAATACGCAACCAGCCAAAGGAGCGTTCCTAAGTGCGGACTGGAAAGAACGAGTCCCAAAAACAGGCCTCGAAAAGAATCAACCCACTTCATATGCTATTGCGACTTCAGAATAAAGAAATCAACCATCTAGAGCCACGGATCGATACAAACGCAAAAAAGGGGGAGGCCGCGAGGCCTCCCCCTTCTTCAAGTCGATGACGGCTCGGTGCCGTCCACCGGTCA
>NZ_JBJXBN010000012.1:0-1261 GCF_046116915.1 Collinsella sp. wc0583 | reverse complement strand
GGCTATGTCTATTCCGCGCCCTCCCGGCACATCATGCCGAGGGCCCAGAGCCACCTCACGAGCTCGGCCGCGGTGGCGGCGTTCGCCTTCGCCTGGGGCATGCCCCTGGCGAGCATCTCCTCGCGGCGCCGGAGCAGGCGCTCGGAACCCTTCCTCCCGTGCATCCTTACCTCGAGCGGGACGCCGCTGCCCTTGGGCATCAGCTTCGGTTGGTGGCTCGCTTGGACGTAGCTCCAGGACCCCTCGACAGCCAACCTCCTGACGAGGGCGTTGCCGGCCCCGCTGATCCCGCCGAGGCGCACGGAGTCCGCGCTCGACCTCTGCTTCGGGGCGAGGCCGAAGTAGGACGTCACCTGCCTGCCGGAGCGGAACCTCGAGAAGTCGCCGACCTCGGACGCGAAGGCGGCGGCGAGCGCGAACCCGCACCCCTTGATCGACTGGAGCGCCTCGACCTCCGCCGAGAGGGGGCCCGCCGCGACGGCGGCCCTGTACTCGGCGAGGAGGTCGTCGCGCGTCTCGGCGGCCGCCTCGACCTCGCTCCTCAGCGCCGCAAGCGCCCGGATGCCGCCGTCGTCGGCGGGCCGGACCTTGTCGAGCCACCTGAGGAAGTCGTACGTCCAGTACCTCCGGGGGTTTCCGGCCGGCGTCGTGCCGCCGTAGGCGTAGCCGCGGCGGGCCAGGAACGCCAGGAGCCGCTGCTTCGCCGCCGCGAGCCTCGCGGTCGCCGCGTCGTGGGCCCCGGCGAGGTCCCTGAGCCCCTCGATCTCGGGGGACGGCACCCATACCGGGGAGATGTCGTGCGACAGTATCGCCTTGGCCATCCTGGCCGCGTCGTTGCGGTCGTTCTTGGACGAGAAGTCTGCCGCCGACCTCGGGACCTTGGAGACGGCCGCGACGACGCAGTCGACGCCGAGCCCGGAGAGCTCCCTCTGCGGGGCGAAGCCGAGGTAGCCGCTCTCGTAGGCGGCGAGCGACGGGCCGGGGAAGCCCGACATCCACTCCGCGACCTCGCCCCAGGGGTTGCCGCGGAACCTCCTCGTCACGGCCTCGCCCGTCTCCGCGTCGAGCGCGCAGACGGTGGTGGACCTGAGGTGTACGTCCATTCCGAAGGCGGTAGAATATCTAGGCACGGGAGCCTCCCAACCTCGTTGCGGCGCGGCTGCGCCTCTGGCACTTCAACAACATTGTCGCAGCCCCGACCCGCGGTCACGAGCGGGGGCTCCTGTCGTTTCCGTGCCCCTGGATTGGGTCATAGTGTCTG
>NZ_JBJXBN010000011.1:0-3363 GCF_046116915.1 Collinsella sp. wc0583 | reverse complement strand
CCGTTTGGCCCCACCCGCATAGCGGGTGGTTTCTGATGCGGCGCGCTGCGCGCCCCGCACAGGCTAAAGCCCGTAAACGAAAGGGCGCTGACCTTTCGGTCGCGCCCTTGAAGTTGAACGTCAGATTGTCCAAATGCGGCCCGCGCAGCGTCGGCTGGTCCGCCGTTCGTTAGAACGGCGGAACCTGAGACGTAACCCTTAGGGACGCTGGCCCATGCCGCCCTCGAGGGTGACAGTCTCGCCGTTCATGTACTTAAAGTCGGGACCGCAGAGCTGAACGACCACGCGGCCGATTTCCTTCTCGACGTCGCCATAGTGGCCTGCCGGCGGCATGTGAACGTTGGCCTTAAACGCCTCGGGATAGGCATCCTGGAAGTTCTCGAGCGCAGCGGTCCAAGCAAGCGGGCACACGATGTTGACGTTGATGCCGTCCTTGCCCCACTCGTTGGCGGCAACGCGAGTCAGACCGCGGATGCCCTCCTTGGCAGCGGCATAGCTGCACTGGCCGTAGTTGCCAAACAGGCCGGCGCCCGAAGCAAAGTTGACCACGGAGCCCTTGGTCTCCTTCAGATGCGGATAGGCCTTCTGCATGTACAGATAGGTGGCATACAGACCGGAATAAATGGCCAGGTTAAACTGATCCATGGTGTGATCGGCGATGGTCACGCCCGAGGCGCTGGCCTGAGCATTGTTGACGACGGCGTCGATGCGGCCGAACTCCTCAATAGCCTTGTCGATGACGTTCTGGACGACGGCCTCGTTGTCCTGACCAGCCGAAACATCGGCCTGAACAGGCAGAACCTTGACGCCGTACTCGGCCTCGAGGGACTCCTTGGCAGCCTCGAGCTTGGCAACGTTGCGACCGGTAATGACGAGGTTTGCGCCCTCCTTGGCAAAAGCGATATCGATGCCGTAGCCGATGGAGCCAGCAGAGCCGTCCTTAAGCGTGGCCTTGCCGCCGCCGGTGACGATCACGGTCTTACCAGTGAAAAGTCCCATATCAAAGTCCTTTCAAATCGCGACGGGCCCACCCGCCGACTGCGCGCATCCAACTTCACGCGCCAAAAGCTGAAATGCAACTTTAGCGGGTTCAAGTGAAAAATAAAGACCGCAGCAGGCGAACGGCACAACGTCATTCGGCGAAGGGGGTGTCAAGCACAAACTGAATAAAGAGACCGATTTTTTGTTATCCATGCGAGTCATCGAACACGTTTTGAAACTTTGCTGCAGCGCGCGGGATGTCGGCGCGAGACTTTATCATAGGGTGACAAACAACGATGAGGAGCACATGCCTATGACAGACGAGCTGGACCCCCAGACTCAGCAGCATATTGATGATTCAGCAGACGTCGCCGCAGATACTGACGCTGCGACCTGCAATGATACCGACGTCGACGACGCCGCTCTGGATAATGGCGCTGCGGCGGAAATCCCTGCGGCCGAAGATGCCGGCGAGCCAAACGACGATTCGGCCGCTCAGGACGACGCCCCCGAAAAGGACGCCGCCCCGCAAGCGGAAGGCCCCATTGAGGTGTCTTCGGAAGAAGAGCTCGATGCCGTCATGGACTCCATGATGGATGCCGTCAAAGCGATGAAAGACGCCGTGGCCGACGCCGATGTTGACGCCGAAGAAGAGGAGGCCGCCGAGGCCGCCTCGACCTTCGTGCCCGGCGAGACCCCCGTTTCCGACCAAGGCAGCACCATACCCTCGTTTCTGCAGCTCGAGCACCCCACCATTGGTGCCGATGCAGTCGACCCACACGCTGCCGGCTTTTCTGTGATCGAGGGCGGCACCGGCAGCATCGCCACGCCGCAGACGCCCGATGCGGGCACGGCAAACGCCGCTCACCCGACCGCCCTGCACACCCCAGCAGCCAGCCGCGATCTGGGAGGCGCCGTCTCAAACACCGCCAGCGCCGTGGGCGCCTTTATCGCCCAGGGTGCCTCGGCCATGCGCGAGATGAACGCCGCAAAGAAGGCACTCGCGGACGCCCGCGCTCACCTTGCCGAACTTGAGCAGCGCATCGCCGATCAAGGCGAGGAGCTCGAGACGCGCCAGGACATCGCAGGTCGCTACGACCAAATCGTCGCCGGGCAGCGCCAGACCATCGACACGGCACAAAAGGCCGCCGCGGCGGCAGAAATCGGCCGCGATACCCATGCTGCCAAGGCAACAGAGCTCAAGGCACAGCTCGAACAAATGAAGGAAGAGGACGACGCCACCGAGCGGCGTCTCAAAGCCGCACTCGACGCAGTGGAGGCGCGCGAAGCCAGCTCGCGCGAAACCGGTAACCGCCTCGTTCGCCGCCTCGAGGATTCCAAGCGCATCCGCGACAAGGTGCAGGCCGAGCGCGACGCCGGCGTTGCCGCAGCGCAGCAAACCGTCGACGCCACGCGCGCTCAACTCGAAACGCTACGCCGCGAGTATGCCGAGCTGCAGCGCAATCCTTCGGCGAATCCCGCCAATTACACGGTGCGCACCAGCGAGCTTTCGATGCAGATCTCCGACACGGCCGATGCCCTGCGCAAAGCCGAGGAAGATGTCCCGCGCATCACCGCCGATCTTGAGCACTCGCTCACAGCCGCCGAGCACGCTGTCGAGCAGGCGCAAGCCCCCATCGCCGACGCCAAGCGAACCCATCAGACCGTGACGGCCGAGGCCGATGCCGCGCGCGACGAGCTGCAGACCGCAAAAGCCGCCGCCGCAACGCGCCAGCGCGAACTGCGCGAGAAGATCGCCGCAGAGGACAAGGCGCGCCGAGAGCAAGAGCAGGCTATTGCCAATGCCCAGACGGACATCGCGCACGCGCAGTCGATCATCGAGCAGGCGACCGAAGTGCATGACCATCCCGAGATTACCGAATCGCTCGCGGGCTCCCTGGTCCGCGATAAGGCCGAGTACGCCGAAACCGAGCACGAAGTGGCTCAACTCGAAGCCGCCGAGGACGACGTACGCGAGCGCACCCGCGACTCACGCATAAAATTCACCGGCGCCATCGTCTGCATTGTCGCCGTAGTCCTCGCGATCGTCCTCATCTGGCTGTTCGCGAGCAAGTAAACCAGCTGCCAAAAAAACGCTCAACGCAGTTGCGGTGAGATAGTTCCTGTTTAGCCATCAAAAAGGCCAATTCAAGAACTATCTCACCGCAACTTATTTAGATTGGCGCAAGGCAACCTATCCCTCTTGTACCAATCTCTTGACATAAGGAACGTCCCCAGGTGCCGGCACAAAAGGAACGTCCCCAGGTGCCACATTGACAGCCAAGGCAACGCCGATGTTTTGGCACCGACAGACACTATGACCCAATCCGAGGGCACTAAAAAGATAGGAGCCCCCGCTCGTGACCGCGGGTCGGGGCTGCG
>NZ_JBJXBN010000010.1:0-92841 GCF_046116915.1 Collinsella sp. wc0583 | reverse complement strand
AAGCGCTTGGTGAGCCCGCGCGTCTCGAGCATGTAACCCATGGGTTCGTCCTTTCTCTTCCGGGCGCGCGGGCCGAGTCGCCGTGCCCGCACGCCTTACCTTTCGGGTTCACCATCCATAGTGGGGCGCGTTTCTAACGAAGCTGTAACGGCCGTTGGGCTCTTTTGGCGCCAGCCCTTCTCGAACCGTACGCCGCTCATGGTATTTCTATCGTGATAATAAGGACGGAGGTGCCCGTGGCACGCAATAAGTACCCGGAGGAGACGGTCGAGAAGATTCTCGACGTTGCCGAGCGGCTCCTCATGGAGCGCGGCTACGAGCACACCACGATGATCTGAAGAGCAATACGCTAAACCGAAAAAGGTAATCGAAGCCGCGCCTGTGGACTTATCGAGGGTCGAGATTCCCGCCCCATCCATCGGCACCCGGCGGAAGGTCGTCGATGTCCTCGACCGCTTCGACTCCCTCACGGCATCGCTGACCGACTGCCTCCCCGCCGAGATCGAGGCACGCCGGGTGCAGTACGGGTACTACCGCGACCGCCTGCTCGACTTCCCGCGCAAGGCAGGCGCCACGCGCAGCATGTTCTGGATCTTGGGCATCGGCTCGATGTCGGCGTAGATGTTGAGCGTGACCATGGCGTTTCCCTCCATGCCGAGAGGCTGTATAAGCCGCCGTGGCGGGTGACGACTCATGCCCTCCTAAAAAACATGCGTAAGATCGAGCGGAGGCTGAGCACGCCGAATCGGAGCAATGGCACCCGAAAAAGTGCTGGAAAACTCACCGATTTCGCGGGGCGCTGATGGCGCGAAGGCGGATATTGGGAAGATGACAGGCCGGATTTGTCGCGTCGAGTTGGCCGTCTGCAATCTGAATCGTTCGGCGGTTTGCTTTGTTATGGCCAATGCCGTACGAAACGTACCGAAATGTGTGCGCATGGGTGCGGCCCGTCTCTATACCTTGGCTTTCGGTTGCCAGCTGATTTGCGATCAGCCTGAAATAAGGCGACGATTGGGATCCTCTAACTCGGATTTCTAACTCGGTTTCTAAGGCGCTTAGAGCCGGCCCATAAGGGCGAAAACAAAGCCACCCGTGACGATTCTTTCAGTCATCGCCCTTGTGCATCCCTCATGACCCGCGGAAATGCAAGACGTTAAAGCCACTGGCTACGATTCACTTTGCCAAACGGGTGTCGAAGAGGATAGTCGGCCGTTTTGGCGTTCATATCGGACGTTTCAGGGCCTCAAAACCAACCCGTTTTTGTCCCCGGGACAAAAATGAAACTGCGGGCTCGTGGTTTCGAAATAGTTTGCGGTTTTGTCCCAGAATTTGTCCCAAACGCCTACGCGAGGACACGCTGAGGGATTCGGCGGCAAAGTGGACAAAACCGACAACCAAACTAGACCCAATTGGAATGGCGCCACGACAAACGAGCGTGAAAGAGTGGGAATAGAAAATTCCTTAGTTATGGGGTATAAATTTGATTTCCTTTAGGATAAACCCCCATGAATATATGAATTGACCTGCTGACTCCAATGAAGATCGGAGGGTAACTGCTAGGGGTGCCGGCCCAGCGAGTGTTATTTTGCGAGCTATGCGCATTGAAAGCGACCTTTCGTGGTATAAACTACTTGCCGGAAGCCGCGGCTTTCAGAGTACGGCTTACGTGTACGTTTAACCTCCGTGGGCGACGGGGTGCCGCAAGGCGTAGAATATCGCCCACCTGTAGGGGCCTGCAGCGATGCGGGCCCCGCTTCGTATGAAGGGGGCGTAACCGATGAAGATCGTATCCATCTCCCAGGACTTCTTCGACCTCGTCGATGGCGACCGTGAGCTCATGCTTAAGCACAATCGCCCCTGCATCGTGGTGGTGAGGCTGCGTTTCCGCGGAAAGCGCAGGGACTTCGCCGTGCCGCTGCGTTCCAACATCGCCCCCAACGTGCCCAAAGACCAATACTTTGCACTGCCACCCCGCCCCACGACGCGCCCCGGCTGCCGCCACGGCATCCACTACATCAAGATGTTCCCCATAACCAAGGCCTACCAGCGCCGCTTTAGGACCGAGGGCTCGGCCTACTACGAGACGCTCCAGCGCATCATCGACAGCAACACCAAGCGCATTGTCTCCGAGTGCCAGGCATACCTCGACAGCTACGAGCGCGAGGGAAGGCCTCGCTTTGCCGTCGACATCGACCGCATCGTGGGGCTGCTGGAGGGCGAGAAGTAGGGCACTTCGGCTCAGTCTCGAGCCATGCGGAACCGCTTCACATTTTTGAACGCCGCGCGCCCCAAATACCCGAGAAACAGGCCATGAGGTGCGGCGGCGCGCCCGTATCCGCGCGCAGCCATCTCCATCAGCGTCTACGGTGCGCTACAACATCACGAGCAAGCCGCCCGGCAAGTCGGAAGCTGCCGCCAAGAAGAAGCTGGACTTCTCGGCGGTCGAGCTGCTGAGGGTCGACGAGGGCCTATGCGTTCAATGCATGCACGCCGGGCCTTACGACGACGAGCCGGCGACCATAAGCGCCATGCACGCATTTGCGGCGGAACAGGGATATGCGCCCGACTTCTCCGAATCTCGTCTCCATCACGAGATTTACCTCTCCGACCCGCGCAAGTGCGCGCCGGAGAAGCTCAAGACCGTGATCCGCCATCTCATCAAGTCGATTTAGCGAAACGAGCGCCGTCGTGCGGTTTGGCTTTTGGGGTTTAGCAATCGCCGGTTCGCGTCGATCGAGCAAGCTGCCCAGTCTCTCGGTGAGAGCGTTATCCCTTTAGGCGGTTCGTCTCGAGATTGGTTCTTAGGCCTCCTGTAGCGCGGAGTTTTGATACTTCCAAAAGTGAAATGAGATTTGAATTTTAGAAGCAGCTCTTGAAAGGCGATAGACCGAAACGCCCGATAGATACCTCGAGGTGGCGATGCTCTTTCATGACACCGACTTCGCCGGTGTGATCACGAGCGCGCGAAGGGCAAAAGCGCAGTGGTGGACCCCTCTCTATGCCACGTGATACGATCTGCACGGCAAGGCGCTCCTCAAGACGAACCCGAAGGAGTATATCGTCGACACCGGCTTCAGGACCTGGATGGCCGGCTATAGGGTCACGGATACTGGCCGCCTGTTCGAGAACGCCGTGTATCTCCAGCTGCTCTACGAAGGGTGGAGCGTGCATGTGGGCAAGCTCTATGGCAAGGAAGTCGACTTCGCCGCGACGAAGGACGGGCGTGTGCTCTATGCGCAGGCGACTGACGAGATGTTCGCAAGCGAGACCAGGGAGCGAGAGATCGCCCCTCTGAAGTCGATACGAGACAACCACGAGAAGATCGTGGTCGTGAGGCAGGGTTCCTACGACACGGACATCGACGGCATCCGCATCGTGAGCGCGAGGGATTTTTTCCTCTAGGGACATGCGATCCATCGCGAGGCGGCTAGGTCAAGTGGGGGACAATGCTCCCTTGCACCTTGCCCACCTCCAGGGGCTCTCCTTGGACTCTTGCAGGCTGTCGGGAACCTCTTGCGGCCGCAAGGGCCGCAAAAACTTTTCGCCGGGCGCTAGCTCTAAAGGCTGCTTGTTCTGTCTACCGCGCAATGATGACGGTAACGAATCCCGGGATTATCTTCTCGAGATCACGCTTGAGACCAGTTGGGTTTCGGACAAGTCTACCTGGGTCGTAGATAAAGCAGAAAAGCCGCTCGCATCCTGGATGCTCTCTGTACTGAGGAATGTCGATGCTCAACTCCTCGCCAAGCTCCTTGTCACGTAGGCCATCACGTGTCATCTTCACCTCAATGAAGCGCGCTTCGTCTTTGAGATAGAAATCCGTGCGCGAGTTCTTTCCAGCAAAGCCGGGCACCGCCTCCTCAGCGCGTACGTCATCAAAGTAGGCCAGGCAGATTGATCTGAGAAGGTCTTGGACGTCGTATTCATCATTGATCGCAAAACCGTCTCTACCAGCATGTCTACGATTGATGGAAGCAACGACGTCGGGGAACCTGTCCAATATCTGCTCAATGACAATGTCACCGTCGCTATCATTCGAGTCTTCTAGGACGATGAAGCCTTGCTGTATTCCCTCCAAAGTTCCCTGGAGAAGTCCTTGCCACTGTCTTGCAATCCTGGTGTGGTCGTTTGCCTTCTTCTCAAGGTCTTTCATCGCGTCCTGCTGAGACTCGGGAAGTAGCTCATGGAGCGCAATGGATGCCTTCGCTCTCCAGGGGCTAAATAGCTCAGACTTAACATAAGGTGCTCCGATTACGCCTTCGATATAGTGCGAAGTAGCAAGAACTGTCTCGCCCTCTTTGATCAACAACTCAAGCTTCGCGATGGCGTCATCTTTATTCATGTCGCACTTCATTCCCGTCTCGCCCGTCAATCCCTTTCAACCTCAACAGCCAGCGTCTCATGCTCCCGTCTTCAAAGAAGTCGAGCAATGCTCCATCGCAGAAGCGTTCTGCCCTCACGGCTCCGAGCAGAAGCGCCATCACCGCCTGGCCGTCAAGTTCCGATACATCTGCCCCAGACATTGCTTGGCTGCTCCACTCGAGTCCGTTGCGTTCAAGTATGTCGTGGTAATGCGTGAGCTCGTACTCTGAATGTTCGTCGACGAAGTCGTAGATTGCCTGTTCAACGTCAGCAACCGTCGTTCCGTAATTCACGTAGGGCATCTTGATTGGGTCGTTCATGGTGCCCTTGCTCTCTCGGTCTACAACCCAGTTGCCAAATCCCTCGGCATTCTCAATCGCAGGCAGATGTTTTGTCAGGCTCTCAAACATAAGCCGCCTCTTTTGAGAAATGAGCTTCAGCAATACCGTCGAGCTGCGAACGTATTGTCTCGAAGGGCTGGTTCAGGTCCAATGTCCTCACGCTTATCTGGTTACCGCTCATCTGATACACACCATCAGGCTGCACGTCTTCGTCGGTCTTGGCGTAGAGCAGCATGCCCGACACGCTATGCTGGTCGTGAGTGCTGGCGAGCTCTGCTTCCTTGTTCTTCACGTAGGTGAAGATCTGGTACAGGTTTCCGGAGTGGACGCTTTGTTTGTCGAACTGCTGTTGCGTCGTGTGACTGTAGTACTTCGCGTCGATGATGAGGACGGTCCTGCCCCGTGTGAGCGTTATGTCGGTGTGCATGGCGGGGAGCATATCGCCGAAGCCGTCGTCGAGTGCCCAGCTGATGTACGGCGCCCCTGCGGAAAGCTCTGGGTGCTCACGTCTGTAGTACTCGAGGATGAACTTCTCGTACAGGTGGCTCATTCGCTGCTCGTCGAGGAAGTCCATCATGCGGAGACTCCCGCTCTCCCGCGTCTGGAGAAGGCCCTTCGCGACCAGCCAGCACACGTTCATGAGCATGCGATAAGTCTGGTTGTTCCGGTCGAAGCGCATGTGCCAGTCTTCGCCCGAAAGGTTCACGTCTTCCACGTCTACGAAGTACGGAAGCAGCCGTTTAAGTGCCTTCTTGCGCGCCTTGTCGATGTCCGAGCGAATCAAGAGCATGATCGTCGCCTTGAGGATGCGGTTCATGCGCGTGTCCGTGCTGAACTCGTCGTAGCTGCAAATCAGCTGCCTGCGCAGAATTGAGCGCGTCTTCAAGGACTCGGACAGCTCAATCTTGCCCCTCGGTGAGGAGAGCATATCCTTGCGGTCGACGTACTCTCGGCCAAGACCGCGCTTGAGCTGCAGGCTCACGCCCCGTGACAGTATCTCGGCGAGGAGGTCGGCGGTGTTGTCGAACTCCTCGGCTGCGATGTCGCGGTAGCCCTGCCCTTGCAGCGTCTGGAACGCATAGGCGAGCATGTGGTAGATGTTCTGTATCCGGATCACCGGATTGACCTGCGCAACTTGCCGGCCCACTCGTCGACCTTGGCGGGCTCGTCGAACCAGTACTCGCGCAACATCGGCACGAGCTCGTAGTTGACGATTGCTGAGAGCTTATCGTCCGTCACGTCGTCCGGGGACATGCGGCAGAAGTAGCTGTGGCCGATGCAGAAGCCGTCTCCCAGCGACTCGTCGGACGCGATCGCCTCGTTCAGCTTCACGACGCAAGAGATGAGCCTATCGAACTTCTCACTGGCAAGTCCCTCCTGATAGGTGATGAAGCTCTCCGCGTCGAAGGCGGGACGGAGGTCGAAGAACGCGAAGCGGCGGCGCAGGGCGTAGTCGAGCATGGCAAGCGAGCGGTCCGCTGTGTTCATCATGCCAATGAGGTATACGTTGCTCGGGACGTAGAACAGCTCGTGCGAGTAGAGGAGCTGCAGCGTGTTCCTGGGCCCGCGCTTGTCGTTCTCGATGAGCATGAAAAGCTCGCCGAAGATCTTCGAGAGGTTGCCACGGTTGATTTCGTCGATGATGAAGAAGTAGTCGTTGTCAGAATCGTCCTTCGCATTCTTGCAGAAGTTGTAGAACGCGCCCTTCTCGAGGTCGAAGCCCTGCGCGTTCGGGCGGAACCCCTCTATGAAGTCTTCGTAGCTGTAGCTCTGGTGGAACTGCACCATCATCACACGCTCGGCGTCCTTTACGCCCATCATGGAGTAGGCCAGGCGCTTTGCGGCGAAGGTCTTGCCCACGCCTGGGGCACCCTGCAGGATGATGTTCTTCTTCGCGCGCAGGACGTTGACGAGGGCCCTGTAGTGCTCGCCGTCCATGTAGACCTCCGAGAGGAAGTCCTCGGACGTGTACGCTGGGTATTCAACCTCCTCCGTGTCTTCCTCGACTTCGCCGCCCTCGTCCTCGAAGAACGAGTTGAGCTTCTCAACGAGGTCGGGATAGGCGGTGATGTCCGTCAGGGTCTTCATGGCGAGGAGGTCTTCCGTGTGCCACTCTCCTCTGTTCGTCCAGCGTATCCTGCGGATGTTCGGATAGGAGTCGCCATTTTCGTCGAATTGGTAATTCCCCTCAACGATGCCGCGACCAATAATCACGCTGCGGCCCCGCTTAGCAAAGACAACGTCACCCGGCTTGATCTCGCGCGAGAACTGCCAGAGCGCAAGCGCGGAGTTCTTCTGCGAGTACTTGCTACTGTACAGGGTGCGCAGGTTTTTGCGGATATCTTCCTTGCTGGCGTATTTCTCGACGTTGCCGAGTTTGCTCCAACCGACGCCCATTACGCCACGTGCGTAGAAGTCATCCCACCTCGCGGCACCGTCTCCCGGGGAGTAGGTCCAGTAATGTGTGGTCTTGACCCCCTCGTTTCCAAGGGAATTTTCTTCCGCCTTCTCGGCTGCAGCCTTCTCGGCGACCTTTTTCTCACGGTTGACGCGCTCAGACTCCACGAAGGCGGCAGCCGTCAGCGAGGGGAAGTCTGCGTACGGGCATTCGTTGCTTTCGAGCTCTGATTTGACAGTATCGCAAATAGCGAGATAGCGTTCTCCGTCGTGAATCGGTGAGTCCTTCTCCTTTGGCGCTATGCCGGCAATGGTGGAGCCAGCCTTTGCCACGTCGGCCATGAACCAACGGTTGCGCGAGTCCAGGCTGATGAAGTTGTAGGGCCTCGCCCAGTAGAGGCCCATGGTGAGCTTCCAGCCAAGTGTGAACTGGATGACGGCGGTATCGAATGCCTCGACGAAGGCCTTCCGGGTTTCCTCGTTGTCGTCGGCGGCCAGTGCAAGTTCGGCCTCGAAAACATGCCAAAGGTTATCGATGTCATTCTCGCCGCGCCGGTCGTCGTTGGCGAAGGCATAGAAGGTCGCGTTGAGGTTGTTGAGCACGGGGATGCCCTCGAAGTCCGTGGGCTGATCTGCCCCAATGTCGAACACCTCGGCGATGCCGGCGATGATCTTTTGCCGGTTTGCGTCTGTGATGCCCTTGTTGAAGAGGCCGAAGACGGTGAACGGATCGATGTCTTGGAGCTCATCTGCCTCAAGCTTAGGGAGACTCATCCCGATCGATTCATAGACAGTTGCTAGCTTGATTATCAAATCGTCGCGCCTGTCTCGATAGGTCAGCAGCTTGTCAGATAACTCTTCATAAAAGCTAATCCAAGTAAATTTTGTGCTGGTCATTATAGTCACTGCCTATCTTGTTCCTCTGCCAAGGCGCCTTGCTTTCAATGTCTTTCCATATGCGTCTACATGCGCGACAGGTATCTTTATCGAATCTAAGTACACCAACGAGTATCTTTGCATCAATGTAATCCAACGCTTCGTCGATATTGCGCCCATTTCTTACTACTCCGTCAATTATGCTGATAACGTTTCTTTTTAGCTCGGGATTAATGTTCAATAGACCGGTATTGAGAACATGGATATCGCCAACTTTCTTGGGCAGAATCTCAAGTACACCGCCCCACAGCTTCTGCCGTAAAGCTCCGTGAATGCGAACGCAATGCTGTTGTAATAGGCGATAATAGAACAGACGTTCGATAAAATAATTTAGTATCAGATAGCGGGCACGGTTTCAATCGAATCCGTGCCCGCTGCTGTATGTGTGTCCTTGCACGCCCAATATGCGCCGTAAAAGCCGTCTTCTTCAACGTCAAAGTGAGCGCGCTTCATTTTTGTCTCTTAGAATCTTATTTTCACGATTTGCATTTTCATCCTGTTGTCACCGACCCTTGCGAGAAACCGGAAAAAGCCGCTGACAGAAGGGTCTCTCAAATCGTTGTAACCCAGCATATAGCCGCGACTTGTGACCTGCAGACGGCTGTCCCACGCGCCGATTTCCTTGGCGGCATCCGAAACCGCAAAATATGCCCCAACATCCTTGATTTTTGCAGTCTTAAGCCATGTTTTTGCGATCATCTTTACTGCCGTCCGATTGGCAGCATCAAAGACCAGCACACCGCCGGGGAAAGCGTCCGCCATCTCCCGCACCAGTTCCCGGACCTGCTGGGTCAGAAAGTAATAGAATACCCCGGAGGCAAAGAGTACCGCCCCGCCGGAGGCATCGATTTTGCCAAACCATGCGGTGTCTTTCAGGTCGCAGGGGATATTTTGTTCTCGATCCTCGGCGGGCAGTAGCTGCTGCCGCAAGGCAATCACATCCGGGAAGTCCAGATTGTAGATCCTGCATTTACCGTTGTCGCAGGTTCTGCCGGTGTTGTCCAGCCCACAGCCCAGATTGACCACCGCCGCATTGGGGTGGCCTTTCAGGTAATCCCGCACCTCGAAAGCAAGATCGCCCTGCCGTGTGGCCACCTCCAGCGCACCAAAGCGCTGCATCAGGCTGCGGGAGCTTTTCTCTGCCTCTGAAAAGTCGTAGTCGATCTGGTCGAGCAGACGAACCGCTGTTTCATCCCTATAAAGGTTCGGGTACAGCTCCGTACACAGCTTTCGAGAATACAGCGGGAGGATCAGCGTCTCCTGCACGGTGTTTTTCTCAATTTTACATTTCATAGGTGCCTTCCTCAGTGAATAAAAACTGTCATAATTGCCGCCAGCACAGCCGCTATGACCGTCATGCCTATTGCCATGTGCAGGATGGATGCAAAAATGCCCGCATGACGTCCTCAAACACCATATCCGCCACACTGCCTTGCAGAACGGCGCAACGCCCCTCCTGAATTGCAGTTCGGTTGAGCTTTCTAGCCTTCTCTACGCTGACGGGCGAATAGTCGATGCCTTTGACGACGCCATGCGGGCATTTTTTCAGCAGCCGTTTTATGTTCGCCCCGCCGCCACAGCCGCAATCCAACACCTTGGCATTTGGCGCAAGTCGTAGAAATCGAAGTCCCCACCGCGCCACAGGGCTGTGGCCTAGATTCATCATTGCAACCATAAGTTTTCCGTCGAGGCCCACGGGCTTGCGGGTGTTTTCAAAGAAAGACATCTGGCCCCTCCGATTTCGTGCATTCCGCATAGGTCAGCGGGAACGAGGCCTTCAGCACCGCGCTTTTCTGCACCGCCCAGCCGTTTTGACGCAGGAAACGCAGGTATTCCTCGCTTGTCCACCTGCTGTGGAGGGGGAATCCCGCCAAACTCATGAATAAGGCTTTTGCCTTGCCGGAAACCGAGTTCCCCGCGTGAGTGAAGGTTGGCGCGATGAGCACGCCGTCGTCCTTCAGCACTCGCCTGATTTCTTGCAGGGCTTTTTCCGGATGCGGCACTATGTGAAGCGCGTTGGACACGATCACCACTTCGAAGGACTTCTGTGCATAGGGCAGGCGGAACATATCTTGTACGGAAAAGTGCAGCTTTGCGGATTGATGGTCCCGCTTTGCTTCAAGGATCATCTTTGCAGAAGCGTCCGTAGCCTCGATGTGCGCCGCCGCATTCACGATGCTCTTTGCGATAAGCCCCGTGCCGGTAGCAACCTCCAGCACGGTTTTTGCTTTCACAACCGGCCGGATCAGCCCATACATTTCCTCATACGCCGCCCGGTCGTTTCGCATGAAACGGTCGTACCGACCGGCATTCTTGTCCCAGAAGTCCTTGCGTTCGTGCGTGGCTATCGCCCCCAAAAAGTTAGAGCCATCTAACCATAACACACGAATCATGCAGTAAGCTAAAGCTAACCTTATTTTCTTGGCAAAGACGCATCTCTCCGACCCTTCGAATCACCCCTTTTCACGCTGCCCGCTACGAACCCCGGCGGAAACCAGGGAGTGATTAAAGGAGCGACCTGCGGTTTCGCGAATCAATTGAGTCATTCCCGAAACCGCGAATCAAGGGCCTGATTCGCTCAAATTGCGCACGAATCAGCCCTCGGGCGGTACGACGCGAGACGCATCGACAACATTCGCACCGGATTAGTCATCGAGGGGGAGTAGTAATAGAACATTTGCTCTTGTTTTTCATACGGTTTCGTGCGGTTCCGATGGCGACCGATGGGGGCGTTTCGCAACCGCCGCACCTGCAAGTCATATGGTTTCACAATCGGGCAAAAACTCAGAAGGCTCCTCGTGAAAAACGAGGAGCCTTCCTGTTTTCAAGACTTTAGTCTGCTGGCCGCGCAGCGGCCAGCTTTGAACCACCCGCTACGCGGGTGGAGACAAACGGCTTTACAAAGCCACCCCTCCGACCGATATTGACGATTGTTCAGGCCGTCAAGAATTCGAGTCGAAGGGGTGGTCGCCATGGCCCAGAAGGCCTACAGCCTTTCCCACACGAAGTGGATGTGCAAGTACCACATCGTGTTCACGCCGAAGTATAGGCGCAAAGTGATCTACAACCAAATCAGGAGCGACATAGGGGAGATCCTCAGGAAGCTGTGCGAGTACAAGGGGATCGAGATAATCGAGGGGCACCTGATGCCAGACCACGTGCACGTGCTGCTGGCGATCCCGCCGAAGTACAGCGTCGCGAGCGTCATGGGCTACCTGAAGGGGGAAGAGCTCGCTGATGATATTCGACAGGCACGCCAACCTCAAGTACAAGTTCGGCAACAGGAAGTTCTGGGCGGAGGGCTACTACGTGTCCACCGTCGGCCTGAACGAGGCGACGATCGCCAAGTACATCAGGGAGCAGGAGTCCCACGACATCGCGCTGGACAAGCTGAGCGTGAAGGAGTACGAGGACCCCTTCAAGAGGAGGTGATCCTGCCGGTTCGACCGGCGCGCCACGGGTCAAGATGCACTAGGCCTGGACGAAGTCCGGGCCCGCGCCTTTAGACGCGAGCCCGGGGCCCGTGGGTTATACCCTAAGAGCAAACCACCCTTTTTAAGGGTGGTTCTGATTTCCTTCAGCGCGGGCGGATCGGGACCCCCGCCGATCTAGAGGCACTCGGTCAGAATCTGGAACACCTCGCTGCGCTCCAGTTTCTTGGCGCAACCGCCGGTGAGCACGCAGGTGTCCGCAACCTTGCGCAGCGTCTCGTCGGACGCGTCGGAGTCCATCTCGGCGAAGCTCGTGGGAAGCCCCATCTCGCCGATGAACGTCTGCAGGCGGTCGATACCCTCCAGCGCCACCGTAAGGTCGTCTTTGCCCTTGGCGTCGACGTCCCACACCTCGCGCGCCCAGCGGGCGAACTGCGCGGGTGCCTCGGGGGCCAGGTGGCGGTAGAGCGCAGGATGGATGACCGCGAGGCCCATTCCGTGGTTGGTGTGGGTGTAGGCGCCGTACTGGTGCTGGATCATGTGCGCCTGGAAGTCCGTTGACTTGCCGATCTTGAGCACGCCGTTCTCGGCCATGGCGGAGTCGTATACGAGCTCGCTTCTGGCATCGAGGTTCTGGTCGTCGTCCGCGATGATCCGCATGTTGCGGATGACGTTACGCTGGATGGCGAGGTTGATGTCGTCGGTGACATTGCGCCCGCGCGGGCTTCCGAAATAGCTCTCCATGCAGTGCGAGAGCGTGTCGAACGCGCCGCTCATGAACTGCGCGTGCGGCACGGTGAGCGTGAGCGCCGGGTCGAGCGCCGCCCACATGGGCATCGCCCCCAGATAGGCGCCCTTCACGTGTGTCTCCTCGTTGGTGATGACGGCGCCGTTGTTCTGCTCGGCGCCCGTGCCGGAGAGTGTCACGATGCAGCCCATGGGGATGAACGAGCTCGGCATCTTGCCGTCGACGTGCTCGAACGTCTCGATGTCCTCGTCAAGCATCGCCTGCGCGGAGACCACCTTGCAGCAGTCGAAGACCGACCCGCCGCCGACGGAGAGAATGAAGTCGACCTGTTCCTTGCGTGCGAGCGCGGCGCCTTCCTGGCACTTCTCGTAGGTCGGATTGGGCATGATGCCGCCGAAGTCCACCACGCGCTTGCCCGCGCTCGTGAGCTTATCGACCACGTGGCCGTAGACGCCGGTTCGTTTGACCGAGCCTCCGCCGTAGGCGAGCATCACTGTCTTGCCCATGGCACCCATCTCGGCGTCGAGCGCCTGGTCCATGGCCCCCTCGCCGAAGTAGTTCCTGACCGGGTAGTCGTACGTGAATGAGTTCATGGCAATTCCTCCTAGTAAGTTATCAGTGCGGTCTAACCGCTCGTCTACACGTTGCGCACGAGCCCGGACATCCATTCGATGGTGGCGGGGTCGTGGTGGTCGAAGAACGCGCTGCGCCCGGTGTCGAGCGCGGCGATGGCGACCATCTCGTCGTCGCCCAGCGCGAAGTCGAAGACGTCGAAGTTTTGCTCCATGCGATCGCGGTGCGTGCTCTTAGGGATACAGACCACACCGCGCTGCAGCAGCCAGCGCAACACGACCTGAGCGACCGTCTTGCCGTGTGCCTCGCCGATGCGAGCGAGGACCTCGTTGCGGAAGAGGTCGTTTCTGCCCTCCGCAAAGGGCGCCCAGCCCTCCATGGCCACCTCCTTGCCGGCCATGTACTCCTGCGCCTCGCGCTGCTGGAAGAACACGTTGCACTCGACTTGGTTCACGGCGGGGGCGATGCGGTTGAACGAGATGAGGTTTGCGAGGTGATCGGGGTAGAAGTTAGCTGTGCCTATGGCGCGGATAACGCCCTGCTCGTAGAGCTCCTCCATGGCGCGCCACGCGCCGAAGACGTCGCCGAACGGCTGATGGATGAGGTAGAGGTCGACGTAGTCGAGCCCCAGCCGCTTGAGCGACGCGTCGAAGCCGCGCTTGGCCCCCTCGTAGCTCACATCCGACATCCACAGCTTGGTCGTCACGAACACCTCGTCGCGCGGCAGGCCGCTCGCACGAATGGCAGCCCCGACCGCCTCTTCGTTGCCGTAGCTCGCGGCCGTGTCGAGCAGCCGGTAGCCGACCGAGAGCGCGTCCTCCACGGCGCGCTGGCATTCCGCGGCGTCCGGGATCTGGTACACGCCGAAGCCGAGCTGCGGCATCCTGACGCCGTTGTTCAAGGTGATGTAGTCCATGGTGCCTTCCTTTCTCGCAACTTGACGTATCCACCATACGAGGGGCGCCGCGCCGGCGGAAGTTTCCGTTGGTGAGGGTTCTATAACGCTGGGGTGCGCACGGGGTTATAACCCGCAGGTTCTAGGCGTCACCTCAAAGAGATCGGCGCCGAGCTCGTCGGCAATGGTCTGAGCTACGACAGCGGTGTGGCTCTGTGCCGAGTAGTAGGCCACGAGGACGTTGCCGTCTGCAGCGGGCACTGCGGCGGGCTCATCCTCGACAGTCGACTGGTCCTCGGCGGCGGCTTGGTTGGTCCGTTGTCGTCTGAGTGCTACTCCTGCGCGTTGAAATCGGGGCGTATGGCCAGGTAGCCCGCGAGTGCTTCCTCAGTGGCGGTGTAGTAGGTCATGGTCCCGTCGAGCTTGGCAATCTCGGCCATCTCGTCTTCGGTGAGGGAGAAGCCAAAGATGTTCGCGTTGTCGGCGATGTGGACGGGGTTCTTGGAGCCGGGGATGATGGAGGTGCCCATTTGCACGTGCCAGCGCAGGATCACCTGGGCTGGGGTCTTGCCGTACTTCTCGGCGAGAGCGACGAAGACGGGCTCCTCCAGAAGACCTTTGTCGCCGTGGCCGAGCGGGTACCACGCCTCGATCACCGTGCCGTACGGCGCGAGGTAGGCGCGCAGGTCGCGCTGGGCGTGGTAGGGGTGGCACTCAACGGTCACGAGCTGCGGCTTGATGTCGGCGACCTCGATGACCTCGGCGATCTTGTCTTGCGGGAAGTTGGAGAGGCCGAGGGCGCGCACCTTGCCCGCGCGGTACGCCTCCTCCATCGTGCGCCACGCGGCCAGGTAGTCGCCTACCGGCTGGTGCAGGATGAGCATATCGACGTAGTCGAGCCCCAGGCGCTGGAGCGTGGCGTCCACCGCCGGCATGCCCGCGTCGTAGACGCTCGGCCAGAGCTTGGTGGAGACGAAGATCTTGTCGCGCGCGATGCCGCTCTTGGCGATGGCACGGCCCACGGCGCGCTCGTTCATGTAGGCGTTGGCGGTGTCGATGTGCTCGTAGCCAGCCGCGAGCGCGGCGGTTGCGGCCGCCTCGGCCTCGGCCGGGGTCATGAGGAAGGTGCCCAAACCCTCGATGGGCATCTCTACGTCGTTGTTGAGCTTCAGATACTCCATGGTCTCCTCCTTAATGGTGACTTTTCGAATACAAGGCTACGGCGTTTACTGACGCGCGAGAAGTTCACGTTGGAATGATGGATATAACCATGGGGTATATACGGCACATAATGCGTGACAGGAGGATCGATGTACAACCCACAGCTTGACACTTTCATCCGCGTGGCGGAGGCGGGCAGCTTCTCCAAGGCGGCACAAGAGTCCTTCATCACGCCCACGGCCGTCATCAAGCAGATGAACCTGCTGGAGTCGCGGCTAGGCCTTACGCTGTTCCACCGATCGCATCAGGGGCTTTCGCTTACGCGAGCAGGCAGGTCGCTGCTCGCCGACGCCCGCCATATCGTGCAGTACTCTCAAGAATCAATCGCACGCGCCCGCGTCGCCGAGCGCGGAGAGAAGCGCATCATCCGCGTGGGAGTGTCGCTCATGACGCCCAGCACGCCGCTCACGAAGCTATGGCCGAAGGTGAAGGAACGTTGCCCTGGCATGAGCCTTCAGGTGGTCACGTTTGAAAACACACCCTCGGCGGCGCGCGGTTTGGCGAACCTCGGGCAAGACATGGATATCGTGGCGGGGATTTTCGACGATGCCTTTCTTAAAGAGCGCGGGTGCCTGGGCCTCGAGCTTTCGCGCGAGCCGCTCTGGTGCGCCGTTCCCGTCGACAACGAACTCGCCAAACGCGACATCGTCACATTCGACGACCTCCACAATCACAGTCTTATGCTTATACGCCGGGGCTGGAACGCCGAAATCGACCGCGTGCGCGACGAGATACTCTTGCATCATCCTCAAATCGCGCTCGTAGACTTCCCGCAATATCGGGCGGAGGTGTTCAATCGCGGCGCGAACGAGGACCTCGCGCTTGCGACGCTACCGTTGTGGGCCAACGTCCACCCCATGCTCAAAACCGTCCCTACCGATTGGGACTGTCTCGTGTCTTACGGGCTGCTTCATTCGTCGCACCCCGCAGACCATGTGCGGGAGTTCCTCGATGCGGTGTCTGCCGTGCTCGAGGCAGAGCATCGATAGGCAATCGCGAACAGATGCGCTTATGCCTATGGGAATAACGGGAATAACAGCCTCCGAACCTTCTGGTTCGGAGGCTTTCTTTTTGCATGTCTGCCTAAAACGACTCCTTGCCAAAGCCCCTTGAGCATCGGGCGGCATTATTGAGCGTGGGCGTTATCGTAGGTATCTTTAATCTCATCCGGCAAATCGTCGGGGATCAGCGCCTTCACTCTATCCTCGTTGCCATCCTGAATCGCCTGCTCGTAGTACCAGCATTTGAACTTCAACATGTCCAGCGCGCGGTTCATGTTTGCGATCTCCAACTCCATGTGGGCCTTTCGTTCCTCGAACATGGCCTTGCGCTTGGGATATGTCGATGGGCCCTCCGCACACCATTCCATGAACAGCCGGATGTCCTTGATCTCCATCCCAGCCTTCTTCAGGCATTCGATGACCCGAAGCGCCTCGAGTTCCGTATCGCCGAATCGGCGAATGCCGGACGTCCGCTCCAGCCCCGGGAACAATCCCTGCTTATCGTAATAACGCAGCGTGGAAACGGGCAGACCGAACATCTCCGCCACCTGTCCGATTGTGTACATGGTTCCTCCGGATAAATCTAGAATTCATTTCTTGACCTAAAGTTAGGTTTAGGTATTACGTTTATTTTCGTTAATACAAATCGGGAGCGCAAGGGATTTTCGCCAAAGGCGCACGCTTGTCGGAACGGTTTTCGCCGGCGGCGTGAACGACGTGGGCGATATCGCCGGGCATCCTGCTCTGGAGCGGGCGCGACGGATAGGCATGGGAATCTAGGCGGGCAGCTTGGACGCGCGGAAGCAGTTTGTACTCAAAACCATCGACAGGAGGAAATCGATCATGACAATTAAACAGACGGCAGGTAGAGATGCCCTGGGGGACTTTGCCCCCAAATTTGCACAGCTCAATGACGATGTGCTGTTCGGCGAGGTATGGAGTCGAGAAGACGGGCTTTCCCTTCGAGATCGCAGCATAGTGACGGTGGTTGCCCTAATGGCGCAGGGCCTGACGGACTCTTCGTTTCAATATCATCTGATGTCCGCAAAGAACAATGGCGTGACCAGGGCTGAGATAGCGGAAATCCTTACGCATGCGGCGTTTTATGCGGGATGGCCCAAGGCGTGGGCGGCCTTTCGCATGGCGAAGGAGGTCTGGGCGGATGACAATGCCGCTGATGCAAGAGCTAAGCATCAAAACGAGATGGCCTTTCCCATCGGTGCCCCCAACGACGCATTTGCGAAGTACTTTATCGGGCAAAGCTACCTCGCGCCCCTTTCCACCGAGCAGGTCGGCATTTACAACGTTACGTTCGAGCCAGGCTGCCGCAACAACTGGCACACCCATCACGCCAAAAGCGGCGGCGGGCAGATTCTCGTCTGCGTGGCTGGCCGAGGGTTTTACCAGGAATGGGGCAAACCGGCACAGGAGCTGTGCCCCGGCGATGTAGTAAATATTCCCGCAGGCGTAAAGCACTGGCACGGTGCGGCGCCCGACAGCTGGTTCTCCCATCTCGCGGTGGAGGTTCCGGGCGAGGAGGCCTCCAACGAGTGGTTGGAGCCCGTGGACGACGAGCAATACCTTAAAGCGACTGACAAGGAGGTTTAGGTATGGAACAGTTGAATCTGACGCAGGAATGGGACAAAGTATTTCCCAAAAGCGACAAGGTTGAGCACAGCAAGGCGACCTTCCATAACCGATACGGCATCACGCTGGTGGCTGACGTCTACGTGCCTAAGAACGCGGAAGGCAAGCTGCCCGCCATCGCCGTCAGCGGCCCTTTTGGCGCGGTGAAGGAGCAGTCCTCCGGTCTGTACGCGCAGAAAATGGCGGAGTTGGGCTTTTTTGCAATTGCCTTTGACCCGTCCTATACCGGCGAGAGCGGCGGCACACCCCGCTATGTAGCATCGCCGGACATCAACACCGAGGACTTCTGCGCAGCGGTGGATTTCCTCTCTGTGCAGGAAAGCGTTGACCCGGAGCGTATCGGCATCATCGGTATCTGCGGTTGGGGCGGCATGGCAGTCAATGCGGCGGCCATCGACACCCGTATCAAAGCTACCGCGGCTATGACCATGTACGATATGACCCGCGTGACCGCAAACGGCTATTTTGACGCCGAGGATTCCGAGCAGGCGCGCTTTGAAAAGCGGAAAGCGCTGAACGCGCAGCGCACCGAGGACTATAAAAACGGCAGCTATGCGCTGGCGGGCGGCGTGGTCGATCCGCTACCGGAGGATGCGCCGCAGTTTGTAGCGGACTATTACGCCTACTACAAAACTCCGCGAGGCTATCATCCCCGCAGCCTGAACTCCAACGGTGGCTGGAATGTGACGTCCTCGCTGTCGTTCCTGAATATGCCGATTTTGCAATACAGCAGCGAAATTCGCTCTGCGGTACTGCTGGTGCATGGCGAGAAGGCGCACTCCCGCTATTTCAGCGAAACTGCGTACAGCAAGCTGACGGGGGACAACAAGGAATTGCTCATTATCCCTGGTGCCAGCCACACCGACCTTTACGATCAGATGGACATCATTCCGTTTGGAAAGCTGAAGGCATTCTTTGAGGAATACCTGAAATAAGGCGCGCCTTGATTTAATGGCAAGTCTCCAGCAACGATTCTTCTAAAGAGTGGGAGTAGCTGAAACGAGGCGATTGAATAACTCCATCTGTTTTGGTTAAAACAAAAAATATGCCGCGCGCCTGCGGCATAAAGGAGGGAGATTCTTATGAATATCGTTGTATTGAGTGGCAGCCCGCGCAAGGGCGCCAATACCGACACCATGGTCGAGGCGTTTGCCGAGACCGCGCGCGAGGGCGGTAATACGGTCGAGGTCGTCCGCGTTGCCGGCAAAAAGATCGCTGGTTGTCTGGGATGCCAGTACTGCTTTACCCATGAGGGCACTTGCGTGCAGAAGGACGACATGGCCGACGTGATCGAGTCGCTGAAAGGCGCCGACATGGTTGTCTTCGCTTCGCCTATCTACTGGTTTGATATCACTGCGCAGGAGAAGGCCGCCATCGATCGCCTGTACGCCTTCGGTGCTACGGGCTTCCCGTTCACCAAGACGGCCCTTTTGCTCGATAGCCACAGCGAGGGCGTCTATGACGCGGCGATCGCCATGTACAAGTCAACCTGCGCGTACTGCAAGTGGGAGGACCAGGGCATTGTCACCATCAGCGGTATGACCGAGCGCGACAGCATGGCATCCTCGCCCAAGTTGGAAGGGGTGCGAGAGCTCGCCCGCAAGCTCGCCTAAGGACAAGAGGAGCGCATGGCAATCAGCGTTGGCGGAAATGCTTGCTGCCCTTACCAAGAGGATTGCTGATTGCCATGCAACGATGCTCCAGCGGACAATTCCGGTGTGCTAAAACGCCTTCTCGTTCAAGAATTCCCTGAACGCGGGGATGTCAAAGCCAACGAGACCACGCCCGCGCTCTCCGATGACGCCGTCCTCCAGGAGGCGGCGTTTGTATTGGCTTGCGTAGTTGCTGGCGACGCCCATGCGTTTGGCTATCTCCGAGACCCTGCTGGGGCCAGAATCGGGCAGCATCGCGAGCAAAAACTCAAGGTCTTTATCGGAAAGCTCCCGATAGGTCGTTTCGAGAATTCGATCGCGCAGCTCCATGCGGGCAAGCAGAGAACCCTGCTGTACATCAGGTGCACTGATTTTGGGCGAGTTCTCCGAAACATCCCATGTGCGATATCCGACGAGCTGCATCATATAGGGAAATCCGTCGACGGCCTTCACGGCATCCTCGAGCGCTTCTGGCGTGATTGAGCGGCCTCCGGCCTCAACGGTTTTGCGGAATGCGTTTGCAATTTCAACGTCAGTGATTCGTCCTAACTGATGATATTGGGAACGCCTGAGGAACGAGACGGAATCGTTACGCAGCAACGCCGATACTTTGTAGGGCAGTCCTGCCATGAGTAGGGCAACTTTTTTACCTTCGCGTACAAAGTGCTGGTAAACAGAGGCAAATTGAAGCATTTCTTCGAGATCTACTGTGACTTCATCAATGGTGATGAGAAGTCCGATGTCATGTTTTTCGAGTTGCTTAAAGATGCCATTCATGCGCGTGCGCCAGTTGCCCTGAGCCTCTTGAGCATATGTCCAATCGATGCCCACTGGGCCAATTTGAACACCGTTTATGCGCGCGTGAGGCTGTGAGAGGTAGCTATCTGCGGCTTCTTTGGTTCGCTCGATAATATCTTCGAGCATGCCTGGCATGGCGGAGACATTTGCTGCGATCCAGCCGTGTTCAAGCGCCGTTTCTGAAAGGAGCGAGAGAAGCGCCGTTTTGCCCGTTCCCCTTGCGCCAGTAAAAATGGTTGACAGGTTGGGATCTCCCGGGCCGTTGATGAAGCCACGGTTGATGTCACGCAGGATATGCTCGCGACCCGCTAGAAAGGGAGGGACGCTTCCGAACGTCGGGGTAAAGGGGTTCTTGCTGTACTCCATGGTAGCTCCTTTGCAAGTTTTGCTAATTTTTGCAAGTTTTGCTATCTTTTGCAAGTTTTGCTAACGACTGACCAAAGGGCATCGAAGCAGTGGCGCTGACATTTTTTACGCAGAAAAATAAGCAGAAATCAATTTATCTGCGTTAAAAAATAGTTGAGAAGAAAAACGACGAGTCCCGGGCGCAATGCCGTTGCGTTCCGGGCCTCGTCGCTTTGCGAAGTATCTAACGATCTCGTTGCCGTGGTACCTAGTCAAACAAGCTCGGCATGTCGTTTTCCTTCATGAGGGCACCGGCAGAGGGAAGGCTCTGCGCGGTGAACTTTTCGGCCGAGACGCCGGCGCCAAGAATCTCCTCGGTCGTGCCGACCGTGGTGACCGAGCGGCCCTTCTTGGCCGTAAGGGCCTGGACGCCCTGCGTGTTGGTGGTCGTCTTGGTCTTGAGCAACGACGTGTTGAAGTTCATCAGGCGGTAGTCGCTCGAGACCAGCGCGATGTCGCGATCTTCCTTGAGCACCTGGGCATACAGCAGCTTGCTGCCACCGTAGATAGCGTTCTTGAGACGTTTGCGGTTGGTCTTGGTAACGTATCCGGAAAGTGCGACGCGCACCACGCGGCCGTTCTCAAAGACAAACAGCACGTCGGCCTTGTAGTCCTCGGGGTCGATGACCCAGATGACATTCTCGTCGGGTTCCATCTCAAGATCGGTCGGCAGGTACGAGCCCAGCTGGGCCGACTTGGTGTCCTCAAACGCCGCAACCTTGCACTTGTACACCTGGCTCTTGTTGGTAAACACGAGCAGCTCGTGGGTGTTGGAGGACGGGAACTCGATAAAGGGTTTGTCGCCGTCCTTGTACTTGAGCGTGGTCGCCTTCTTGAGTACGCGGTCCGTCATCTTCTTAAGGTAGCCATCGCGCGAGAGCATGATGGTAACCGGATATTCCTCGACCTCGGGCTCCAGGCTCACCTCGATAACCTCATGGGGCTCAATCCTGCCCGTGCGGCGCGGCATCACATATTTCTTGTTGACTGCGGCCAGCTCGTCGCTGATGACCTTCTTGATGTTCTCCTCGCTGGAGAGGATTTCCTCAAGCTCGGCAATCTCGCCCTCAAGCTTAGCGATGTCCTTGGTGCGGTTGAGGATGTACTCCTCGTTGATGTTGCGGAGCTTGAGCTCGGCAACAAATTCGGCCTGGGTCTCGTCGATGTCGAAGCCGCGCATAAGGTTGGGCACGACCTCGGCCTCGAGCTTGGTGCCACGGATGATGGCGATCGCCTTGTCGATGTCGAGCAAGATCGCCTCGAGGCCGTGCAGCAGGTGCAGGCGCTCGGACTTTTTGCCCAGGTCAAAGTTAATGCGGCGACGCGTGGACTCAATACGCCACTTGACCCACTCGTGCAGGATCTGGCGCACGCCCATGACACGGGGATAGCCGTCGACGAGCACGTTGAAGTTGCACGAGAACGAATCCTGCAGCGTGGTCGAGCGATAGAGCTTGGCCATAAGCTTGTCGGGGTCGACGCCGCGCTTAAGGTCGATGGCGATGCGCAAACCCGAGAGGTCGGTTTCGTCGCGGATGTCGGCAATCTCCTTGACCTTGCCCTCTTTGGAAAGCTTGACGATGCGCTCGATGATGACATCGGTCTTGGTGGTGTAGGGGATCTCGTAGACCTCGATGATGCGCTCTTCGGGAATCCAGCGCCAGCGGGAGCGGATCTGGAAGCTGCCAAGGCCGGTCTCGACGATCTTCTCCATCTCCTCGCGGCGGTAGATAATTTCGCCGCCGGTCGAGAAGTCAGGCATGGGCATGTACTCGAGCAGGTCGCAGTCGGGATCCTGCAGGTAGTGCATGGTGGCGGTGCAGACCTCGTTGAGGTTGAAACCGCAGATGTCGGACGCCATGGCGACGCCGATGCCCTTGTTGGCCGAGACGAGGATATTGGGGAACGTGGTGGGCAGCAGGCGCGGCTCCTTCATGGCACCGTCGTAGCTGTCGACGAAGTCGACCGGGTCCTTGTCGATGTCCTTGAAGATCTCGGCGCTGATGGGGGAGAGCTTGGCTTCGGTATAACGCGAGGCGGCGTAGCTCAGGTCGCCCGAATAGTACTTGCCAAAGTTGCCCTTCGACTCCACGAAGGGCGCAAGCAGCGCTTCGTTGCCCGTCGCCAGGCGCACCATCGTCTCGTAGATCGCGGCATCGCCGTGCGGGTTGAGCTTCATGGTCTGGCCCACGATGTTGGCGCTCTTCTGGCGCTCGCCCTTGAGCAGACCCATCTTGTACATGGTGTAGAGCAGCTTGCGGTGCGAGGGCTTAAAGCCGTCGATCTCGGGGAACGCACGCGAGACGTTGACGCTCATGGCGTAGGGCATGTAGTTGACCTCGAGCGTCTGCGTGATCGGCTGGTCGGTGACCTCGGAGTGCAGGCCGATGACGTTTTCGGCGTTGACCTGCTTTTTCTTTGGCTGGTTCTTCGTCTTCTTCTTTGCCACGATTTCCTCTTGAACTTCTTATGGGCCGTCGTTATCGATTTGCTGCTACTGCAGGTCCAGCTGGTCCAGGTATTCCTTGCCGTGCTCGGAGATATGGCGCTTGCGGCCTGCCTCGTCGTTGCCAAGCAACAGGTTGAACATGGTTTCCATCTTGGTGACGTCCTCGGGCTCCACCTTGATCAGGCGGCGCGTCTCGGGGTTCATGGTGGTGAGCCACATCATGTCCGGATCGTTCTCACCAAGACCCTTGGAGCGGTTGATCGAGCACTTTTGGTCGCCGATCTCCTTAAGGATGCCGTTCTTCTCGAGCTCGGTGTAGGCAAAGTAGGTCTTCTCTTTGCAGTTGATCTCGTAGAGCGGCGACTCGGCGATATACACGTAGCCCTCGTCGATAAGCGTGGGCACCAGACGATAGAGCATGGTGAGCACGAGCGTGCGGATGTGATAACCGTCGACGTCGGCGTCCGTACAGATGATGACCTTGTTCCAGTTGAGGTTGTCCAGGTCAAAGGCGCCCAGGTTCTTGATGCGCTTGTCCTTGATCTCCACACCGCAGCCCAGCACGCGCATAAGGTCCATGATGATGTCGGACTTAAAGATGCGCGGATAATCCTCCTTCAGGCAGTTGAGGATCTTACCGCGGACGGGCATAACGCCCTGGAACTCGGCATCGCGCGAGGTGCGAATGGCGCCTGCTGCCGAGTCGCCCTCTACGATGTAGATCTCGCGGCGGCTTTTGTCCTTGGAGCGGCAGTCGATGAACTTCTGCACGCGGTTGGCCATGTCGGTCTTCTGCTGCAGGTTGGTCTTGATGCTCTGACGCGTCTTCTCGGCGTTCTCGCGCGAGCGCTTGTTGATGAGCACCTGCTCCATGATCTTGTTGGCGGCGTCTTTGTTCTCGATCAAGTAGGTCGAAAGGCGCTCCTTAAAGAAGGCCGTCATAGCCTGCTGGATAAAGCGGTTATTGATGGCCTTCTTGGTCTGGTTTTCGTAGGACGTTTGGGTGGAGAAACAGTTGGTCACCAGCACCAGGCAGTCCTGGACGTCCTGCCATTTGATGCCGCTCTCGTTTTTGTTGTACTTGCCCTGTTGCTTAATGTAAGCATCGATGGCGCTGGTCAGAGCACTGCGGGCGGCCTTCTCGGGCGAACCGCCGTTCTCGAGCCACGATGAGTTGTGGTAGTACTCTTGCATCGTGAAGGTGCGCGAGAAGCACATGCAAGCAGTGATTTTTACGTTGTAATCGGGCAGGTCTTCACGGTCGCGACCGCGACGGTCGGCCTCGATAAAGAAGGGCTCGGTGAGGTAGTCGGTACCGACCTTCTCGAGCACGTAGTCCTCGATGCCCTTGGGATAGCAGAAGTCCTCTTCGGTAAATTCGCCATCGTCGCCCTCAATACGCAGGCGGAAGGTCACGTTGGCGTTGACCACGGCCTGACGGCGCATGGTCTCGCGATACCAATCGTGGGGAATGCTGATCGAGGTAAAGACCTCAAGATCGGGACGCCACTTGATGGTGGTGCCGGTACGGTCTTCGTCGCTGGGCTCAATCTCGAGTGCCTTCTTTTTGGCGCCGACCACCTTGCCTTTCTTAAAGTGCAGGGAGTACTTGTTGCCGTCGCGCCAAACCGTGACGTCCATGTATTCGGAGGCGTACTGGGTCGCGCACGAGCCTAGGCCGTTGGTACCGAGCGAGAAGTCGTAGTCGCCGCCCTGGTTGTTGTTGTATTTGCCGCCGGCGTAGAGCTCGCAAAAGACGAGCTCCCAGTTAAAGCGCTTCTCGGAGGGGTTCCAGTCGAGCGGGCAGCCGCGGCCATTGTCCTCTACCTGAATGGAACCATCGCGAAAGGCGGTAAGGGTGATGAGCTTGCCGTAGCCCTGGCGCGCCTCGTCAACGGCGTTGGACAGGATCTCGAAGGCGGCATGCGCGCAGCCATCGAGTCCGTCCGAGCCAAAGATAACGGCGGGGCGCAGGCGTACGCGCTCCTCGTCCTTGAGCTGGCGGATACTGTCGTTACCATAGTTTGCGGTGTTTTTTGCCATACTCGCTCTCTCGGTGCTCGTTTGCTGCGTTTTAGTCATATAGATAGTCAAGGTAGCATAGCCCAGCCCTTGGGCGATTCCAACCAACACGAAATCCATCGAACAATCGTTCGGAATTTGGTGGAACAGCGTTTACTTGGACGAAACCGAGTCGGTTCTGTCCGAGTAAGTTTGAAAGCGGTCGAATGCGTCCTGCTGCGCTTGCGGTTGGATGCGTTTGTCAAAAACGTGCCATGCGGATTGTTGGATTGAATCGGACATTGGGACAGGCGTCTCTTTTTATGGGCCACGGGCGTGCGTGTGCGAGTCCCTTTGGCCCATAAGGAACGCTGTCGGGTCGTTATTTGGGCCACGGGTCACTTTGCCGGCGCCGTGTTTCGTCATACGCTCATAGTGGAAGCCGATGCCACGGGACGACGAAGGCCTTGGGCAACGGATGAGCTACAAGCCGAAAGGAGCGGTGAGGATGATGAAGCCCATGACGAAGAAGCTGCTGTTAGGAATTCCCACCGTGACGCTTTCGGCTGTGCTGGCGTGTACGCTTGCCGGCTGCGGCGGTAATGCGCCGAGTGGCTCGGGTGGCAGCGCGCCCGTGCAGGAGAAGACCGAGAAGCCCAAGGCCTATGAGTCGCAGACGGTCGAGGTGGCAGGCATTACCTATGAGTCGGTGGCTCACGGTACGTTCTATCGCGGCGACGCCAAGCTGCAGGACGGCTTTTACCTGCACATCAAGATTACCAACAACAACACAAAGAACAGGACGTTCAGTTCCTTTAACGTGCATGCTGCCCAGGGCGATCTTGAGGCAGGCGACCCGTTGTTTACTTCCGGCAAGGCGGCCGTGCTCGACTACGTCGCAAGCGAAGCTCCCGATGATCTGCACAAGGGAATTGACCTTTCCGAGAGGCCAGATATCGGTCCGGGCGAGACCGTTGAGTACGTGTATTTCTGGGCGCCCAAGACGGCGTACTACGGGCCCATCACTGTCGAGTTCGTAGACGCTTACGCCCCCGCCAAGAATCACGAAGCCATGCACTTTGACACCACGGGGTGCGAGACCAAGGAGTTCAAGGCTGCCGGCGGTGTGGCCGATTCTGGTGACGCGGCCAATATGACCGGCATCGATTGTGCATCGTACAGTATCGAGGCCGCCGATGGGTACACGCTGGATTCGTCCAACGAAGAGCATGAAAAGGCAAACTTCTTCCACGACGAGACTGGAGGACGCCTGAACATCAGCATCTTCCCGCGCTCGCCGGAGGAAGAGGTTGCGAGCCTGGAGCAGGTCTACGAAGGCAAGGAGACGACAACAGACCAGGTCGAGTATAACGGCATAACGTGGCTGCGCTTTACCGGTCCCGACAACGGTCATACGCTGTTTGCGACGGCTCCCGCGACGGGCGAGACCGTTCGTGTGTCGATCGGCTGGAAGATCGACTGGGACGCCGCCGTGCCCATGATGGAGGCACTGAAGCTCAAATAACGCCGCGATTCTCACGTCAGGCGACTCAGGGCTGGCTCCGAGTTATCGGGGCCAGCCCATTTTGATGTTCGATGAGCCGAGTTGGCGTCTCTCACAAAAGTAACTAGAAGCTAGCGAGGCCTATCCGAACTGCCCTCATTGGCGGTATCTTTTTCGAGCCCCGTGCGGCGGGCGCTGTAGGTGACGAGGCCGGCGCCGGCTGCGGCGAGTGCTGCAGCGGCTGCCGTAAGGGGAGCGTTGACATCGCCCGTGCCCGCAAGCGCGCCCGCTTTTCCGGAGCGCTTGTTATTGCCGTGGTCCTTGCCGCTGCCAGAGCTGCTGCCGCCACCGGAGCTGCCTCCCGTGCCGGAACCGCCGCCGCTCGAGCCGCCATCGCCGTCCACGGTCATCGGGGCGTCGTGAAGTCCTGTCGTATCCGCGCTGTCGCATACGCCGACCTGAACTTCTGAGCGTTCGCATGACGCGTCGGGCACATGAAGCTCGTGCAGTACGGCACCCAGTGCCGAGTTCGCGCCCGGTCGAATTTCCTCGAGCGTTACGGGATCGAGCGCCACCAGATTACGCGCCTTCGCATACAGCGTTACGCGTTTGCCTACTTCGTCGCTCCAGCTCTCGGGGATGGCGAAGCTCATGCGGAACTGTGCCGTGCAACCCGGTGCCAGCACGGCGTTGCCGTTGTCGGCTACCAGCGGGTGCGTTGCAAAACGTGCGTCCAGCGTCTCGAGCGCGTACTTCACGTGTGCCATGTCGTTGGCCGAAGCGTCCTCGGCAAGCTCTGGATCGTAGATTGAAGCCATGCGTGCGTTCAGTCCGAATCCGATGGAAGCGCTGGAGAACGGCTGGCTGGAGCCCTCTCGGTACAGATCGATCGTGCCGGCGGTCAGCAAGGTGTTGCCGTCGTTTCGCACCGTGACCATGAAGGATTCGCCTGCTGCTCCGGGCACCACCGCGCCCGAGGTGGCGACCGCGCCTGTCGGCGTCGCGCATGCCACCAAGGGTACTTCGATGCCGTGCAGCTCTGCCTCGCTCTTCTCCGCGCTCACAATGTGCGTGGCGAGCGCGGAGAGCATGCCTCCCGACGTAAAAAATGTCGTTATCTGATCGACGGGATGGTCCAGCTCGCACATCACGAACGGCTCCGTGAACAGATCGCCTGCCAAGGTGCTGGCGAAGATGCGGAAGTGCTTGCCCATTACTGCTACCGGGTTGCCTTCTTCGTCGTAGGTTTGTCCCACCTTGCCATCGGTATTCTCTACATAGAGCACGCACCTGCCGTTGTTGCTTACGCTAAACGATGCCGGGCCACAGCCTGCGGCGCCCACGGGCTGCGTTGCAAATGCCGATGCGCTTCGCGTCCAAGTAATATGCTGCAGCTGTTCGTTGACGGTTGCCAAAAAGCCCGAATGTTGTGGCCACGGCACCGCACGGGGTACCGTGGCGTCTGGTGGCATAACGCCCCAGCCCGCAATGGACTGGCCGATCACGGCATACGATGCGCAGCCGCAACCGTCTGCAGTCTCGTACGCAACGGGCACCACCATTTTGCCGTTGATATTTACGGGCTCGCCCAGCTCGATACTCGACGGTGCTTGTGGAAAGCGGAGAACTTGGCGGAACGTCAGGCTATCGCCCGAAACGTCCGGCCACAGGGTAAAGCACTCCAGCGCAACCTCGGCCTCGCTGCCGAGCGCCTTTTCTGCGGTGGTTCCGCGGCGGTGGAGGTAGGCACCCGACAGACGTCCGTCGACCAGCGTCTTGCCCACCGTGATGCGCGGGCACTGCAGGCAATGGTAGCCATCCTCTTGCAGGCGGCCGCGCGAAATGCTGCGCCATGACGTATGCGACACCACGCGAACTCCGCCGTTGCTTATGCGCAGGCGCACAACGGACAGTATGCCGGATGTGCTCGCCGCATCGAAAAGGGTGTTGTCGCCGTCGCGGCGCTCGCCCGAGACCAGCAACACGTAGGCGTCCTGGTTTCCTCTTCCGTCCGTATATTCCACCACGTCGAAGTCGTAATCGTATATTCCGTCGCGCTCCACGTCGTTCTCGCCAAACCCAAGGGGAAAGTCCACGGGCATGGGGGCGGACCACGTGCCGTTTGCCTTTGTGTGCACCACCAGGCGCGAGCGGCCATTGTCGCCGTAGCGCACCGAGGCGATACGGAACAGGCATTCTACGCCGGCAATCATTGCCAGCTTCATGTGGGCTTCGCTGAGCACGCCAGTAAACAGCACGTTGTCGCTCGAGGGCTTGATGCCGCCACGCTCGTCCTCCGATACACCAGCAGAATTGGTGTTGGGGTATGCAACGGCGTTCGCCGCCTGCCTGATATGGGTGTACTCATACATCGGCGCGGCGTTTTCGTCGTTGTCTATCAGTGCGTGGACGAAATGCTCGACCTGTCCCGTGTCGTCGCTTTCTGCATCCGCCTCGAGCTCAATGCACGTGACCGCTTGATCCCAATCGCGCACGACAGGCGCGACGTTTACGGCAGTGGCCTTAACCTCGGCGCGTGCGAGCAGCTCGGCGTTGGTGACGATGGTGGCCGATGCGATAAATTGCGGCACGCCGCCCGCCTTGATGTTGCCGGGCGTGCCGAAGCGGGCATCCAACGTGTAAGGCGTATCTCCACCCAATGCGAGCTCAGAGCGCTGGAGCACATACTGGTTGCCATTGTTCACCGACATATTCCACGAATCGAGGAGTGTGGGCCACGACCCCGACCAAGCCTTGGTGGTCCACTTGAACATTACGAACTGGAGTATCACATCGACATCGACGTCTGCACCTACGCGCAGTCGCGGAAGCTGGTGTCCATCTGCCTTCTCGTACCCAATGAACAGCGTGAGGGATGCGGCGCCGCGCACGGCAGACGAAGCGACGCCTGCAACGCCGGCGCCAAAGGTGACGGCAAGCCCGATCTGGATGGTGAATGAGCCCGAGGTGTTTGAAAAGTCGAGCGAAATGTTTTTAAAAAACGCCGCGCCGCTGCCGTGCGTGTGGGCACCCACGGCGAGCGCCAGCTTCGCCAGCACCCAGGGGTTGACGTTTAGGAAAAACGGCACCGGTCCTAGGGTAAACTGCTCGGTCCAATTGAGGTCGGTTCTTACCTGGAAGAGGGCCTTAATATTGCCGTATGCGGGGTCGTTGTTGTTACCCCAGGTTTTGCCCACCCAATCGTAGGCGAGCGAGCCGTACAGCTGTGTGGCGATATCCATCGTGAACAGCAGCGTGCAATGGTGGCGAAGGAGCTTGGTGTTTCTTGGATCGGTGCCCGAACCGGCACTCATGCTTTTGTACTGATTCCACTTCCCCTCCATCTCGTCGAGGTAGCGGTTTGCTTGCTTGGTGCCCGACTCGCGCGGTGACTTCTTCCAGTACTCCGGATCCGGATTGCCCGAATCGTTCATGTAGCCGACCGGCTTGTATCCTCCGCCAAACAGCACGTATCCGGCAAACGAGAAATCGAACAAAATGGGGAACGAGGGCATCCAGCACGTAAACTTATTGCCGCCGATGCCGGGAAACGCCGCCGGGAAATCAAACGGAGTGATCTCTTGGTCCATGGTAGTGGGGACGATAGTGGTCGATCCGGATTCCGCCTTTGCCGCCGGCGCGGTAACAACGGCCATAGGGGATGAGAGCGTGTAGGTTTTGCCCTGGTAGTCGAGGACAAAGCGCAGCTTGCACCCTTCTTCCAGAAGGTTTGACGCTGCATCGAGGAACTTGTCTTCGAGCGTGAACGTCGCCAGATTATTCGTGCCCGATGCGCTGGCCTTGATCTGACCGATCTGCGTGACGGTTTCGGGTGAGCTGCCCGCGGCAGGCGTCACTTTGTTGATGTGCAGCGTTGCCTGTCCACCCTGCGGCAGATGCGCCTGCACGGTAAAGGCGTGCGTGTCGGGTTGGTCGTTTCCGGCGTCGTCCTTCGGCAGTGCCATAAACGTGGCGTCGGCGTACTGGATGTCCCATTCGTCGAATGTGAGCTGGCGGAAGTACGGCTCGCCGTCGGAAAGCGGACGCGTGGGCGCGGTTATGGCGGTGCCGCCCTGGATACGCGCAAGGGGAATCTCGACATCACGGTAGCCCGCCATGCTAATGGAGATGCCGCCGTTAAAGTCGTACGCGTCGAGAAGCGTCTCCTCGTCCACGTAGCCTTCCGAAAGCGGTGCGACCTCAAAGATGGCGGCGCCTTCGTCATCGGTCGTGGCGGCGAGCTGCTTGCCTGCGGCATAGCGCGATGTGAGCGTGACCTGAGCACCCGTGATGGGCATATTCTTGTTGGCGACGTCGACCACGACCACACCGAACATGGTGCGCGAGAGCACCAGGACCTTGAAGGGGTCTTCTTCGTCGGCATAGGCCGCGGTGGGCGCGAACGGCAGCAGGAAGGCATTTTCGCTTCCCGGCACGCGCGGCAACATAATGCTCGCCAGCGAGGATGCTCCGGCAACAAGTAACGAACGGCGATCAAGCATCTTTGGCTCCCATCCCGCAGGTATCGGTGGAAATAATCCAATTTTGCGAGAAGTCGCCCCGTGGCGGTAGTGCCGTTCAAGGGTCAAAATGTCCAAATTAATCGAGCGAAGCGTCGGGCCCCCGGAGCGCTTTCGTTACGCCGGGCAGCCCAGTCGCTAACGCAACATATGCGCGACCAGTTCGGCGCGTGTGCCGATGCCAAGCTTTGCGTATACGCCGGATAGGCGGTTTTTGACGGTGCCCGGTGATACTCCCATATGGCGTGCGATTTCGGCGTTGGTCCACCCACGACAGGCGAGCATGGCCATGGTGAATTCCGTGGTCGTTAGATCGTCGGCCACGTCCTCGCCCGAATCGGGGTTGTGGATGCGCCGCCAACCGTAGCTGAATCGATACGTGATCTCGATGATGCGCGCGAAGTCGTCAGGATATTGCGTTTTTAGGCACGTCTCGATGAGCCCCTGTAAAAGGCCGTGGTGCTCGCCAATGAGCTCGATAAGGCCGTCGGGGCGCGCAATGTTCCAAGCAACTCCGAAGTGCGCTTTTGCGGCGTCGATGTCCTTGAGGCTCATGCATGCCATGGAAGCTGCCAGGTGCAGGAACACTTCCGAGATGGGATAGCTTCCCTGTTTCATGATCAGGGCATTTTCCGCCATGCCCAGGCTGCGGCCATATTCGCCGCGCAGATACAGGGCATGCGCCATCACGTAGCTGGCGAACAGGCGCAGACCTTCGGGCAGATGCGCCGCAAGCGGATAAAACTCTTCGGCGGAATACGGGGAAGGCAAGTGCAGCAGGACGCTCGCGGCCGAGGCGAACAGGATATGCGTGGCGTGGACGGCGGGCGATTCCTCGTCAGTTGGCGTTTCGAGGATGCCCGCAAGGCAACGGCGAGCATCGGCGATACGGTTGAGCGACAGACTGGCGTATCCGCAGATAAGGCATGCGGAATAGCGCAGTGCGGGATCGGTGGCGTCAAGATAGGGGCGTGCTGTCTCGGCGGCGAGCGTGGCCTGTCCGCGAAAGTACAGTGCTTCTGCCGTGGCGATGGTGCGTGAATCGGGGTCGGAAATGCCTGCAACCGCAGCGTCAATCTGGCCCGGCACAAAGGCAGTGCACATCAACGGCATGGGAATGCGCGGGTGGCCATCGCAGTCCATCTTCCATCTCCCATCAGGTGGCAACAATGCAGCAATTGTACTCCTGTTGCTCGGGACCCCTTTCGTTTTACTGCTCGGTTAACGCTGCGGATCGTTTTGGAAGGCTTACGAGCATGGTAGTCCCGTTCTCGGAACTTGTTTCGACCTCTACCGTGCCACCGTGAAGTGCTGCAATCTCCCAAACAAGCGCTAGCCCGAGTCCTGCGCCGCCGTATGCCCTGCTGCGGGATTTGTCTAGACGAAAGAACGGCTGGAAGATGCTCTCTCGGTACTGCTTGGGTATTCCCGGGCCCTCATCTTTGACTCGCAGGAGCACGTGGCTGTCGCTGTCGCTGATGGAGACATTGACAGTCGAGCCGGAGCGACTGTAACGGATGGCGTTTTCGGCCAGGTTGAACAGCAACCGATAGAGGAGCGTGTCGCTCCCGATTACTAAAGCGTCTCCAGCACAGTTGAGGGCTATGCTCCTATTTTCGGCAAGTGGCGCAAGGTCAGTGAGGACCTCTTCGGACAAGGGACCGAGTTCAACATCGTCCTCGCAAGGAATGCTGCGGAGCTCACTCATCTCAAGCAATACCTTGGTCATTCGAGACATGCGCTCGGTTTGTTCTTGTAGCAGGCCGAGCAGCTCGGCTGTTTCGGGTTGCAAACCGGAGTGCTCGGAGATGAATAGTTCAATCTGTGCTTGCATAAGGGCGAGCGGGGTGCGCAGCTCGTGTGCGGCGTTGCCGGTAAACTGACGCTGTGCAGAGAATCCTTCGCCAAGACGGGCGATCATGTCGTTGAAAGAGGCGCTGCATCGTTGTAGCTCGGTGGGCACATCTTCACTGAGTCTGATTTCGCTTAGGTTGTCAGGCTGCACGCGCTCTACCTGGGCGGCGAAATCCCGTAGCGGTTTGAGTGCACGGCCGCTCACAAAGTATGCCAGCACGCCGCCAAGGAGTGTGACTCCAGCCGTGATGTACCAGGCTGTCGTGCCAAAAGACTCCTGTGCGTCGTTTACGACGATCGTGACCCTGTCATCGGGGACCGCTTTCGTTGGGTCGAACGCCTGGGGCGAATCTTCGCCGGTTGCGTTAAAGGCCGAGATGTTACTGCCGATGGCATCCATGTAGCGCATGCCCGTATAGCCGACCAGGCAGTTCGTCAGCACGCATGCTGCACACGTGAGCAGTGCCGTCACAATCGTTATGCGCCATTGCAGCGAAAGCCTTTTCATTCGCTATCCTCCATAACGTAGCCCTCTCCAATCCGATTACGAATCGGGTCGTATCCCAAAGCGCTGCGCAGCTTTTTGCGGAGTGACGAGATGTGAACGCGGGTTGCGTTGCTAAAGCTGTTCACGCTGTTATCCCAAACGTGCTCGATAAGCTCCTCTTGACTTACCGGACGCCCCTGATTAAGCATCAGGTATTCCAAGATTCCCGTTTCCTTGCGCGTAAGAGATAAAGCCTCGCTGTCCACGGAAGCGATGCGCGCCTTGGTGTCAAAGCTGAGCTTTCCGCAGGTTAAAACTACGTCGCTTTGTGTAAAGCGTCTTAGGGTAAGGCTGCGAATCCTTGCCGCAAGCTCGTCCAGATGAAACGGCTTGGTGAGGTAATCGTTGGCGCCGGCATCGAGTCCGGCGACTTTATCGGATACTTCGCCACGTGCGGACAGAATCAGCACTTTGGTCTCGCAGTCAGTTTTCCTAAGTTCCCTGAGTACGGTCATGCCGTCGATACGGGGAAGGTTGAGGTCGAGTACCACGAGGTCGAAGGCCTCAACGTCCAGCAGGTCGAGCGCCTCCTGCCCGTCGTGACAGCAGTCGACGCTGTACGCCAAGTTTCGCAAGCTGCGCGCGATTGCGTCACACAGCGCCTGCTCGTCCTCGACGATCAAAATACGCATAACAGTCTCCTTGCACATTTCAAATCGCGCTTAACACGGATTTTATAGTCGATATGGTCCAATAGGTCGCGTGACGAAAGGAGTGGTCAAGTTGTTCAAAGCGATAAAACCTGTAATGCAGGTTGCGTTGCTGATCGTCGGTGTGGCCATGGTGTGCTTTGGCGTTATGCGTGGCGAGGCGGATGCCGTGCTGGCCAAGGCGATTAGGCTGTGCTTGGAGTGTATCGGAATTGGATAAAAGAAAAAACACCGTGTCGCATGTTTTGGCCAGAATTCGCGGATTCATTCAGGCGGCGGCAACGCTCATCACCAACATTCACCTGCCAAACTTTGCTAAAGGCGGCATCTATCAGGGCGCGGGAAAAACAGTCTGCGTACCCGGGCTTAACTGCTATTCGTGCCCCGCGGCATCGGGTGCGTGCCCCATCGGGTCGTTCCAGTCGGTGGTGGGTTCATCTAAGTTCAACTTCTCCTACTACGTTACCGGTACGCTCATTTTGCTCGGCGTGCTGCTGGGACGCTTTGTATGCGGCTTTCTGTGCCCGTTTGGCTGGCTTCAGGAGCTGCTTCATAAGATTCCCGGCAAAAAGTTCTCCACGAAAAAGCTCAAGCCGCTCACGTACATCAAGTACGTCGTGCTGTTGTTTGCCGTGGTGCTGCTGCCCGTCTTGGTGGTTAACGACGTGGGCATGGGCGACCCGTTCTTTTGTAAGTACATCTGTCCGCAGGGTGTGCTCGAGGGCGCCATTCCTCTGGCCATTGCCAATGCCGGCATTCGATCTGCGTTGGGACAGCTCTTTACTTGGAAACTTGCCGTTCTCATTGCCGTGGTAGTGCTGAGCGTTTTGTTCTACCGCCCCTTCTGCAAATGGATTTGTCCACTCGGCGCATTCTATGCGCTCATGAATAGGGTGTCCCTACTGGGGATTCGGGTTGACGCATGCAAATGTGTCTCGTGCGGCAAGTGCTCAAAGGCTTGTCAGATGGACGTTGATGTGGTCCGCGCGCCCAATCATGCCGAATGCATCCGGTGCGGAAAGTGCATCGGGGCCTGTCCCGTCGATGCCATCAGCTATCGCTATGGCCTGGATGTGCCGGCGGAAAAGCTTCCCTTGCCCGCCGATAAAAAGTAAACAAGCTTCGACAAAACGGAGGAATGACTATGAAGCTTTCTAAGATTGCGGCCCTGTTTATGGTGCCGGTGCTGGCCTTGTGTCTTGTGGCGTGCTCGGCACCTGGCGGCAATGCGAGCGAATCTGCGAGCTCCGATCCTAAGATCGCAGAACTCACTGCGCAGAAGCCGGCCAATGCCGACGAGGCCGCCGAGCTGTATGCGAAGCTCATGCAGAAGGAGAACGAGATCTTTTCGAGTGATAACGCGCTGTGGGAAAAGGTATTCAATGCGGCAAATAAAGACTCGGCAATGATTGAGGACGGCAGCAATTACGGCGATTTCCTGCTCAAGACCATCGACGGCGCCAAGGATGAGTTTACGGCGGATGAGCTCAAGACGCTCAAGGCCGGTGCACAGCAGATCAAGGAGATCGAGGACAAGCTCGAGAGCCTGGAGAAGGAGTTCCCCGGCTGTGGAAGCACGCCGAGTGCAGGCGAGAGCGTCGACGCTTCGACCGCTGGCATGACGGCTGGTGCCAATGCTTCGAGCGAGGCGACGAAGTTCCCCAGCTTTACGGGCAAGGACCTGGATGGCAACGACGTGAACAGCGACGAGCTGTTCTCTAAGAACAAGGTCACCGTCATGAACTTCTGGTTCACTACTTGCAAGCCGTGCGTGGGCGAGCTGGGCGATCTTGAGAAGCTGAATCAGGAGCTTGCCGAGAAGGGCGGCCAGGTCGTGGGCGTCAATTCCTTTACGCTCGATGGCAACAAGGGCGAGATCGCAGATGCCAAGGACGTGCTGAGCAAGAAGGGCGTGACATATAAGAACATCTGGTTCAAGTCGGATAGCGAGGTCGGTAAGTTTACGTCAAATTTGTTCTCGTTCCCGACAACGTATGTCATCGATCAGAATGGCAACATCGTAGGGGATCCAATCGTGGGAGCCATCAGCTCCGCTGAGCAGCGCGCAGCGCTCGACAAGCTTATCGACCAGGCGATTGCGAATAGCGAGCAGTAGAAAACGCGTAAAGCATGGCGAGGATCGCGCGCCGCTGTGCGGAGTAGTCCGCTGCCTTTCAAGATAATCTCCACCATACAGAGGTCCCGCTCGGGACCTCTTCTTTTGGGCGTCGTCCCGTTCGTTTTTTGGCGCGGTTCCCTACATTCCTCACTGGCTCCGGCAAAAAATGGGGATAGAGTAGGACAAACGCGTCGAATACGAACGGCGGGGGAGAGCGGGCAAGTGCGTCCGCGTGGGAGAGGTTGCCGTCCATGTTGGAGCTCAAAGGTATTTGCAAAAGGTACGTCACACAGTCGTTTACGCAGGTGGCGCTCGATAACGTGAGCCTGGCTTTTCGCGATAACGAGTTCGTGGCCATTCTGGGTCCCTCGGGCTCGGGCAAAACCACAATGCTCAACGTTATCGGTGGGCTGGACCACTTTGATTCCGGTGACCTGTTGATTGACGGTATTTCGACCAAGGACTTCCGTGACCGCGATTGGGATGCCTATCGCAACAACCGCATCGGCTTTGTGTTCCAAAGCTATAACCTCATTCCGCATCAGACCATTTTGGAAAACGTGGAGCTGGCGCTCACGCTCACGGGCGTGGGGCATGCCGAGCGCCGCCAGCGTGCGCGCGAGGCGTTGGAGAAAGTCGGCTTGGGCGAGCACGTTAACAAGCGCCCGAGCCAGCTATCGGGCGGACAGATGCAGCGCGTGGCCATCGCCCGCGCCCTGATTAACGATCCCGAGATTGTGCTGGCAGACGAGCCGACCGGCGCCTTGGATTCCACAACGTCCGTGCAGGTCATGGACTTGCTCAAGGACGTGGCGCGCGACCGTCTGGTTATTATGGTCACGCACAATCCCGAGCTGGCGTACCAATACGCCACGCGCATCGTCAACCTGGCGGACGGCAAGATCACCGACGATTCCGATCCTTTCGATGTCGCTGACGCCACGCGCCGCGAGGCAAAGCCTACGCGCAAAACCTCGATGAGCTTTGTGACGGCGCTGGGGCTTTCTGCCCGCAACCTCATGACCAAAAAAGGCCGCACGGCCATGACTGCTTTTGCGGGCTCGATTGGCATTATCGGCATCGCGGCGATTCTGGCGCTGTCCAACGGCGTAAACGGCTACATCAAAAAGGTCGAGGAGGATACGCTCTCGAGCTACCCGCTCACCATTTCCAAGCAGGATTACGACCTGTCGTCCATGATGGGCGGACAGGGGGCCACGGATGACGAGGCGTCCAACGGCGAGGATTCGTCCGACGACGGTACCGACGGCAAGGCTCAGGGAACCGATAAGATTCCCGTGGTCACGGCCGTAAAGGATATGTTTGCGAGCGTTAAGTCCAACGACATGACAAGCTTTAAGGCATGGCTTGACGACGGCGGCGATGGTATCGACAAAGAGGTCAACGCCATCCAGTATGGCTACGGTGTATCGCCGGTTGTCTATCGTGCCGGCAAGGGCGATGAGAAGCCTGTCCGGCTGGTGCCCAACGCCATGACCGAGGCCATGAGCGGAGGCGCGAGCTCGGCGGCAACGGTGAGCATGGAATCCATGGGAACCTCGGTCTTTAACGAGATGATTGAAGACCAGAGCCTGCTCGACAGCCAGTACGATGTCGTCGCCGGTCATTGGCCCACGACCGCAAACGAAGCCGTGATGGTGCTTTCGAGCCGCGGTACGGTGGGCGACTATACGCTCTACAGCATCGGTGCGCTGGATATCGATGAGCTCAACGATCTGGTAAACAGTGCCATGACGGCCGACGGTAAGATCGAGACGCCCGAGACCGGCACCGACTTTACCTACGATGATGCGTTGTCCACGACGTTTAAGGTGCTGTCGCCGGCCGATGCCTATCGCAAAAACGAAGAGACCGGCATGTGGACCGACATGTCTGGCGACGCCGACTTTATGGCCGCCAAGGTTGCCGATGGTATTGACGTGCGCATTGTGGGCGTGGTGCGACCTAACGAGACAGCCAATGCGAGTGCGTTGTCTCCGGGCATTGCCTATACGCATGCACTGACTCGCCAGCTTATGGAGCGCGCCGCCGTTTCGCAGATTGTGCAAGAGCAGCTTGCGCATCCCGAGACGGATGTCTTTACGGGCAAGTCTTTCGATGAACTGCAGAGTGAGGCCAAGCAAGGCGTGGATCTGGGCAGCATGTTCAGTGTGGACGAGGCGGCGCTCAAGAGCGCGTTCTCGTTTGATGCGTCTGCACTCTCGGGTGCGGCCGGCGGTATGGACCTGTCGGGTCTTGACTTGTCCGGGCTGGACATTGACCTTTCGGACGTTGGCAAGGATATCGACTTCAGTGACATCATGGCAAAAGCACCGGCCCCAGATTTCTCGGGCATCTTTGACGGTCTGGAGCTCACACCCGAGCAAATGCAGCAGGTGGGAACGCTTGCCAACCAACTGTTTGAGGGCTTTTTGCGGTCTGATCAGTTTAGGGCGCTGTCACCCGAAGATCTTAAAGACGCGTCAAAGCTCGCTGCCGCATTCTCGACGTATCTTGAGAATGATGCCGCAGCCCAGCAATACCTGGCTCAGCTCAAGGCGCTCGGCGGCGATGCCCTGGCCGAGCGCCTGCAGCAGACGATGACCGACTATGTGCAAAAGCAGCTGGCTCCGTATCTGCAGCAGGCTATGGATCAGGTGATGAAGGCAATCAGCGAGCAGATAGCGTCGACGGTATCGTCCCAGCTCAAGGCGGGCGCGGCAGGGCTCATGGACCAGATGGCGACGCAGATGTCTTCGAGTTTTGCCAACCTGGCGAGCGCCATGCACGTGGATGCGAGTGCCTTTGCTCGTGCCATCCATTTCAACATGGACGCCGAGGACCTGAGTTCGCTCATGATGAGCTATGCCAAGGCATCGAAGCTCACCTACGACAACAATCTGACCACGTTGGGCTATGCGGATGAGGCAGACCCCATCTCGGTTAAGATTTTCCCGCGCGACTTTGAGGCCAAGGAGCGCGTGCTCGATCACATCGATGCGTACAACAAGCAGGTCAAAGCCGCTGGCCACGATGAGCAGGCAATCTCGTACACCGACTACATGGGCATCATCATGGGCTCGGTGACCGATATCGTGAACACCATCAGCTTGGTGCTCATTGCGTTTGTGAGCATTAGTCTAGTGGTGAGTTCCATCATGATCGGCATCATCACCTACATCAGCGTGCTGGAACGCAAAAAGGAGATTGGCATCCTGCGCGCGATCGGCGCGTCGAAGCGCAACGTGGCTAACGTATTCAATGCCGAGACCTTTATCGAGGGCCTCATCGCCGGCGTCTTTGCCATTGTCGTGGTAGTACTCGTGAGCTTCCCGGTCAATGCCTGGGCGCTTGCGGCCAAACAGGTCCCCAACCTGATGAGCCTGCCCGTGCAGGATGCGCTGGTGCTCATTGCGATTTCGGTGCTGCTGACGGTTGTCGCTGGCCTGCTGCCGGCCCGCAGCGCGTCCAGGAAGGATCCCGTGGAGGCCCTGCGCTCTGAATAATGTGACAAGGGACGGTCCCTTTGTCACATTGAGCGGCTTGTGAATTCGAGGCCTAATACTTTTCCGAGAAGTGAACGAGTCAAAATGGACCCCCGAAGTATCGACACTTTTAAGATGCAATTTCCTGCGGTTTTGGCGTCAGAAAATGTCGATGCTTCGGGGGTCAAAAAACGGTCGTTCACTTCTTGGAAAAGTATTAGACCTCGAGATATAGACGGCGTTTGCGAGCGGAAATTAGAGCGTAAGCCTTTAGTTCTTCTTTGCAGAGAGCATGAGCCTAATCTCCGGACGGGTGTACTTGTCGAACTCTTCTTTGGGCTTGGTGTCAAAGGTGTAGTACGACTTGATAGATTCGTCCTCCGTCTTGATGCTGATTTCTTCATATAGGGATCCGGCTAAAAATGCTTGCTTAAATTCATCCGACAGGCTGCATGGCGCGAGGAGGCCCGGCGTGGCAACAGAAATGTCTAGCCTGTTGAGCGGGGCGCAGAGCGTCGCGATGTCCTGCTCGGCGCGAGCGAGGTTGTCTGCAAGACTTGCCTCGGGGTCGATCTGACTGGTGTAATCGACGTCCGTGAGCATGCCATCTGCATCGAAAGAAAGGTAGACATAGGCTACTTGAGCGCCGAGGTCATTATCGCGCAGATAGCCGATTATGCGGTAGCCGTAGTCGTGATACGACTCGTATGGGTCGTCTGTTGCGACGCGTTCGCACACGGGCTCCAAGGCATCTTGCGCGATGGCGAGCTGCTCGGCGGCTGCAGCCTTTCTTACCTGAAGCTCGTTATTCCCCTGGACAAACTGCGGGATGTAGACGCCAAGCAGCACAATGGCGGGCGCCACTGCGAGAGCTATGATCTGCTTCTTGACGCTTGGAATCGTCACGTCGTATGCGGCCGCCATGGCCTCGGCATTGCTCGAGGTTTCGGCTAGCACGTCCGCCGCGGTGGCAACTGCCCCTACGGCGCCGGCAATCTCTGCGGCGCCGCCCAGGTTGCGTGCGAGATCGTTGTCACTGTTCTTGAGCAGGCGGCCGGCAGCTTGCGTGGCGAGCACACCGGCGACCTCCGCGGAACGGTCTTTGTTGGTTTGGGCCACCGCAAGCCTGCTCTGCAGCTCCTTCCACTGTTTGCCCTGCATTCCAAAGCGCGGCGCAAGAGCGCAATAGCAAAAGATGGCGAGTTCGATTGCGGTGAGTGCGATGGCGGTATATATGCCCGCGGGTTGGAATTCCTTTTGGTGGAACGCGATATCGTTGATCATTTGGAGTGGCAACATCAGCAGGCATGCTACGAACGACATGACGAGTGCGGTCGCTGCGATTTTGGGGTATGTGCAGTACCGCCGGATGCGTTTCTTTTCTTGTTCGGTGAGCTGCTGCATGGGGCCTCGGCTCTCATCGTTATTCGGGGGCGATGCGCGCATGCTCTTGAGTATAGATGAGTGAAGGACGTCTGTTGTTCATATAGCGGTCAACAGCGTGCTGTTGGTGATCGTTTGATCGCGAACGTCGTCTTTTGGAGCATGAAGCCGCTGCCGATGCCCACAAACAGCAAATCGAAGGTGAATGGTTTCCCGAGAAGTGAACGACCTAATTTGGACCCCTGAAGCATTCGCACTTTTGGATGCAAAAACCGTAGGATTTGAGCGACAAAACCGCAGGAAATGCCTCTCCAAAAGTGTCGATGCTTCGGGGGTCCGATTTCACTCGTTCACTTCGCGGAAAACCATTCGCCTTCGTTGCGTGAGGCGACGGATGGAAGGGTGATTATCGTCAAGCTGCTACCTCTGCCTTGTGAATCATCTGGAGCACAAGGCATAATGCATGTGACAAAGGGGCGGTCCCTTTGCCGCATTGATCTGAGAGCAGATGTTGATGATTCTTTCGCTTGCCCCCATGGAGGGGATTACCGGGCATGTGTTCCGTCGCGTGCATGCGGAGTGCTTCGGCGCGCTCGATTGCTATTACACGCCGTTTTTGCCGCCGCCGCGGGTGGGAAACCGCTTTGGCGGCAAGGCGTTTAAGGAGATCGATCCTGCCAATAACCAGGGGCTCAACGTAGTGCCTCAGCTGATGTCCAAGAACGCGGACGAGTTTGTGTGGGCGGCACAGGTACTCGCCGACATGGGATATCGCGAGGTCAATCTCAACTTGGGTTGCCCCTCGGGGACGGTTGTTGCCAAGGGCAAAGGATCGGGCTTTTTGCGCAACTTGGACGAGCTTGAGGTGTTCTTGAGTGACGTGTGTGAGCGCTCTCCGCTGCCGGTATCGGTCAAGACCAGGTTGGGGTTGGAGAGCGACGACGAATACGAGCGCGTACTCGATCTATATTGCCGCATGCCGCTGGCAGAGCTGATCGTGCATCCTCGCGTACAAAAGGACCGCTATACGGGCACGCCGCGCAAGGAGTTTTATGGCGAGACGCTGGAGCGCGCGCCGTTTCCGGTGGCATACAACGGTGACATTTTTGATCTTGAGGACATGGGTGCGCTGGTGGAGGCCTATCCCGGCACACGTCATGTGATGCTGGGGCGTGGCTTGCTCGCGAACCCAGCTCTGGCTCGCATGGTCAACGGCGGTCCCGCTGCCACGGCAGCCGAACTGCAGCGCTTCCACGACACGCTGTTTGCGGCCTATGCAGAAGAGATCGGCGGCAACGCGGTCTTTCGTATGAAGGAGTGGTGGTTCTACGCCAAGTGCGCTTTCGCCGACCCCGCTACCGTTCACAAGCTCGTACGTAAGACTAAAAAGGTTGACGAATACCGCGCCGCCGTCGAGCGCGTCTATCGCGAGCAGCCACTTGCACCCATAGCCCGCTTCCACGGCTAGTTAGTCGTTGGGGACGTTCTTTAACGACTAGTCATTTAAGAACGTCCCCAACGACTACCCGTGCCGAACCCATACAAAAACTGTACGCCAACATCCAAAGATGTCGAAAAATGTCGACTTTGGATGCTGGCGTACATGTTTGGGTCGGCGGGGGAGTGGAGTCTAGGCAATCATTGCATCGAGCGTGATGAGCTCTCTGAGTCGCTCCGTGCGTGTTTGCCCATGGCGCTTTGCTTTTGCGTCAAACGCATCAAGAACAGACTCACCCACACGTGCCGATAAAACAACGCTTGGCTCATCGGAGATCGACGGCCTTCCCAGCTTGATGGTGCGACCCTTCGGTCACTCATCTTTTTCGTATGCCTCCGCGGCTTTCTCCAACTCTCCGGGGGCAAACCCCATCATCTTTTCGAGCTGCTTAGCGTCCATAGCGCCTCCTATCGATTGGCATAATGTCGAGCGCTGGTTCTCGGAATCTATTTTTGTATACAGTTTTGTAGACAAAAATACAAGCAGTTTATCAAGCTAATTAGCTTGTGTTGACTAGTTTTTCCGATAGGAAATGAGCGTCGATGGCTTCGATATTTCTTCATTTTTCAGTTTGGAACATGAGCGCTCATTGAACTTGCAGGGGGGCACTTTAACAAACTATCGAGATTCTGGCCAGGAGCTTTCACTGGTCTTCGGTGGTGAGACCAGCTTAATTCGCGACACAGTGTGTCGCGAATTGGAGTAGTCGCTGAGTGTTCTTTAACGATTAGTCATTCAAGAAGAGAACGTCTAAGTGCCGGATTTGTCATTTTGAGTCGTCTCTAACGACTATTCAGGAGGGCTGTGTGCAAAAAAGGCAAATATGAGTACTGCTGCCATTATGGTTGCATTTATTCTGCTCAAAAATGAGACCCCTGATGAGATTTAATACCATTAGGAGTCTCTTTTATTGAACATATGCGGAGAAATAACGACGTCTGCGGACGCTTGGGGCGTTGGATGATCCCTGAAATGATTAAAATCGCTGTTACTAAACAAGTAACAGTACTCATATTTGCCATTTTTTGAACACTGTCCTCTAAGGAACCCTTTCCAGAGACGTCAGGCGGCCTCAAACAACCATAATCCAAAGGCCATCTCAAACAACTAGTCATTTAAGAACGTCCCCAATGACTACCTCTGCAAAAAACTGTACACCAGCATCCAAAGATGTCGAAAAATGTCGACTTTGGATGCTGGTGTACATGCTTAGACCGTATGGGGTGGGGCCTTGGACGGACGGGATGCGCGTGCTAGAGCAGGTTCTTCTGTACCCATGCGATGATGTCGCTCGACTCGTAGAGCGGCTTGCCGTCGATGAACAGGCAGGGAACCTGGCGTTTTCCGCCGACGGCGATGAGCGTCTGCTCGGCATCGGGGTCGGTCGAGATGTTGCGCTCAGGGATGGTCACGCCGTTATCGGCCAAAAAGCGCTTGACCTTTATGCAATACGGGCAGCCGGTCATAACGTACAGAGCGAGCTCGTGATCAGTAGCCATAGGTCTCCAATCGGTTGAGGTTTTGATTGAAATACCCAAAGCTGCCGCGGTCTATGCGCGCGTCAACGACGACTCGATGGCCTGCACCAGAAACGCCGTGGCTCCGGTGCCGCAGGGCTTGTCGTAGTAGTCAACAAAGCGCTGGTCGGCAAGATAGCCGTGGGCGAGGCCCAGGTACGCCTCGTCTTGGGGCTCGCATCCCCAGTTGAGAGCAATCCAGCGACGATGCATCGCGACAAGCTTACGAGCCTCGTTGCTCTCTGGGTCGCCAATGCCCATGGCAATCGAAAGCTGGCCCAGAACAGCGCGTTCAAGTTCCTTCATGTCGTTCCATGTCTCGGGGTCCATGTCCAGCAGCGTTTCGTTTGCCGCATCGATGGCCTCATCGCCATAGCGCGCCCGCGCTTCGGCGCCGTAGCGCTCCTCGTTTTCCTGCACGGTGCGCCAGCGCTCCAGTTGCGGCAGGACGGCGCCCATGAGCGAGACAGCTTCGTCGAGCGACATACCGGTGTTTTGTGCCAGGCGCGGGGCACAATCCTCAATCATTGCCTCCATGGTGGTCTCGTAGGTGTACTTGCCGCGGTCGTAGCACCACTTGCAGTAATGATTGGTCGCGGTGCCCGTGGCATCGGTGCCGCAGTCGTCGGGCGTGAGTATCATGCCGCAGCTCTGGCAATAGTGCTCGGGCATTTCGAGCAGGTGGGACAGCGGTTCTCCGGTTACGGCGGCGATGAGCTTCATCATGTCGATGCCCGGGGTGACCTCGCCGCGCTCCCAGCGGCTGATGGCCTGGCGTGTGACGAAGAGCTTAGCGGCAAGCTGCTCTTGGGTAAGGTGATGGGCGCGACGGACAGCAATGAGCTTTTCTGCAAAGGCCATAGCGGCTCCTTTCTGCTGGTTGATGGCTTAAGCATACGCGGCAGCAGGTGCCCTTCCAAGCAACCGTTGGTTGCATGACGGGGGACCGCGGCGAAGAATTGCGCGCAACGCCCCACACCTTCATGCCGTACAATGGCCGGCATGGAACCTATTGCACACATACATACCGACCTGCCGCAGAAGTTCGGCATTCCGCGCAACAGCTTTTTGGCGCCCCATCTGCAGGGACGCATCGTCTTTAAGCCGGAATTTGCCTCCAATGCAGCGGTTGAGGGCCTAGACTCCTTCTCTCACCTGTGGCTGCTGTGGCGCTTCGAAAACGGAACGCCCGGCGGCACGGCTAAGGATATTGCCGTCGACGCTAAAACGCAGGACAGGTCCGGAACCAACGCAAAATGGTCGAAAACCGTGCGCCCGCCGCGTCTGGGCGGAGCCGAGCGCGTGGGCGTCTTTGCCACGCGCAGTCCGTTTCGCCCTAATCCCATCGGTCTCACCTGCGTTAAGCTCGACCGCGTGGAGCTTACCGACGATGGCCCCATCATCCATGTGCTGGGGGCCGATCTGCGCGACGGCACGCCCATCTACGACATTAAGCCCTACATTCCGTTTGCGGACTGTCACCCGGATGCGACCGGCGGCTGGATTGAGGATGCTCCGTGGCAAGAGCTCGACATCGAGTTCCCGCAGACGCTGCAGGATATGGTCCCGCCCACAAAGCTCCCCGGCCTGGTCGAGGTCCTGCGCCAAGACCCGCGCCGCGCAGGCAGCAAGCACGAGCCGAACCGCGTCTATCATCTGGCCTTCGCCGGGCTCGACATATCGTTTACGGTCGATGAAACCCAGCTAACCGTAGTTGCCGTCAACGACGCGCGAGACTAACCGGCCATTCGTCCGCACCCGTCAAATTAAGCGCCAAACCCCATGCCAAAACCGCCCACGCTGGTGGACAATAACGCCTATCGAAACAGTCTACTTTGCACGGGAGCTCAGCATGAAATACGACTTCAGCTCGCTAATCGATCGCCACGGCATGGACTCCATCGCCGTTGACTCCTGGGGCGAGATCCCCGGTATGGCTCCGAACGCACCCGACGAGGGCTACGACCGCATTCCCATGTGGGTGGCCGACATGAACTTTGCCACGGTGCCCACGGTCCAGGAGCACATCATTCAGCGCGCCCAGCACCCCATGTTTGGCTATTTCAATCCGCGCCCCGAGTACTTCGACCGCATCATCGAATGGCAGAGGCGCCGCAATGGCGTTGAGGGCTTGGCACCGGAGCATATCGGCTACGAAAACGGCGTGCTGGGCGGCGTCGTGTCGACGTTGCGCGCGTATGTCCAGCCGGGCGATGCGGTGCTGGTCCACAGCCCCACCTACATTGGCTTTACCAAGTCTATCGAAGCCGCGGGCTATCGCATTGTCCACAGCCCGCTTAAACTCGACGACCAGGGCGTGTGGCGTATGGACTTTGAGGACATGGAGTGCAAACTCGCCCAAAACCACATCCATGCCGCGGTGTTCTGCTCGCCGCACAATCCCTGCGGCCGCGTATGGGAGCGCGACGAAATCGAGCGCGCCATGGACATCTATCGCCAGCACGATTGCGTGGTGATTTCGGACGAGATTTGGTCCGATATCATCCTGCCGGGGCACAAGCACATCCCGACGCAGTCGGTGAGCGAGGATGCCCGCATGCGCACGGTTGCCCTCTATGCGCCGAGCAAGACGTTTAACCTGGCGGGCCTTGTCGGCAGCTACCACATTGTCTACAACGAGACGCTGCGTGACCGCATCTGCGCCGTGTCCAACAAGACCCACTACAACGAGATGAATGTCCTCTCCATGCATGCGCTTATCGGTGCCTACCAGCCGCAGGGCTATGAGTGGGTGGACGAGCTCAACCAGGTGCTTGCCGGCAATATCGAGTGCTTCTGCGATTACGTGGACGGGCATTTTGAGGGCGTGTCCTATTCGCGTCCGCAGGGCACGTACATGGTGTTTCTGGACTGCACCGAGTGGTGTCGCGAGCATGGCCGCGATATTCAGTGGCTGCTCGACGAGGGGGCGCGCGTGGGCGTGGGATATCAGGACGGCCGCCCGTTCCACGGGCCCTGCCACATTCGCGTGAATCTGGCGCTGCCGCTTTCGCGCGTAAAGGAAGCGTGCGACCGCCTGGACCGCTACGTTTTTAATGCACGGTAAGTGAGCACTGCATGCGGGGCCTTCTGCCAAGCCGGCTGGAAGGTCCCGCATGGTAAAACGTCTGTAACCATTGGGCGCAGACCTGCTGCGGAGGTTTATTTTTCTTGAATCTGCTTGCCGCAAAGATGCTCAATCGTAATCTCGTAGAGCTGGACGCCCTTAATGTCCTTGGCGATTTCCTCTTCGACTTTTTCGGCAGAAGGGTAGTACTTAAGCGCGAGCTGGCGAACTTTATCCTCGATAAACGCGGGGGTGTCATTCGCCAGGCGACAACGGCCAAAGACTACGGTACTCATAACGTAGGGAGCCCAGTCACCGTCCTTGTACCACTCGTTGCCGTAAACGGTAAAGCAGACCTTGTCATCGCGCTTGAGTGCGTCGACCTTGTGGCCAGCCTTGGCGCCATGGAAATAAATCTTGTCGTGCTCGGCGTCAAAGAAGTAGTTGACGGGAATGGCGTACGGGTAGCCATCGTCGCCGTTGACGGCAAAGACGCCGCGCTTGCAGGTAGCGAGCAGTTCGCGCGCTTCCTCGTCAGTGATGGCGCGTTTCTTTCGACGTAAGGGCCTAAACATCGTTGGTTTCCTTTCTGGTCGTGCGTGGTGGTTGAGCACAAACTATAGCGAAACGGATCCGTTTTTCTTGATGCGGGCGAGTATGTTTTTGAGCTTGTTAAAGTCGAGCGGTTTGGACAGATGGGCGTTCATGCCGGCATCGTGTGCCGCCTTGGCGTCCTCGGCAAAGGCGTTGGCGGTGAGCGCGATGATGGGGATATCGGCTGCATCGACCTTCTCGCTCAGACGAATCGCGCGGGTTGCCTCATAGCCGTCCATGCCCGGCATCATGATGTCCATCAGAATCGCATCGAAGCTGCCGGCGGGATGTGACAGGTACAGATCGACGACTTCGTTGCCATTGGCGGCGCAGGTGACCACGACGCCCTCGGATTCTAGCAGCGTCTGGGCAATCTCGGCATTCAATTCGTTGTCTTCGGCGAGCAACACGTTCATGTCGGCGAGCGAGCAGTCGAGCACCCTCTCGACCGTATCTGCCCGCGCCTGAGGGTTCTTGTCGATATCGAGCGGAATCTGGACGTTGAACGTACTCCCCACGCCAACCTCACTCGAAATCTCAATCGTACCGCCCATCAGTTCAATAAGCGACTTGACGATTGGCATGCCCATGCCGGTTCCTTGGAACTTGCTGCGCGCATCGTCACCTTCTTGGGCAAACGGCTCATAGATATGCTTTAAAAACTTGGGAGTCATGCCAATGCCGGTATCCGAAACGCTAAAGCAAAAGAGCGCGCGCCCGTTATCGAGTGGCTTGGTCTTTGAGCTAAAGGTGACGGAGCCGCCGTGCTTGTTGTACTTAATGCTGTTGTCTAATAGGTTGATCATGATCTGTCGGATATGGGTGGGACTGCCGATCATGTATGGCCCCGTGGCGTACGGCAGACTATTGTCCTGCATGGTGATGCCGTTACTGGACGCGCGGAGCTTGCACAGCACCAGCGTATTATCACAGAGCTCTTTGAGGTTAAAAGGCGTATGCTCCAGTGTTAGCTTGCGGTCTTCGATTTTGCCCATCTCGAGGATGTCGTTGATCAGCGAGAGCAGGTGATTGGCGGCAACGCGCGCCTTGGCACGGCTCTCGCGGGCGACCTGGATATCGCCTTCCTTCAATTCCTCGATCTCGATAAGGCCCAGGATACCGTTGAGCGGCGTTCGGATGTCGTGGCTCATGCGCGTGAGGAATGCCGTCTTAGCGGCGTTGGCAGCATCGGCTTTCTGCTGTTCTTTCTGCGCGCGGTGAAGCGACCAGACAAGGATGACGATGCCGGTGAGCAAAATGCAGATGACGACTGCCGCAATGACGATGCGGTTGCGGTAGAGAAGTCGAAACGCATCCGATTCTTGCGCCGAGTACGATGTGGGGGAATAACTGCTTGCAGAGAGCGATTCGCCAGCATTGACGATGCCCTTATTAATGATTCCCAACAGCACGGGCTTGCCGCGCGAAATCAAACACGATAGCTGTGCCGTGTCGGTGAGCTCCTGTGTTTGGAAATCCTCGATATCGTAGGTGTCGCGGATGGTTTTCAAGCGCGTGCTGGGGACAATGATGCAACTTGCCTCCCCCTTATTGAGGGCTTCGCGTGCCTCGTTGTCATTCGGATGCTCGGTTACCTTTGCGTCGGGGAATAGGTTTTCGAGCTCAAAACGGTTGACGATCGCGTCTGCTGTGCAAGCGATGTTCTTAAGGTCACTGTTCAGGTTGCTGCTGCTGTGAATGGCGGCTAGGGAAACCGTTCCCATCGGGTTTGACAGGATGACCCCTGCCTGCTCGGCAAGCCAGTAGTCGCGAAACAACGGTAGGGCGACATCGATGGTCCCTGTGGAAAGGGCTTTGGTCATTTGCTCGTTGTTCGAGAACGCTACTGTTGCAACCGTAATGCCAAACTTGTCGTGCAACGTCGTTGCAAGCGAGGCGAGCGACCCTTCCATTTCGCCGTCGTCATTTTGCGTGCAGTAGGGGAGTTTGTTTTTAAGATAGCCGATCGTGATGGTGTTGTCGTTTGCTTTGAGCCAGGAGCGCTCGGGGCCGGTGAGCGATGATGAGCCGCTGTTTTGGGCCGAGTAATTCGCCTTGACCTCGTCGTTATAACGTGGGTTGACGCGGGCGATTGCCGTCATGGCGGCATTGATATCGTTCATCAGGTCGGGGCGGCTTTTGGGGACGGCAAAATAGTAGTCACTCGAGCCAACGTAGAACATGGGCGACGCATCGGGTGACGAGATGGTGTCGTTCATGATGACGGCGTCGACTTCGTCGTTTGCGAGTGCGTCAAAGAGCATGGAGCCTCCGTCATACTCCCTGTATGTGCAGGTGATTCCTTCGTTGGCGAGCCACTGCTGGCCAACGAAGGTTTGCATAACACCGGAGTTGCAACCGATGGTAAGGCCCTGGAGCGCTTGGAGGTCACCCTTGGCCAGGTCGTCGCGATCGGGCTTGGCGTAGATGTAGTAGCGCTCGGTGCCCTCGGGGTTCGAGGAAAAGAGCAGCTTTTGGGTGCGTTCCTCGGAGTAGGAGATGTTGGGCATGAGGTCGATTTCGCCTGCCTCGAGCATGTCCATAAGCTCGGTGAAGGTGCCGGAGACGTATTCGTACCGCCAGCCGGGCGTGTAGTACGACAGGGTCTGGAGGTACTCGTAACCCCATCCCGATAGACGCTCGCCGGGGGTGCCGTCCTGGAAGCCCTCGTTGTTGACGAGCCAACCAACGCGGACCGTCTTGACTGGCTGGCTAGAGTCAGCGGCAAAAGCCTGGACAGGCGCGATAGAACTCAGCACGGCAAGCGCGGCGAGCACAATGGCCAGGGCGCGACATATAACTGAACGAAGGACAGTGGCAGCTCTCACATGCAATCCTAACGAATCGAGACATTACCGCATAAGGATACCAGCCCAGCCTGCCCAGGCGGCAGCTGGTAGTCATTGGGGACGTTCTTAAACGACTAGTCATTGGGGACGTTCTTGTTTGACTAGTCATTTAAGAACGTCCCCAATGACTAGTTTCGTTTGCGGGAGAGGCGTGGGACAATACCGAGCGAATGTGATTGGACGTCTGAGAAAAGGGGTCGCGATGAAAAAGCTGAGGACGCTTGCCGATGTTTTGCGCCAGGCCGGTTTCGTGCGTATCACGGGCCTGTTCCTCGTCTTCTATCTGCTGTGCTCGACGGCTGTCTGGCTGTCCGAGCCCACGACCCTCACGTTTGGCGATGGTCTCTGGTTTAGCTTTGAGACGGTCTCGACCATCGGCTTTGGCGATATCCCGGCCGAAACGCCGGTCGCTCGCGCTATTACCGTCGTCCTGAGCGTCATCAGCATCTTCTACATCGCCATGCTCACGGGTGTGGCGGTGAACTACTGCAATATGCTCATCAAGCTGCGCCAAAAGGACACCATGGCGCGCTTTATGGACGATCTGGAGCATTTGGAAGAGCTCGATCGTGACGAGCTCGCCGACCTGTCGCGCCGTGTGCGCGAATATCGCCGACGCCAACGCTAGAACGGGCGCCGCGCGTCACGACGAGGGGGACTGAATATGAATATCACGGTATACCTGGGCGCCAGCGTCGGCAATGACCCGGCGTTTCTGCCTGCGGTGCAAGAGCTGGGCAACTGGATTGGCTCCAACGGGCACGCGCTGGTATACGGCGGGTCCAAATCGGGCCTGATGGGCGCGCTCGCCGATAACGTACTCGAGGCAGGTGGACACGTGACGGGCGTTGAGCCGAGCTTTTTTATAGAGGCCGAGTTTCAGCACGACGGCATCGATGACCTCATCGTGACGAGCGATATGGCCGAGCGCAAAGCCAAGATGATTGAGCTCGGCGATGCGTTCATCGCCTTTCCCGGTGGGACGGGCACGCTCGAGGAGATTGCCGAGGCCATGTCCGCGGTGTCGTTGGGGCACCTGAGTGCTCCGTGCATCCTGTATAACCTTGACGGTTACTACAACGACCTCAAGGCGCTGCTCGGGCACATGATTGATAAGGGGCTTTCGAGCCCGAGGCGCCAGCAAGGCATCTACTTTGCCGACGATTTGCGCGAGATTGTCTCGATTATCAACGGATAAGTCTTGAGCCTGCCCCACTATGACTCCCAATAGTGCCGTTTGTGGCGCAGATGGTTGGCTTGTCTGGGCAACGCTCGCTCTACAATAAAACATAACTATGTCGACTTTGACCGCGGGAGGACCCGATGGACAACCTTGCCAAACCCACAAACCGCGTGCTGTTTTTAGTTAGCGTTGCCGTGACCGGTGCGTTCGCAGGTGCCGCGGTCTGGCTGTTCTTTTTTGCGATGGAGCACGGTATCGACTATCTGTGGACCGAGATCCCCCACATGCTGGGCGCGGCGTCGCCCGAACTCGCCAGCGGCCCGTTCGGTTTTCTGCCGTATCCGTTTTTCGTCTGCCTGCTGGGCGGCCTGCTGATCGGCCTGTACGAAAAGCTTACGGGCACCAAGACCGACGACCTCAACCAGGTGATGGCTAAGGTTAAGCAAGACGGGCGCTACCCGTACGACAACCTGGGCAAGCTTTCGCTCGCGGCATTGCTGCCGCTGCTGTTTGGCGGAAGTATTGGACCGGAGGCCGGCCTGACCGGCGTTATCGCGGGTCTGTGCAGCTGGGTCGGCGACCGCATGCGCCGCTTTGGCGCCGAGTTCAGGGAGCTCACGCTGTTGGGCACCCAGGCCGCGCTGACGGCGCTCTTTACCGCGCCCGTCTTTGGCTTTGTGGCGCCGCTCGCCGGTAGCGCCGACGGCCAGGGCGAAGACGCCGGCGATGGGTCCGCGTCCGGCGAGATCACCATCAAACTGCCCAAGGCACAGAAGACTGTGGTCTACGGTATTGCGATTGCCGGCGGCCTGGGCACCTATCTGCTGCTCGGCCAGGTTATGGGCGGCGGCATGGGCATGCCCAGGTTCGAGGCCGCCGAGGTGGGCAACCTGGAGCTTGCCTGGCTCATCCCGCTGGCGTTGGTTGGCACCGTTTGCGGCTGGCTGTACTTTGTCTCGGAGCACGCGAGCGAGGCGCTGTCCCATGCAATAGGGGAGCGTCCTGTCGTCAAGGCCATGCTGACCGGTCTGGCGCTCGCCATCTGCGGCACGGTCTTGCCCTACACCATGTTTGCCGGCGAGACCCAGGCCGATGTACTTATGGAGACCTACCTCACCATTCCCGCCGGCGTGCTTATCGCGACCGGTCTTGTTAAGGCCATGCTGACGCCCGCCCTCATCAACCTTGGTTGGCGCGGCGGCCACTTCTTCCCCGTTATCTTCTCGGGCGTAAGCCTGGGCTATGGCCTTGCCATCCTCACCGGCGCAGATCCGGTCTTTTGCGTCGCCGTCTGCACGGCATCGACGATGGGCGCCGTCATGCGCCAGCCTGTCATGGTTGTGGGCCTGCTGCTTATGTGTTTCCCACTCAAGGGTATCGTCTGCATGATCATCGCCGCAGTCATTGCCGCTGGCATTCCACTGCCCAAGCCGCTGCGCAAGTAGCGCGGCAGCGCGCGGTCAGTACAAACATCTCAAGTCCGGTGCGGGCGCTGTGTCACGGATTTGCGGGTGGACTGGATTTCGTTCAGTATCGGCGCTATTTCCAAATCGCGAGCGCGGCGGTGCCCAGTACGATGAGGGCGAGACCGATGGCGCTGCGCCGCGAGACCTTTTCGTTGAATGCCAAGCGCGCAAATAGTACCGATACGACAATCGATAGTTTGTCGATCTGCACCACGACGCTCACCTGGCCTGCGGCGATGGCATAGTAATAGAGCAGCCACGATGCTCCGGTCGCGATGCCCGATGCCGCGAGAAATACGAGCTCGTAGCGGTCTACGTGCACGGCTTGGCCCATCTTGCCTTTAGCTGCCACGATTGCCCATGCCATAACCAGTACCACGCAGGTGCGGATTGCCGTGGCCAGGTTTGACTCGACGCCTTCGATGCCGATCTTAGCGAGGACGGAGGTGAGTGCTGCGAACATGGCGGCGCCGAGGGCGTAAGCGAGCCAGGTCCGGTCTTGCTGCTGCTCGGGTCCGGCGGATTGCTGCTTTTCGGTCATTAAAAACGTGCCGAGGGTAATGACGGCGGTTCCCACGAGCTTAACCGCAAGGTTGCTCGTCTCGCCAAAAAGCACGATGGCGATCAGCGCGGCGAGCACGGTGCTCATCTTGTCGACCGGTACGACCTTATTGACGTCTCCGATGCTCAACGCCTTAAAGTAACAGATCCACGAAGCGCCGGTAGCGAGTCCCGAGAGGACGAGAAAGAGCCAGGATCTGGGTTCGATGCTGCCAATGGTTCCAATGGATCCAGAAATGCCCGCCATTGCCCAGGCGAAAACGAGCACCACGCAGGTGCGAATGGCCGTCGCGACATCGGAGTCGGTCTGCTTGATGCCGCATTTGGCCAAGATGGATGTGATGCCGGCAAAGAATGCTGACGCAAATGCTGCGACAACCCACGACACGGGTGCGGTGCCTCCTTGGATAATGGGTTTATCCTGCGAGTTTTATGGACATGAGGATACCGCCCCACCATGAAGGTTTGATATGGCCGCGGCGAGACGGGGGCCATGTTCCGGGGAACCATTTGGTTGAGGCTCGAATTGTCGATATGCTGTCGGCTTCTCTTTGGTTGCCAAGATTTAAACGGCATGCCGTGAAGGGCGGTAGCGACGTTGTCGCTGCTTCGTCTTATCTAGTAAATGAGGTGGCGTGCAGCCCAAGCCCTTTGGCTGTCGATTACAGGTCGCGTGCCCGATAGACCTTGGTGCTGACGGCGCAGCTGATTGCACATAGCGCGAGGGCAAGTGCGGCGATGCCTGCACACAGACAGCTCAGAACGGCAGGATCGGGATTCGCTCCGGCAATCGACATGAGCCAGTTGCTGATGGGGTTGGAGGAGCTCAGCGTGGCCATGGCAAGGCATCCGAGCATGGCAAACAGACCAACGGACAGGCGCAGTGCCTCCATGTGTCCAAAGCGAAAGAACAGCGGCTGCGCCAAAAACACCATCATGAGGGAGATGAGCATTGATGCTGCTGAGGCTATTGCAATCTCAAAGACAATCTGTCCCGTCAACGGGATACCCGCGCTGTTGAAGAGCGGGAAGGAGACGATGCTCAGAAGCGCGGCGGCGCACGCCATGACGGCGGAGAAGACAATAACGCTCAGGTAGCGTGCGCGGATGATGTCTTTGCGCGAGAAGGGCAGCGTTGCCCGGTAGCGCTCCAACCGTTTTGATTGTCGAAACCGGCCAGTGAGTTCATGACTATGATGGGCGACATGGCACTGACGGCGCAGGCGCCGGCGCTCATACCGGAATCGCCATCCGACGCGTTGACGAGCGTCAGCACAACGAAGATGAACAAGCCGACGCCCGCAATGCTCGGGATGAGCGTGCGAACGATGGCGAGTTCGGACATAAAGGCGCGTTTCATTTCGAAGCCCCTTTCAGTATGAGGCGCAGATAGTCATCAATGGTTGCCCGATCGCAGGGAATCTCGGGAAAGGCCTCGAGCGTTTCGCGACGGTTGGGTACGAGTACGTCCACGCTGTAGGCGTGACGGGCGGCACGGGCGCCTTCGACGCAAGCCATAAGCTCGGCAGCCTGCGATTGGGTGCAGTGGGCGATGCCAGCGCGGTCGGTAATATCCTCACGCGGCAGGTCAAAAATAATCGAGCCATTATCGATGCAGATGACGCGATCAGCGGTGCGATCGAGGTCGGACGTAATGTGACTCGAGAGCAGCACGCTGCGCTGACCGTCGGCGACAAAGGCAAGCAGCTCATCGAGCAGCTCCTCGCGTGCCATGGGATCGAGGCCCGCGGTGGCTTCGTCCAAAACGAGCAGCTTGGCCTTGTGGCTGAGCGCACAGGCAAGCTGAAGTTTCATGCCCATGCCGCGGGAGAGGTCCTTGACCTTTGTCTTGGGATCGAGGCCAAATCGGTTGATGAATCCGGCGAACGTTTCGCGGTCCCACGTGGGGTACGCTGGGCCTACGAGCGACTCGATCTGGCCCACCTTGAGCGTGGAGGGGAAGGGGCACGTGTCCAGGACAAGACCGACGCGGGAGCGTAGATGGCGTTGCGACTCATCGGGCGCGTCGGCGCCACAGCGCTGCCCAAACAGGTGCACTTCGCCGGCATCGAGCTTTATAAGCCCGAGAGCAGCTCGAATCGTCGTTGTTTTGCCAGCACCGTTGGCACCAACAAAGCCGATGATCTGGCCAGGCTCCACGGCAAGCGTGACGTCGCGCAGCGAAAAGCGGTCGCTTACAGCGTGTGAGATGCCTTTGAGTTCAAGCAAGTTTTGCATGGTATAGCCTTTCTTGCAGATGGCTACTGCATGGTTTCGGGGGCTACCAGGTCGAGCATCTCGTGCAGTTTGTCGCGCGTGACGCCCAGGGTTTCGGCTTGGCTCGCCGCTTTCGCAAGTAGCTCTTCGATATGGCAGAGCTGGTTTTCGCGCAAGAGTTCCTGGTTGCCCTCGGCGACAAAGCAGCCCTTGCCCTGCACGGTGCAGATAAACCCGAGTTGCTCTAGGTCGGCGTAGGCGCGCTTGGTGGTGATGACGCTCACGCCAAGATCGCTCGCGAGCGCACGGATGCTGGGGAGTTTGGCTCCCGCAGTGAGCGTGCCCGAAAGGATTTGAGCTTTGACCTGCGAGGATATCTGTTCGTAGATGGGCTTATCGCTCGAATTGGATAGGATGATGTCCACAGCGGCTCCTTAGCTGTTGGGCTACACGTGTATATAACCGGTAAGCACAGTATATATACACTATGCACAGTTATGCAAGAGCTAAATGTGGAATAGACCATCGGCGCCGCGCTTGCTCCAAAACAATCTCAATCTGTAACATCTGGGTCCGTTTTTGGTCGCCAGCTGTTACAGATTGAGATGTTATTTTCCCGCCTGCCTATTTGTCTCAATCTGTAACAGTAAGAGTCGATTTGCGCGGCTAGATGTTACAGAACGAGACATTGGCTGCCTGCCTTTCCGTTTATCTCGATTTGTAACAGCTAGACCCAATTTGGGCGGTCAGGTGTTACAGATTGAGATTGTGCCGGCGGACAAGTTCGTTTGTCTCAATCTGTAACATCTGGGTCCGTTTTGAGTCGCCTGCTGTTACAGATTGAGACAGTCTGCTGCAGAATACTTTCGATAACTAGCCGTTCACGTTCTGACTGATGAATTTGTCCTGATAGGCGCCCTAGAGCGAGATTTCGCGGCTACAATAGTGCGGTTACAACGACGTAATGCACTCAATGCAAGAAAGGATCCGCATGGCAAGCCTGTCGGATGAAATCTCGTCGCGCCGCACATTCGCGATCATCAGCCACCCGGACGCCGGTAAGACCACGCTTACCGAGAAGCTGCTGCTCTATACCGGCAGCATCCAGACCGCCGGCTCGGTCAAGGGCAAGAGCTCGGCCAAGCATGCCGTTTCGGACTGGATGGACATCGAGAAGGAGCGCGGCATTTCCGTTACCTCCTCGGTGCTGCAGTTCACCTACAACGGCGCCTGCGTCAACATCCTCGATACTCCCGGCCACCAGGACTTCTCGGAGGATACCTACCGTACCCTTATGGCCGCCGACGCCGCGGTCATGGTCATCGACGGCGCCAAGGGCGTCGAGGCCCAGACCAAAAAGCTCTTTAAGGTCTGCACGCTGCGCCACATTCCCATCTTTACCTTTGTGAACAAGCTCGACCACGAGGCTCGCGACCCGTTTGAGCTCATGGAAGAGATCGAGAACGTCCTGGGCATCAATACGTATCCTATGAATTGGCCGATCGGCAGCGGCCGCAACTTCCGCGGCGTGTTCGATCGCCAGACCCGTCGCGTCATTGCCTTTGAGGGCGATGGTCACGCCAACGCCACCAAGAAGGTCGCCGAGGTCGAGGCCGAGCTGGGCGACCCCGCCATGGATGAGCTCATTGGCGAGGAGAACCATAAGAACCTAATGGACGATATCGAGCTGCTCGATGGCGCCGGCGACGAGCTCGACTTGGATGCCGTGGCCTGCGGCAAGCTGAGCCCGGCGTTCTTTGGCTCGGCGCTCACCAACTTTGGCGTGGAGCCCTTCCTCAAGGAGTTCCTGCGCCTGGCCCCGACGCCGCGCGCCTATACCGATACGCTCACCAGCGAGCCGGTCGATCCCTGCCGCGACGACTTTAGCGGCTTTGTGTTTAAGATCCAGGCCAACATGGACAAGAACCACCGCGACCGCATCGCCTTTGTGCGCATTTGCTCGGGCAAGTTCGAGCGCGGCATGGATGCCTTCCACGTGCAGGGCAACCGCAAACTCAAGCTTGCTACGGGCACGTCGATGATGGCCGATGACCGTGCCATCGTGGACGAGGCGTACGCGGGCGATATCGTGGGCCTGTTCGACCCGGGTATCTTTAGCATCGGTGACACCGTGTGCTCCGGCAAGCGCCACGTGCAGTATCCGCAGATCCCGACGTTTGCCCCCGAGATGTTCGCTCGCATTACGCAGGTCGACACGCTCAAGCGCAAGCAGTTCGTCAAGGGCATGGAGGAGCTTGCCCAGGAGGGTGCCATCCAGATCTTCCGCGAGCTGGGTGCCGGTATGGAGAGCGTCATCGTGGGCGTGGTCGGCGTGCTGCAGTTTGAGGTGCTTGAGCGCCGTCTCAAGGCTGAGTACCGTGTTGAGGTTCGTCGCCAGCCGCTGCCCTATACAGACATCCGCTGGATCCAGAACGACCCCGACACCATCGATATCCCGGGCCTTTCGCTCACGCGCGACACGCTGCGCGTCGAGGACATGCGCGGCGGCAAGCTGCTGCTGTTCACGAGCCCGTGGAACGTGGACTGGGCAACCGACCACAACCCCGACCTTATCCTGTCGGAGTTTGGCAACGTGGCCTTTTAACGCATCGGCGCGGTGACCCTGCGGGGCTGCCGCGCCATTTACTTGCCTGATGCCGTGTGAGCGGCTATCATACCCACCGTCGTCTCAAGACCGGGGCGTCCGAGCAGTTCGGGTCCGATATCCTGCTCGTTAAACCTAAAACCAAAGGAGTACATAATGATCAAGAAGGTCATGGAGGACTACAAGGTCCTGTTGCGGAGCATTCCCGCGGCAACGGTTTCGCTGTTTTTCGTGAGCGTTATCATGATGAACCTGCTGGCCAACAAAGAGCTTATCAGTCTGCCATATCTGGCACTCGATTGCGGCTTTGTGGTGAGCTGGGTTTCGTTTTTGTGCCAGGACATGATCTGCAAGCGCTTTGGCGCCAAGGCATCCATCAAAATTTCTATCCTCGCACTGCTGGTCAACCTGGCCGTGAGCCTGTGCTTTTGGGCATGCTCGCTCACGCCCGGCATGTGGGGCGCTTACTACGACACGGGCATGATCGAGGTCAACACTGCTCTCAACGCCACCATCGGCGGCACCTGGTACGTGGTGCTGGGCTCTTCGCTGGCGATGCTCGTTTCTGCCGTGGTTAACTCCACGCTCAACCAGTCGCTCGGCCGTATGCTCAAAAAGAATAATTTTGCGAGCTTTGCCTTCCGCTCCTATGTGTCCACGGGTGTTGGCCAGTTTATCGACAACCTGGTCTTTGCCATTGTGGTGAGCCACACGTTCTTTGGTTGGACCTGGGTGCAGGTCCTTATGTGTTCGCTGACCGGCGCTGTCGCCGAGCTGCTGTGCGAGGTCTTCCTGAGCCCCGTGGGCTACAAGGTCGTGCGCGGCTGGGAGCGCGAGAATGTGGGTTCCGAGTACCTCGAGCGCCACGCAACCGCCTAAGGAGCAAGTATGCGGGTTTTGATCACGGGCGCTTCGGGCGGTATCGGAGCCGCGTGCGTGCAGCGCTTTTTGGACGAGGGCCACGAGGTCGTGGGCTTTGATCTGCTGCCGGCGGCGATCGAACACGAGCGCTACCGCCATCTGATCGTTGATGTCCGCGAGCCTGACTCGTTTCCAGGCGACCTTGAACCCCAGGTAATCGTGAACGTTGCTGGTACGCAGGATTCGGCCGACGATATTGCTGCCAACCTGCGTGGCACCATCAACGTGACCGAGCACTACGCCTTTGTGGGGGAGGGGCTTGCCGCCAAGCCGACACTGGCTATCAAATCCGTGGTCAATGTGGGGTCGGCGAGCGGACATACGGGATCGGAGTTTCCTGCCTATGCTGCCAGCAAGGGCGGCGTTATCGCCTACACCAAGAACCTTGCAAACCGCCTGGCACCGCAGGCCATCGCCAACAGTGTGGACCCGGGCGGCGTTATCACGCCGCTCAACCGTTGCGTGATGGAAGACGAACACCTGTGGAACCAGATTATGGAGCTCACGCCGCTTAAACGCTGGGCCACCGCCCAAGAGATCGCCGAGTGGATCTACTTTGTGGGCGTGACCAACCGGTTTATGACCGGGCAGAGCCTGCTGATCGATGGCGGCGAGGCCGGCCGCACACAATTTATTTGGCCCGAATAGGAAACGCGCCCGATGGAAAGCCGTCGGGCGCGTTTTTGATTTACGGGCTTTAGCCTGTGCGGGGCGCGCAGCGCGCCGCATCAGAAACCACCCGCTATGCGGGTGGGGCCAAACGGCTTTACAAAGCCGCCCCCTCGCCGGACACTTGCGATTGTTCAGGCCGCAAGGAATCCGAGTCGAGAGGGCGGTGGTGGCGTATGGCCCAGAAGGCCTACAGCCTGTCGCACACGAAGTGGATGTGCAAGTACCACGTCGTGTTCACGCCGAAGTATAGGCGCAAAGTCATCTACAACCAAATAAGGTCCGACCTTGGGGAGATCTTCAGGAAACTCTGCCAGTACAAGGGGATAGAGATCATCGAGGGGCACCTGATGCCCGACCACGTCCACATGCTGCTGGCGATACCGCCGAAGTACAGCGTATCGAGCGTGATGGGCTACCTGAAGGGGAAGAGCTCGCTGATGATATTCGACAAGCACGCGAACATGAAGTACAAGTTCGGCAACAGGAAGTTCTGGGCCGAGGGCTACTACGTGTCCACCGTCGGCCTGAACGAGGCCACCATTGCGAAGTACATCCGGGAGCAGGAGAAGGCCGACATCGCGATCGACCGGCTGAGCGTCAAGGAGTACGAGGACCCCTTCGATAGGGGGCCGGGGCGTAAATAGCGCCGGTTTGACCGGCCCGTCACGGGTCAATCTGCAGTGCGGCCCGAACCCCGTGAGGGCCGGCGCCTTTAGACGCGTGCCGGAAATCCAAGGGTTATACCCTAAGAGCAAACCACCCCTTTTAGGGGTGGTTTTGATGTATCGATTTTTAGCTGAGGCAAGTCCAGTTGACGGGGGTCGAGCCGTGCTGTTCGAGTAGCCGATTGGCAGCGGAGAAGGGGCGCGACCCCATAAAAGCGGGGAGTTCTGCCGTGGCACGGTTGGCCGAAAGCGGCGAGGGGTGCGTAGAGGCCAGGCAGAACTTGCCGGTTGCTTTGCCCGCGCCGATTGCGGCGAGCTTGCCTTCGACCATCTGCTGGGCAAAGCGACCCCATGCCAAAAAGACTACCGGCTGGGGCAGCTGGCAGCAGCGTTCGATAACGTAGTCGGTCAGGGTGCTCCAGCCCAGTTTGGCGTGCGAGTTCGCGGCATGCTCGCGCACGGTGAGCGTGGTGTTGAGGAGCAGGACGCCCTGTTGTGCCCATGGTGTTAGGTCTCCCGTGGCGGGAATGGGGCAACCCAGATCGGCTTTGAGTTCCTTATAGATGTTGCGCAGGCTCGGCGGCAACTTGGTTTGCGTTGCGGGGACCGAGAACGACAGTCCCATGGCCTGATTGGGACCGTGATAAGGGTCCTGACCCAAGATGACAACTTTGACCTGGTCGGCCGGCGTGTAGGCGAGGGCATTGAGGATGTCGTCTTGTGCCGGGTAGATAGTCTGCTCGGCACGCAAAAGGGCGATGCGCTCGAGCAGCTGGTTCGTAGTGTCACGTACCGGCTGCGGCGCATCGCCCAACCAAGTTGCTATGTTGTGGTCGCGGGTTGCGGTGTCCATGGGGCTCCTTTATGGTAGATGCTCTGTTGGCATCTATTGTAAAGGCGCACCGGTTGCCTTTATGACACGGCTGTATGAAGAACGGGGTCTACGAGACGCGCTCGGGCGCTCCTGCCATACGGGCCTGTCCATGTGCACGGAGGCGCGGAAGCTCGACGGTTGCCACCATGACGCCGGTGAGGATGAGGGTGGCGCCAAAGAAGGCGATGGGGTTCAGGACCTCGCCGACCAGGAAGAACGAAAAGACGGCAGAGCAGACCGGCTCGAGCGAGAAAGCGAAGCCGGTGGTCTCGGCAGGCACGTGGGGCTGCACGAGCGTTTGGGTGATAAAGCCATAGGCAGAGCAGATGAGTGCGAGCGCGACGACAACGACAATCTCGCTCGGCGTGCCGGGAAGCGTGAAACCGCCAAAGGTGAATGCGGCGATACCCGAGAATAAGCAGCCGAAGCCCAGCTGCCAAACGCCCAGGGCCAGCGGGTCGACATCTTCGACAAAGCGCTTCGCCACAATGATATGGCCGGCATAGACAAAAGCGGAGAGCAGCATGATGAGCGCGCCCGGGTTCAGGCTGGTGAAGTCGGCGCCCGAGAGCAGCAACATACCGCAGGTGACGATGGCGGTGCCGACGAGCACTTTGCGCTCGGGGGCACGACGCAGCAGGGCGGCGTTGGCAAACGGCACGATCACGACCGTCAGGCTCTGCAAAAAGCCGGCGGTGGAGGCGGAGGTGAGGCTGGAGCCCAGGCACATGCAGGTGAGTTCGGTTGCCATAATGGCGCCGATGATGGCAGCGCGGACCATAAGGTCGCGGTTGATGCGGAAAGCGCGCTTGTGGAAGAGCAGCAGGCAAGCCACAAAGGCGATGATGCAGCGCAGCGCAACGATGCTCGTGGCGTTCATACTGTCCATGCCGATCTTCATGAGGGGGTACGAAAAGCCCCATGCGACGGGAACGGAAAATGAGAGCGCGATTGCTTTTTTGCGATCCATGGGACTCCTTTTGTTACAGAACGGTTTCGTAAAAAGGATTCTGCTCCCAGATGTGGATGTAGTAAAGCGAATGTATCTTCAGTATGATTAAGAAATGCTAATGTCATTAGGAAAAGCGCTGGCAAAACGTTTTACGGCTGCATTGATGTGGAGGCACGATGGCATCGCGGTATCAGATTGTTTGTATGGTGGTCGATCGCGGCAGTCTTAAGGGCGCGGCGGACGAGTTGGGCTATACGCAAAGTGCGGTGAGCCAGGCCGTCAAGGCGCTCGAGCGCGAGCTGGGCACCACGCTTATCGAGCGCGGAAAGCAGGGCGTTTCGCTTACGCGCGATGGCAAGCAGTATCTGCCGTACCTGCGCCAGATTGTGACCGCCGAGGCCGAGCTCGAGGGCAAGCGCCAGGAGCTGCTGGGGCTTTCGTCGACCGATATTCGCATCGCGACGTTTACCAACGTGAGCCGTACCGTGCTGCCGCGTGTGATCCGCGACTTTGGTACGCTGCACCCGGGCGTACGCTTTACCCTCAAGCAGGGCGATTACACGCGCAACGCTCAGTGGGTGCACGACGGCGTGGTGGATTTTTGCTTTACGGCGCGCGGGTTTACCGCAGGCCTCGAGAAGCGTGTGGTCTATCACGACGAGTTGGTGGCGCTGCTGCCGGCTGCGCATCCGCTGGCGGCAAAGGAAAAGGTGACGCTCGCCGACCTGGCGTCCGAGCCCTTTGTGCTGCTGGATGAGGGCGAACAGAGCCTGGTGCTCGATGCATTTGCGACACATGGGCTGTCGCCGCACGTGACGAGTGAAGTGACTGACGACTACACCATCATGGCGATGGTGGCGGAGGGCCTAGGCGTGAGCATGCTCTACCGTCGTACTGTGGAGGGCATGCGAGCCGATATTCGTGTGCGACCCATCGTGCATGCTCCCTCGCGCGACGTAGTGGCAGCTTGGCGCAGCTGGGATACCATGCCTATCGCCACGAGGCGCTTTATCGACTATATGAGCTCGCATATTGTCAATTAATGACTGGCGTGGCGTTGAGTGCGGTGTCTAGCGGGCTGTCGCTTTGGCTTGGGTGGCGCGATAGGTGCGTGCCGGGTGGCAAAGTAGTACCGCCACGACCATAAAGAACGCCGTGGTGCCCAGGCTGATGGGGTAGACCATCATGATGTTCGCAAAGGTGCGGAAGTGCGGGAACACGCAGAACACCCAATAGAAGCGGATGCCGCAGACGCAGATCATGGTGATGAGGGCGGGCGTGAGCGAGATACCAAAGCCGCGTAGGTAGCCGGACATGTTTTCGTAGAACATGCTAAAGGCGTACGCCGGGAAGATCGAACACACGCGGATATAGCCGATCGAGACGATGTTGGGATCGCTGTTGAACAGCGACAAGATCTCGCGCCCCAGGCCGACAATGACGACAATCGTGGTGAGTGCAACGATACCGCCTTCGACCAGGCAGACCTTGAGCGTTTTGGTGCAGCGGTCGATCTGGCGGGCACCGTGGTTTTGTCCCACAAAGGTTGTGCAAGCCTGGCTAAAGCTGTTGAGCAGGTTGTAGCATACGTACTCCAAGCTCATAGCGGCGCTCGATGCCGCCATGACCTCGGTGCCCAGGCTGTTGATAGCAGACTGGATGATGATGTTGGCGACGGCAAAGACGGCGCTCTGGATGCCGGCGGGCAGGCCGATCTTGACGATGCGCTTGAGGGCGACGGGGTCGATAGCCAGGTCGCGCGGGGTGACGCGGACGACGGAGTCGGTCTTGAGCAGGCGGATAAAGAGCGTAGCGGCGCTGACGGTGTAGGCGATGGCGGTGGCGATGGCGACGCCCGCGACGCCCCAGTGGAGTACGGGGACAAAGATGAGGTCCAGGCCAATGTTGAGGACGGTGGACACGGCAAGCGCCTGCAGCGGCATGCGGGTGATGCCGACGGAGCGGAAGATCGCGGCCTCAAAGTTGTAAAGCAAGATCGAGGGCATGCTGAGCAAAAAGACGCGTAGGTAGAGCGAAGCGAGCGGCATGGTTTCGGCGGGAACGTTGAGCGCGGCGAGCATGGGCTCGGCAAAGATCTCGCCCAGTGCGATGACGACAAAGCCCACAAGTGCCATAAGAATCGAGGTATGGACGGCGCGTTTGACCATGTTCTGATCGTTGCGGCCGATAGCGTTGGCGATGACCACGTTGGAGCCAAGCGACATGCCAATAAACAGGTTGAGCATAAGACTGGTAAGCGGAACATTGGAGCCGACCGCCGCCATGGCGAGGGTTCCCTGGTCGCCCGAGAAGTTACCGATGATGACCGTGGCGATGAGGTTCGACAGTTGCTCCAAGATGCTCGTGGCGGCCACAGGGAAGGCGAACAGGGGAACATTGCGCCACAGCGATCCGGTGGTCATGTCAATGTGCTTAGATACGGTGTCAGCCATACGCTCTCAATCTCTAACATGCTCTTTTGTGCTTATTTGCGCAGACGATGATACTCCTAATCGCCTAGTCATTGGGGACGTTCTAAAACGATTACTCATTCAAGAACGTCCCCAATGACTAGGCGGGGAAGGCGTGCGACAATGGTGGGCGTTGTGTTGTTCGCGCTAAGGAGTTGCCATGTTGTTGTGTCCCGTTTGCCATGAGCCGCTGGTGGATGACGAACGCGGTGCTGCATGCGCGGGTGGGCACCGGTTTGACCGTGCGCGCGAGGGCTATCTATATCTCCTGCGCTCGTCCAAGAGCGGCGACTCCATGGGCGATCCCAAGTCGCAGGCACGCAGCCGTCGCGACTTTCTGAACCGCGGTTACTATGCGCCGTTGCGCGATGCGATGGTCGAGCTGGTGCACGAGCGGGCGGCAGAGCACGGGGCGTATACGGGCAAGCAACTGACCTTGCTCGATATTTGCTGCGGCGAGGGCTACTACACCAGCGCCATGGGCGCGGTGCCGGGCGTGGATGCTTACGGCTTTGACCTGGGCAAAGAGATGGTGCGCCTTGCCGCCAAGCGCGGCGATGCGACCTACTTCGTGGCCAACATGAAGGACATCCCCGTGGCCGATGGCGCCTTCGATATGGTGACCGAGCTCTTTGCTCCCTTTAACGAGCGCGAGTTTGCCCGCGTGCTGGCGCCGGAGGGCTCGCTCTACACCGTGGTGCCGGGTGCCCGTCATCTGTTTGGGCTTAAGGAAGTGCTCTACGATACGCCGTACCTTAACGACGAGAAGCTGCCGAAGACTACCGAGCTCGAGTTGGTCGGAACGCAGCGGGTATCTGCGAATATTACGCTCCAGACCCAGGCCGACATCGAGGCGGTGTTCCAGATGACGCCGTACTACTACCGCACACGCCCTGCCGACAAAGAGCGCCTGGCAAATTTGGACACGCTCCAGACCGATATCGACTTCATCATCGCCGAGTACCGCCACTGCTAACCTACCAAAAAGGGACAGGTTTATTTTGGCAGGTTTTATCTGGGCAAACGCAAAGGGCCGACCGCGGAGATGCGCGATCGGCCCTTTTTAGTTGCTTGGCTGCAGAGGTTATGAGAAGCGAGCGCTTACAGGCGGTCCTTGTTCTCGGCCTTAACGGCGTGTGCCTGCTGAACAAAGAACAGGTCGTACACCACGATGACAAAGGCGACGATATTGACGGCGCTGCCGCCGAGCGCGGGAAGCGTGAGCGCGGCCTGCGCAATCGTGGCGATTGCGGCAACGATGCCGAGCTTAAACGCAGCATCCACCTGCGAAGGCTTGTTGGCGCCCTTGATGCCCGCAACACCTGCGGCGAGATCGATGAGGCCCTTGGCGACCAGCACGACCGCGGCGAGCATGGCGTTCGACCCGTACGTGGAATCGAGGTTGCCGGTCGCGATGCCGGCGATTCCAATGACGAGACTGGCGATGCCCAGAACAAAATAAATCAGGGCAAGGATTTTGAGTGTCTTGCGAGCGGCGCTCATAGCTGGTCCTTTCGATGCGGGCGCGGAGAATCTGTCGCACCCAGGTTGCGGCACATATCGTGAAGCACATTGTAGTTCAACGGGGCGATGCATGCGTTTGAAAGCGTCTCTTGCCTGTACGGTCCAACCTTTCAAAAAGGAAAGCTGGACGTAAGCCAAATCGATGGCAGCCCATGTGCGGCGCTGCGATGATGAGGCCGTAACAAGGAGCTGGTCTCAAGGAGGAGTCATGATGTACGGAGCAGGGCAAGTGCGTGAGCCGCAGTCGTTGGGAAGGCGCATGGGTGATTCTGTGATCGCTGCCGTGTGCACGGGATTGATGGCGGTGCTTTGCATTGCGATGCTGTGGACCATGTCGCATGTGGGACAATAGCGGACGGTTGGGTGCTGGCATAAACGGCACTCGCGTATTCGTTTTGCTTGCTAAGGAGTGCCCATGGGCGTCGTCGATCCCTTTTCTGTTGCTCGGGCCGCGGGGCTTGAGCTGATCGGGAAGTCCGAGGGCCTCACGCTCACCGACGGCACGATGGAGCTGCGTGCCGATTTTGACCGCATGCTTCCGCGGCTCAAGCAGGGCCGTCTGCAGCAAGAGCTGTTGGTAAAGGCTGCGCGCGCAAAAGGCATCGAGTGCCCATGGGCGATTGATGCCACGGCAGGCTTTGGCGAGGATTCGCTGCTGTTGGCGGCCGCGGGCTTTACCGTCGATCTGTATGAGCAGGATTGCGTGATCGCGGCGCTCCTCAAGGATGCCCTGGATCGCGCGGCAGATGATCCGGCGCTTGCGGCTGCCGTGTCGCGCATGCGCTTACATGCGGGCGAGGACAGCATTGCCGGCCTTCGCCATACGGCTGAGCTGATCGGGCGGGGCGAGCTTGCCGCCCCCGACGTGGTATATCTGGATCCCATGTTTCCCGAGCGCACCAAGAGCGCGGCGGTGAAAAAGAAGTTCCAACTCTTGCACCATCTGGAGCAGCCGTGCGCCGATGAGGAGACGCTGGTCGAAGCTGCGCTTGCGGCGCGCCCGCGCAAGGTCGTTATCAAGCGGCCGGTGAAGGGGCCGCTGCTTGCCGGCGTTAAGCCGAGCTATCAACTTGCGGGCAAGGCCGTTCGCTACGATGTGTTGGTGCCGCCGCGCCCGTAGCTTGCGTGCGATGGCTGGCGCTCCGTCAATGCCGTGCCGATGCGGCGCCTATTTCCAAGGGTGCGACGTCAAGTGCCAGCCGCCGCAGTATTCGCATTTGTAGCAGGCCAGCCCGCGGCGTCCGCGGTTTTCGCAGTCGGCCATAACTGCCTCGGCCTCGGCGCGCGTGTCGTAACGGTTTTTGCGCTCGCACGATTTGTAGCGCCAGGCTTCATCGCGCTCGGCGTCCAGGGCGTCGCGGCGCTCGTCCTCGCGTGCAAACAGGTCGCTCATATCGCCGCCAGTAGCAGCGCTCAAAAACTCGCTTTTGGCCTTTGACCAGGCGGCTCGCTTTTTGCTTCCCATCTGCTTCGCGCCCTTCTCCAAACGTTGGTATCATTGCTCAATCAAAGTGATACCAATAAACGTGAGGTCGCCGCGTGATGATCAGAAAAACCCTCGATACCGACATTCCCGCCGTCATGGCCATCTATGACGCGGCCCGCGCCTTTATGCGCGCACATGGCAACACGACGCAGTGGCCCGAGGGCACGCCTTCGGGCGAGCAGCTGGCTGCCGATATCGCCGCCGGTGGCAGCTATGTGTGCGAGGAAGACGGACGCGTGGTGGCGACGTTTGCCATTCTGCCGGGGCCGGACAGTTCCTACGATGTGATCGAGGGCGGCCAGTGGCGCAGCGACGCCCCGTATGCTGTGCTGCACCGTGTGGCGTCCGATGGCACCGCGCACGGTATCGCGGCTGCGATGTTTGCCTTTGCCAAGGAACGCGCCGATCACCTGCGCATCGACACGCATCAGGACAACCTACCCATGCAGGGAGCCATCGCCAAGGCCGGGTTTAAGCGCGCCGGTATCGTATATGTGTCGGACGGTACGCCGCGCGTCGCGTTTGATTGGCTGCGCGAGGCATAAAGGCCGAGCCACATACCAGCGTTTTACCAAAAATGGCCCCGAGTGGGGCCATTTTTGGTAAAACGCGTTGTTGTGGGGCTCGCGTTGTTATCGCCCCAGATGAGCCCGGGCAGACAAAAAGGGGAGGTGCCGGCTTTCGCAAGGCGCGAACCTACGAAAATCGCTGCGCGGCAACGCGGGGCGATGAGCTCGGTCGGGGGATAGGGCTCGCTTCGCCCGCCGGCCCGTACATTGTATCATCCAGTTTGGAACGAGGATGCCCGTTGCCGCGTGCGATGGGCTTGCAATAAGAGGAGAGCCATGTCGAAGCAAGCGGTCGTTGGAATCTTGGCGCATGTCGATGCCGGCAAGACCACGCTGGCCGAGGCCATGTTGTTCAACGCGGGTCGCATTCGCAAGCGCGGCCGCGTGGACGATGGCGATTCGCATCTGGACACGAACGCGATCGAGCGTGAGCGTGGCATTACGATCTTCTCGTCGCAGGCCGTGCTCGACCATGGCGATACCCACGTCATGCTCGTGGATGCACCGGGGCATGTCGATTTTTCGGCCGAGGCGGAGCGCACATTGCGCGCGCTGGACTACGCGATTTTAGTTGTGGGCGCCAACGACGGCGTGCAGGGGCACACCGAAACCCTGTGGCGCCTGCTTGCGCGCTATGACATCCCGACGTTCATCTATATCAATAAAATCGATTTGGAGAATCCCGGCCGCGATGTTTTGCTGGCACAACTTGGGCAACGTCTCTCCGAGGGCTGCTTGGATGCCAGCGAACTGCTGGCGGGCGGGGCCGTTCAGGAGGACGCTGCCGCGTTAGACGAAGAAGCGCTCGAGGAGTTTCTTGAGGCGGGCGAGCTTTCTGTCGCAACGCTGTCGCGCATGGTTGCCGAGCGCAAACTCTTTCCCTGCTTTGCCGGGTCGGCGCTCAAGGACCAAGGCGTGGACGAGCTGCTGGACGGCATATGCGCGCTGATGCGTGAACAGGCATGGCTTCCGGAGTTTGCCGCGCGCGTCTATCGTGTCAGCCGCGGGGATCGCGGCGAGCACTTGGCTTGGGTTAAAGTGACCGGCGGCACGCTGCATGCCAAGCAGATGATTGACGGACGTTCCGGCGCCGAGGCATGGGAGCAGAAGGTCGATCAGGTACGCATCTATAACGGCGAAAAGTATGAGCTTGCCCAAGAAGTTGCTGCTGGCGGTATTTGTGCTGTGACGGGTCTTGCGCATGTTCGCCCAGGGGACGCCCTGGGCGCGGAGCCCGCGGGCGATGCGCCCGTCATTGCGCCGGTTCTCACCTATACGGTGCTTCCGGGCGAACACGATGTCCATGCGGTGTTCAAAGCGTTGACTGAGCTGGCGGACGAAGATCCCATGCTCGGCGTAAGCTGGAATACGCATCTAGAGCAGATTCATTTGCAGTTGATGGGCGCTGTGCAACTCGAGGTCGTGCAGCGGGTGTTGACCGATCGTTTTGGCCTTTCGGTTGCGTTTGAGTCTGGCGGCATTCTCTATAAGGAGACTATTTCGCAGCCGGTCGAGGGCGTGGGCCACTTTGAGCCGCTGCACCACTATGCCGAGGTGCATCTGCGCCTGGAGCCGTTGGCAGCGGGTTCGGGCGTGCAGTTTGGCACCGTGACCTCGACCGACGAGCTCGATCTTAACTGGCAGCGTTTGGCGCTCACCAACGCCATGGAGCGCGACCACCTGGGCGTGCTGACGGGCTCGCCCATCACCGATGTGCGCATTACACTCACGGGCGGCCGCGCGCATGCCAAGCACACCGAGGGCGGTGATTTTCGCCAGGCCACGTATCGCGCGATTCGCCAGGGGCTCATGCAAGCGAGTGAGGCCGGCGCGGCGGTGCTGTTGGAGCCGTGGTATCGCTTTGAGCTCGAGGTGCCGGGGGAGTGCGTGGGCCGGGCGCTCTCGGATGCCACGCGCATGGGTGCCGAGTACGAGCCGCCGACGATGGCGGGAGACCGGGCGAAGCTTATGGGTCGCGTGCCGGCATCCGAGGTGCAGGATTACGCGCTGGAGGTGGCTGCCTACACGAGCGGTCGCGGACATCTGTACCTGGAGTTTGCCGGCTATGCGGCTTGCCATGATGCCGAGCGCGTAATCGAGACTGCCGCTTATGAGCCCGAGGCCGATCTGCCCAACACGCCCGACTCGGTCTTTTGCTCTCACGGCGCCGGTTACACGGTCAAATGGTACGACGTGCCCGCCGCGGCGCACGTAAAGATCAATCCCGCCACCTTCCGCCCCTGGCGAGCAGCAGACGCCGAGTTTTTCGGCCACATGTGACAAAGGGACAGTTTCTTTGTCACATGTTATTGGTATAACTCGGTATAAGTTGGTATAACTATTACCAGGGTTTGCCAATCCGAGGAGACCGACATGAATCCAAATCCCTTTAAGCCCACGGCTGGCAAGCGGCCTCCGATACTCATCGGTCGCGAGTCGGTCATCGAAGATTTTGCGGAAGGGCTCGATAACGGCGCCGGAGCGCCGGGCAGGCTCATGCTCATTACGGGAAACCGCGGCTGCGGCAAGACAGTTCTCCTGCGGGAGCTGCAACGTCTGGCCAGCGAGCGCGGATGGGCGGTTGTCTCCGATTCCGCTTCGCTTGGCTTATGCGACCGCTTGGCCGACGCGCTTCGCTCGAATAAACCCGTTGTAACGTCAATGGAGTTCGGTCCGTCGTTTGGGCGGATGTCAGTCGAGGCGGCGCGAGCAAAGGGCGAGACGTTGCGAGGGCTGGTCAACGAGCGCCTCAAGAAGCTCGGTCCAGGCAAGGGCATACTGTTTGCGATTGACGAGGCTCAATCTGCGTCTATCGAGGAGCTGGCGGCTCTTGCCGTTCTCTATCAGCAGGTGCTCGGAGACCAGGATGCCACGGGCTTGTCCGATAGCGACCAGCGCGGCCTTGCGCTTGTTTTTGCCGGCTTACCCAGTATGGTTGACGATCTGCTCGAAGAGCCGAGCGTGACGTTTTTGCGGCGTGCCCAGCAGCGTACGCTGGGGGCGATATCTTTGCCCAAGGTGCGCGATTCGTATATCCAGACGGTCAAAGACGCTGGTCTTTACGTTGACGCGGAGACGGCGGACCTTGCGGCGCGCAAAAGCATGGGGCATCCCTATATGGTTCAGCTGGTGGGCTATTACATGTGGCGGTCTGCTGTCCGGCGCAACTCGCAAGTCATTGAAAGGCGCGATGTCGAGGCTGGCTACGCCGATGCCGTCTCCGAGTTCTATGAAGCGGTCGACGCTCCCTTGTATTACGGGTTGCGCAGTCCGCAGCGCCTCTTTATCGAGGCCATGGCGGCTGACGAGGGTAAACCGACGCGAATGGCGGACATCATTGAGCGCTGCGATCGCACTCAGAGCTGGGCGAGTAAATATCGCGCAAGCCTGATTCGCGAGCGCGTCATCGAGGCTGCCGGATACGGCCTCGTCCGGTTTACCGTGCCCATGCTGGGCGCGTACGTTCGCGATCGAGTTTTATGGCATGAGTAGGGTGATAAAGGTGACGGAACAGAAGATGAGCCCGCAGGCTATCGAGGTGCGTGGCGCGCGCGTCCATAACCTTAAGGACATCGATATCGATATTCCGCTGGGAAAGCTTGTGGGCATTGCCGGCGTGTCGGGTTCGGGCAAGAGTTCGCTGGCGCTGGGGGTTCTTTATGCCGAGGGCTCGCGCCGTTACCTGGAGGCGCTCAGCACCTATACCCGCCGTCGCCTGACGCAGGCCGAGCACGCTCAGGTGGATGAGGTATTGCACGTGCCGGCGGCACTCGCATTGCATCAGCGCCCCAGCGTGCCGGGCGTGCGGTCCACTTTTGGCACCATGACTGAACTCAACAATAGCCTGCGTCTGCTCTTTAGCCGTTGCGCCCATCATGTGTGCCCGCATTGCGGGGCGCGTGTGGAGCCGAGCCTTAACGTTGCCGCAGGCCTGTCGCTCGCGTGCCCTGCATGCGGTCGTGAGTTCTACGCGCCGAGCGCCGAGGACCTTGCGTTTAACAGCGGCGGCGCGTGCTCTACCTGCGGCGGCACTGGTGTCATGCGCGAGGTGGACGAGGCGAGCCTGGTGCCCGACGAGGCAAAGACCATCAACGAGGGCGCGGTCCTTCCTTGGGGTACGCTCATGTGGGATCTGATGAAGCAGGTAGCCGGCGAGATGGGCGTACGCACCGACGTGCCGTTTAACCAGCTCACGCCTCAAGAGCGCGACATCGTGTTCCATGGTCCAGCGGTTAAAAAGCACATTCTCTACGTTCCAAAAAACGGCGAGGGCGCCACGCCGCTCGACTTCACCTATTACAACGCCGTCTATACCGTCGAGAATGCGCTCGCCAAGGTTAAGGACGACAAGGGCCTCAAACGCGTTGCGCGCTTTTTGCGCGAGGGGCCATGCCGCGACTGTGGTGGTACGCGTCTTTCCGAGGCTGCGCGCCAGCCCCAGGTGCGCGGTATCAATCTGGCGCAGGCGGCGGCCATGACGCTGGGTGAGGCGATTGAGTGGGTGCGCGGGGTGCCCGCATCCTTGCCAGCCGAGATGCGGCCCATGGCGACGGATATCTGCGATTCGTTTTTGAGCGCGGCCCGCCGCCTGGTCGACCTGGGTCTCGATTATCTTTCGCTCGATCGCGCCGGTGCCACGCTCTCCACGGGTGAGCGCCAGCGCGTGCAGCTTGCCCGCGTGGTGCGCAACCGATCGACAGGCGTGCTCTATGTGCTGGACGAGCCCTCGATCGGCTTGCATCCTGCCAATGTCGATGGCTTGGTGGGCGTGATGCGCGATCTGGTGGATGACGGCAACACCGTGGTTGTTGTCGACCACGACACGCGCGTGCTGGCGGAAGCCGACTATCTGGTCGAGATGGGCCCCGTTGCCGGAGCAGGCGGCGGTAACGTGATCGCTGCCGGTACGGTAGACGAGGTCGAGCAATCGCAGGACAGCCGCATCGCACCGTTTTTGCGCGCAGATCCCAAGCGCTTGCGCCCGCAGGTGACTGACGAGGAAATGTTTGATCAGGGCCACATCCGCATGGCAACTAATGCCATCCATACCGTCAAGCCGCTCGAAGTCGATATTCCGCGCGGCCGTCTTGTCGCGGTGACGGGCGTTTCGGGTTCGGGCAAGACGACGTTGGTGCTCGAGACGCTCATTCCGGCGCTTAGAGCCCAGGCAGCTGGCGAGCGCCTGCCAAGCCATGTGCGCTGGGTCGACGCCGAGGGTATCGCACGCGCCAACCTGATTGACGCCACGCCTATCGGCGCCAACGTGCGCTCGACGGTGGCGACCTATGCCGACATCCATGATGAGCTGCGCCGCGCCTTCGCCCGTACGCCCGAGGCCAAGGCAGCCGGCTACAAGGCGGGTGCCTTTAGCTACAACACTGGCGCCTTGCGCTGCCCTACGTGCGATGGCACGGGCTCGATATCGCTCGACGTGCAGTTTCTGCCCGACGTCGAGATCGTCTGCCCGGCATGTCGTGGTTCGCGTTATGCAGACGCGGCTTCGCATATCCATCGCGAGGGCAAGGACGGGAGTCTGCTTACGTTGCCGCAGCTCATGGACATGAGCGTGGACGAGGCCATCGACGCCACACTGGGACTCAAGAAAGTTCAGACGCGCTTGCAGACCTTGCACGACCTGGGATTGGGTTATCTCACGCTTGGTGAGCCCACGCCGGCGCTTTCGGGCGGCGAGGCGCAGCGCCTTAAGCTTGCGAGCGAGATGGGCCGCGTGCAGGACGATGCCGTATTCGTATTTGACGAGCCCACGATCGGACTACATCCGCTCGATGTTCAGGTGCTGTTGAACGTGTTTGACGGCCTTGTTGCCAAGGGCGCCACGGTTGTCGTGATCGAGCACGACCTCGATCTTATCCGTAACGCCGATTACGTGATCGACATGGGCCCGGGCGGTGGCGACGCGGGCGGGCAAATCGTCTGCGCCGGCACGCCGGGCGACATCGCGGCCTGCTCCAAGAGCATTACCGGCCGCTATCTATAGGCGATGCGACAAAGGGGCACCCCTTTGTCGCATTGACTTCTATTTCACGCGTTGAGCTGCGAGATAGTCGCGGAAGAATGGCAATTCAAAAGCGACGATTCCGCGCCCGCGTTCTCCAATGATGCCGGCATCTATCATGCGGCGTCGGTAGCGGGAGACCTGCTGCGGCGAACGCTTAAGGCGCTCGACAAGGTCAGCGGTGGTGGACTCTTCCTCGTCATCGAGCATGGCGATGAGGAATCGCTTGTCCTCTGCAGTGAGTTCCCGATAGGTTGCCGCAAGGATTCGGTCGTCCATCTCGTCACGCGCGATTTTGATTCCCAGGTCAAAGTCGCGTGACGAGATTTCCTTCGAATCGCTTGTGAGATCCCAGGCACGGTAGCCTACGAGTTGCAATAGGAAGGGAAAACCAGAGATCGAGCGAACGGCTCTATCGATTCCCTCAGCATCTGCCAGGCGATCGTTTTCCTGAATTGTGCGAATCAAGGCCTCGCGTACGTCATAGTCGGCAATGCGACCCAGATGATATTGTTGGGCGCGGCGAAGGAACGAGACCGTCTTGTGGTTCAGCAACGTCGAGACGTTGTTGGGAAGTCCCGCCATGAGCAGGGCGACGCGTTTCCCATCGGTCACAAAGTGCTGATACGTCGCTGCAAGCTGAATCATCTCGTCGAGTGTCGGGTCCACCTCGTCAACCGTGACGAGCAGACCGGTGCCCGCCTCGTTGAGCTGGTCGATGATGTCGCTCATGCGATAACGCCAGGTTGAGGCATCGTGAACGCGATTGACCTCGATGCTGCCGAGCGGTGCAATTCCGAGGCCGGTGACTTCGAAGTGGGTGGACGAGTCGATGAGATGGGCTGCGGCACGTTTCGTCCCGAGCTCGATTTCCTCAAGCATTCCCGGGAGCGCGGTCGTCTTTACGGCTATCCAGCCGTGGGATTCCGCCCTTGTCGCGAGCGACGACATGAGAGCGGTTTTACCGGTTCCACGCGCGCCCGAGAAGATCGAGGTCAATTCTGGGCGCCTGCGCTGGCTCAAGAAGGCACGGTCCAAATCCCGAATAATCTGTTGTCTGCCAGCGAGATGGGCAGGAACCTCGCCAAAACTAGGGGTAAACGGGTTTTCGAGGTATTTCACAAGGCTCTCCTTTCACACCGCCGTTTAACTTCATTTTACTTTAGTTAATTCTGATTAAAAATGAGGGCTCTTTATCTAGAGCATCAATTAGGCGTGCGTGCCATCGGCGTGGCGCTTAAATGTAACAAAGGGAAAGTTCCTTTGTCACATTCCCGGAAAGCCTGTTTGGCGCAGAGCCTCGTAGAGGACGATGGCGGCGCTGTTGGAGAGGTTGAGTGCGCTGATGCGGTAGTCGTTCGGATTGACGAAGTTGCCGCAGATGTCCTGTTGAAGGATGGCCTCGTGGCTGTCCTCGGTATGCCCCAGCGATTCCTCGTGGGTTTCCCAGGCCTCGGCGTTGTCAAGCGAATCGCAATCGCGCAGCATCGGGATGCGCTCGCAGCACGTGGGCGCTGCAGCGAGTAGCTCCTCGGGAATGCCCGAGCTCTCGCTGCCAAAGACCAAGTAGTCGCCATCGCGGTAGGTACTCTGCGCATAGGTGCGGCGTGCCTTTTTGGTCAGCAGATGCAGGCGTTCGTCGGCAGGGGAGAGGTCATTGCGCGCAAGGAAGTCCTCCCAGCCGGCATAGGTCGTCACGTCCAAGTTTTGCCAGTAGCCCAGGCCGGCGCGACGTACCGTCTTGTCGTCGAGCGAAAACCCCAGCGGCTCCACCAGATGCAGGCGGGTGCCGGTAACCACGCAGGTGCGGCCGATATTGCCCGTATTGGCCGGAATCTCGGGCGCATACAGCACAATGTTGAACATGAATCTCCTTGGCTCAGAACGAAAAACCACCACGAAGGGCACCTTCGTGGTGGTTTGGCAGTTACATAGGCGGAAAAATGCCCGCTTGGATAAACCTAGGCGCGGTGCCAGTCGGTCAGGCAGGCATCGAGGGAGGCGATGAGCGCGTCCTTGTCCACGTGACGGCCGATGATGCACAGGCTCGTCATGCGGTCGCCCGTCTCGTCGTCCCAAATTTGCATGATCTCGGGGTTCTCGTCGATGATCTTCTGCTTCTCGCCCTCGGGCGCGGAGTCAACGAACAGGCCGTTCTCCATCAGGCGCATCTGGTGGCCGGCCTGCTCAAACATGTAGCACATGTCCGGATCACCGGTCTGCCACAGCGGACCCTTGACGCGGATGACCTCGTCGGGCCACTCCTGCTCAACAAAATCAGTGAACTTCTGCAGGTCAAACGGCTTGCGGCGCGAGTACACAAAGGTCTCGATGTCGTACTCGAGCACTTCGGGGTCGTCGTGCTCCTCGGGATGCTCCATGGCCTCGATCCAGGCGGCGGAGTTGTAGGCGCGCATAAAGTCGAAGCGGTCGGTATCGAGCAGCTCCTCCATGGGGACCTCGCCGTTTTGGGCCTCGACGATCACGGCGTCCTTCTGCAGGCTGCGCACGATGGCCTTGAGCTCGGCGATCTGCTCGGGCGTCACGGTATCGGTCTTGTTAAGGATCAGCGTGGAGCAGAACTCGATTTGCTGGATGAGCAGGCTTTCGATGTCGTCCTCGTCGATATCCTCAGCCAGCAGGTCGCGACCGCCGTTGAACTCGTCGTACATGCGGGCGCAGTCGACCACGGCCACGATGTTGTCGAGCGCGAGCTTGGGCTCGCCGCCCACCTTGGCCTCGTCGCAGAAGCTCGAGATGGTGTAGGCGATGGGGATAGGCTCGCAAATACCCGATGCCTCGATGATGATGTAGTCGAACTTGCCCGAATCGGCAATGCCCTGCAGCTGGTTGGCCAGGTCGTCCGAAAGCGTGCAGCAGATGCAGCCGTTGGTGAGCGGGATGAGGTCGTCGTTCTCGGAAAGGCCGCCGTCGGCGATAAGACTGGCGTCGACATTGATCTCGCCGATATCGTTGACGATCACGGCGGCGCGGATGCCGCCGTCGTTAGCGAGGATGTGGTTGAGCAGCGTGGTCTTGCCGGCACCGAGGTATCCGGTAAGCATGATGATCTTCACGGGTTTGTTGGGCATGTGCCCTCCTTTGTTAGACATGGCTTACAGTTGAATCTTATGCCAAACGCCTGCTCTTATACCCACGCGCCGGCAAATAACACAGGCTACTCCCAGGCTCCCCATACATCGGGGCAATAACCGACGGTGGCCTTTTTGCCGTTGCGCACGATGGGCTCGGCCAAGACCTGCTGATTCTCGAGCAGTTTGTCGAAGCGCTGACTGGGGGTGAGGTGCTGGATGAGCGCGAGCGTCTCCTCGTCCTTGGCCTTGGGGTTGAGCAGCTCGTCGATGCCGCCGACCGCTTGCATCACGCTCGTGAGCTCGCCCTTGCTCATCTCCTTTTCCTTAAGGTCGATAAACTGCACCTTAATGCGGCGCTCTTTGAAGAAGCGCTGGGCCTTCTTGGTATCGAAAGACTTTTTGGTTCCAAAAATCTGGATATTCATGCTCCGCCGCTCTATCGAATGAAGTTGGTCGTTGCTCGATCTGCCTCGGGTGCGTTGATACCGGCGGCCTGTCCTGCCTCGATACAGCGCAGGAGCCAGGCCATGTTTTTGCCGATGTTTCGCATGGTGGCAAGGCCCTCGGCGTCCCCATCGGCGTCGCCGGGCACGCGGCCAAACACGTTGTTCCAGTAGGTGGAAGCAACTACGGGCATCTGCTTAATGGTGAAGTACTTGTTGAGCACATCGAAGGTGGTCGACGTGCCGCCGCGACGGGCGACGGCGACCGCGGCGCCGGGTTTGTGCTCAAAGGCATGTCCGCCTGCATAGAAGGCGCGATCGAGGGCCGAAAGGATGCGTCCGCTGGGGTGCGCATAGTAGACGGGCGAGCCAAAGACGAAGCCATCTGCCTGCTCGGCGGCAGCGATCAGCTCGTTCACCACGTCGTCGTCAAAGGTGCAGCGGCAATCGAGCTTGCCGCACTGGCCACAGCCAATGCAGTCGCGAATGGGCTTGGCGCCCAGCTGGAACACCTCGGTATCGATACCCTCGGCGTTGAGTTGCTCGGCGACTTCGGCGAGTGCGCGGGCGGTGTTGCCGTTTGCCTTGGGACTGCCATTGACCAAAAGAACCTTCATCACAAACTCCCTCTGCTGTTGGTGACTTCTGCAGAGGATTATCGCACGATGGGGGAGGCGGTGCGGGCGCGGTGCTAATCCAGTTTGGTACCTGGAACCTGCACGGCTTTACCGAGCAACGCTTTGAGCTCGTTCAAAATGGAAACGGGCTGTCGGCCAACGCTGTTCAGATGGAGCGTGGCCACGCGAATGGGCGGCTGATATTCAAGCGAGCCGATGAGTACGGGAGAACCCAGGAATCGTTCGATTTCGTTTGCGAGCTCGTCGATTGCCTCGGGGCCGAGCTCATCGAAAAGCGCCACGAACATTGGTCCCGTTGAGCGGAACAGGCGACCCTTGCCGCGCGAGCATTCCATAAGGCAGGCGGCGCTTTCGGCGAGCACGCGGTCGCCTGCATCGAATCCAAAGCGGGCATTGACCTCGGCGATATCGTCAACCTTAATGGCAATAAAGCCTGCCTCGCGCGCCACGCGGCGCATCTCTCCAATGGCGTTGACCAGGGCGTGAATATCGCCCAGACCGGTCACGGAATCGGTCGTATCCGCTAGGCTTCGGTTGATGATAATGCCCACATACATGCTGGGCTCGGTATCGGTGCCGTCCAAACGGTAGCCCGTGCAGTCGCAAAGCACGTATTTTCCGGTGGCATCCATTACGCGATACTGCATGAAGTGGAAGTGCCACGTGCCGTTTATCACCATGTCGAGCTCGGCGCGTACGTTGTCGCGGTCCTCGGGATGAACGCGGGCGAGCCACATGTCGAGTGAGTTAAAAGGGTGCTGGGAGGGCAGGTCAAAATCGCGCACGGCGTTAACCGACCATTGCGATTCTCCAGTATCGAGGTTAAGGATGAACGGATAGCGCGTCTCGGAGCTCATGGAGATCGCTTGGAACACCCGGTCGTTGCAGGGAAGCTGATCGACGATTGGGCGTTGCGGCACGTCATTGTCTTTCGGTTGCTGCACACGATGCATAAGCTTATAGCGATACATCTTGCGATCGGCATCCATTGTCATCTGGCGACGCGAATCGCCTGCAAGCGGATCGACGCGCGAGCAGCCAAAGCTAAAGCTGGCGATCATGGGCGCCTTGCCACCTGAGCTCGCCTCGATCAGCCCGGTACGTACCTGCTCCAAGCGCTGCTCGAGTTCAGTCTCGTTTGCAAAGAGCGAGATAAGCACAAACTCGTCTCCACCGATACGGAACAGCATCTCATCATGCTTCATGGTTTCGGAGAGCGTGCGGCAGATGCTCAGAATATAGCGATTGCCTTCGGCGTGGCCAAACCTATCATTACAATGCTTGAGATGGTCGATATCAATATAGGCGCAGGTGAAGGGGTCGCCTTTGCGCCAGAGCTGCTCGACGTGACGGTCGAGTCCGCCGCGGTTGCCCAAATTGGTGAGCGAATCGATATAGGCGTTGCACTCAAGCAGCTGGCGCTCTTGTTGCAGGATGGCATGCGTCTTTTGCAGTTGCTCACCAACGGCGCGTAGCCCAGCGGGCAGCGCGGCAACATCGAGTTCGGCGGTCGAGACGCCATTCGCAAGTCGCTGAAGATAGACAATAATCGATTGCTCGCCCATGCGATACGACTCGTTCATGATGGATAACCTCCTTGGGCGGAACAGTGGTTTGTATCATATCCCCAATTCGGCTTGGATTGGGGATATAAGTTAGCTAATGGAGACAATGCCCCCTTCGACGGTGGCGTTTTGCGCGCGAGCGTATCAGTCGTTATTGCCACCATCGAGCAATGCCTCAAAATCCTTCGCCGGCATGGGGCGGTAGTAGAGGAAGCGCTGAGCGTAGCGGGCGCCCATGTGGCGTAGCATGTTTGCCTGCTCATCTGTCTCGACGCCTTCGATTACAACGGGCAGATGGAGCGACTGCGCCATCTCGAGCATCGATGACACGATCTGCGCGCTGCGGCCTTGATCACGGTCGGTGGGCACAAAGGTACGGTCGAGCTTGATGACGTCAACGTTCACGTTCTTGAGCATTGCGAGCGTGGACTGGCCGGTGCCAAAATCGTCCATATAGGTCGAGAAGCCGCGGGTGTGCAGATCTGCGGTCAGCTTATCCACGGCCTCGGACTCTCCGGTATAGGCGGTCTCGGTGATCTCGATACGCATGAGCTCGGGTGGTAGGTTGTATTGGGCGGCGAGCGCCCCTATATGTTCGGCAACGTCGCAGGCAAGAATGTCTACGCGCGACACGTTGAGGGAGACCGGAACCACGCGAAGACCGCGATCGAGACGCTCGCGAAGCCATGCGGCAACGCCCTGCCAAACATATTTGTCGAGCGTTACTACAAAGCCGCTTTCCTCGAGAGCGGGGATAAAGGTTGCAGGTGAAATGAGGGAGCCATCCTTGTCAATCCAGCGTGTGAGCGCCTCGGCGCCAATGATCTCGCCGGTTTCCATATCGACCTGGGGCTGCAGGTAGTAAGTGATGCGGCCGTTTGAGAGCGCATACTGGAACTCGGTTAGCGTGTGGTGGAACGCAACCCCATGCTCATATTCCTCGGGGCGGAAAATGGCAATGCGCTCCTTAAAGTCGTTTTTGGCGCGTCGATTGGTAAACATGGCCTTGGCCTGGGCATCGATGGTGATTTCCTCGCTAGCGTCGATGGGGCATACGCCCATGGACGGCCAAAAGCCTACGCCGTCGTCGTGCTTGGCTACAGCCTCGCGCACGCGCATATAGACTCGGTGAACGAAATCGTGCTCAAAGGGTATGAGCAGACAAAAGTCGTCTTGCCCCCAGTATCCCGCGACGCCCATGTCGGCGTTCTCGATATCCTTGAGCACCGTGCCCACATCGGCAAGCATCCGGTCGCCTTCGGCCTGTCCATACCATTCGTTAAATAGGCGCATGTGGCCCATGTCGACGGTGGCGATACACCAAGCGCCGTCGCGCCTCGCCTCGATGAAGGCATTGGCACGGCGCATAAACTCGCTGGGTCGGTAGAGACCGGTGAGCATATCGATGCGTTCGGCGATTGCGCTTTTGCGTTCGACCTCGGGTATAGGGAGGCTGTCGTTGGGGACAAGCCCGCCAGCTGTGCGAAGGCGACGGTCGAGTTCGCACAAAACAGCAGATGTTTGGTAGTCCAGGCGCTCGTAAAAGACCGGGGCGACAATACAAACGGGAGTGATGGTGCCGCCCGCGATCTGAACGGGGGCAAAAATGGTCTCTTTTAGACGATGGATCAGGAGTTCAAATGCCCCGTGGTCCAAAGCGTTGCTGAGCACGACGAACTGGACACTTCGTGAACGGAAGACGCGACTCCTACCGCGGGTGATCGACAGCATACGGCCTGCGTATTCGGCAAGCATGCTGTCGACCGCCTCGGCTCCATAGAGCTCGTTGAGCTTCGTCGTGCCGCGAACGCGCACGGCGATGAGCCCTGTTTTGCAGTGGTCACGGCGACAGGCATCGATAGCGTTGACCAGCATACGTTGCGTTCCAAGCCCCGTGGCGGCGTCGACGGTCTCGGCAAGGGAATGATTGACGAGTTCGCCGACATAGAGCGAGGGCTCGTTTTCGTCCCCATCGATGCGAAAACCGCGAGCACGGCAGAGCACGTAGTCGCCTGTGGCGTTACGTACACGATACTGCATGACTCGATGGTGCTTGGAGCCGTTATAGACTTGGTCGATGTCGTCGGTAAAAGCCTCAAGGTCATCGGGATGGACGCGCGTTTTCCAACAATCGCGACAGTTGTCTATGTGCTCTGAAGGAAGTCCGAGATCGCGCAAAGCGTTTTGTGACCAAAGGGTGCGATGTTTATCCAAGTTCTCGATAAAGAAATAACGGCCTTCGTTGAGCATCGAAAAGGCGTCGAAAATGCGATCGCTTATTTCGAAGTCGTCGGTGTGGACTTGCGAGATATTGCGCCGATCAAGGTGTACGGCATGACGTAGCTTGTAGTCGTACATGCGATGGTCGGCATCGAGCGTCATGCGATTGGGGGCCTCGCCCAGGGCGGGGTCGGCATGTGACACCCCGTAGCTAAACGAGTGGGGCATCTCGGAATCGTTGTTTTTGAGCAGGACCGTTCGGCAGTGTTCCAGACGTTCGGCGAGGTCGTCCTCGGTCGCAACCGTAGACAGGATGGCAAACTCGTCGCCGCCTATGCGAAACGCCGCCTCGTCCACCTTCATATACAGCTTGAGATAGAGGCTTACCTGCAAGATATAGCGGTTGCCCTCGTCATGCCCAAAGATGTCGTTGCAGTGCTTAAGGTTATCGATGTCGATAAACGCCATGGTCACGGGCAGTTCCTGCTCCCAGATTTCCTCTAAGGAGTGAGCAAAGCCGCCGCGGTTGCCAAGTCCGGTAAGCTGGTCGGTAAAGGCGGTCCTAATCAGATCATCCTGACGCTCGAGAAGGTCGCGAACGGTCTTTTCGAGCGTTTCGGTGTAATTGCTGACAGTATCCATGTCGTAAGCGGCTTTCTGAGGTCGGGCGGATTGCGTCGGGCGAGCTCGTTGTGCACACGCGTTGTTGTCCGGCGCTTTGCGTGTATCCAGGCCCCGCCTTGCTGCGTTGTTGGGCTACTTTACCGGCTAATGTTCGCTGTTGATAACTACTGCGTAGTATAAACAACAGTACACAATTATATATGGGTGCACATGCTGTGGGCGGCCATTATTCGACAAACGGCAGCGCGACGATGCGATGTCCGATAAAAATGCGACTGAGACGATATATGTTGACGGGTATACTTGTCCCGTTTTAAAACGCAGGAACGGAGATGGTCGCATGGCACAGCCGGATACGACGCGCACGGTGGGGCTCGCGCTCGAGGGAGGCGGCTACCGCGGTATGTATACGGCAGGCGTGCTCGACGTTTGGATGGAGCACGGTTTGACCTGCGACCATATGGTGGGTGTCTCGGCGGGCGCGGCGTTTGGCTATAACTTTAAATCGCGGCAGATCGGGCGCGCCATTCGCTACAACAAGGCCTATTGTGCCGACAAGCGCTATGCAAGCGTGACAAGCTGGTTGCGAACCGGCGACATGTTCAATGCCGATTTTGCCTATCACGAGGTGCCCATTGAGCGCGATCCCATCGACCTGGAGACATATCGTGCCTGCCCCATGCGGTTTACGTGCGTGTGTACCGATATCGAGACGGGCAAGGCCGTCTACCACGACCTGCCCTATGGCGACGAGAGGGATATCGAGTGGATCCGGGCATCGTCGGCGATTCCTGTGGCGACGCGTCCTGTTGCCATTGAGGGCCGTAAGTACCTGGATGGCGGCGTGGCTGATTCCATTCCCAGCGCTTGGTTGTTTGCGCAGGGGTATGACCGCAATATCGTGGTGCTCACACAGCCGGCGGGCTTTGTGAAGCAGCCCAACAGTGTGATGCCCATGCTGCGGCGCGTGTTCCGTCACTACCCGGAGTTTGTCGCAGCGCTTGAGCATCGGCATGAGGTCTACAATGCCACGCTCGATGACCTGGCGCGTCGCGAGGCTGCCGGCGAAATCTTTGTGGTGCGGCCGAGCGAATCGGTGAAGGTGCCGTCGCTGTGCCGCGAACCGGATGAGCTCGAGCGCATCTACCAGGTCGGCCGCCACGATGCGGAGGCGACTTTGCCGGCGTTGGAAGCGTATCTGGCGGGGTAGGGCAAACTGCCGTGGACTCGGCGGAAAGCGCATCCCGGAATGGAGGTCCAAACTGGGATGCGCTTTCCATTGCTGAAGATATGAGGGTGCTGATCAGCTGCTCGGCTTAGACTTACGCCTGCTGCCAGGTGTCGACAAGCTCCTTGGCCGCGGCGCAGGGGTCGTCGGCACTGCAGACGGCGCTCACCACAAAGAAGCCGTCGACGCCGGTGGCCTTAAGCTGTGGCAGGTCGGCCGTCTTGACGCCGCCGCCCACCACGATGGGCACGGGGCTTGCCGCGTGGAGTGCGGCCAGATCCTCAAAACTTTTGGTGATGATGGAGCCATCTGCTGCGCGTCCGCAGTCGCGCTTGGTCTCGGTCTCGTGGAGCGGGCCGATGCCCAGGTAGTCGACCAGGCTCATGTCGGCGGTCTTGACGTACTCGAGCATCTCCTCGCAACGGGCTGAAAGGCCCACGATGGCATCGGGGCCCAAAAGTTTGCGGCAGACCTCGACGGGAATATCGCTCTGACCGACGTGCACGCCGTCGACAGCAATGCCCTGCTCGCGTGCGGCGAGTACGCAGTCCAGGCGGTCGTCGATCAGCAGGGCGACCTGACCGGTCTTGCCGGCCTGTGCGATTGCCTGCGCGGCGTCGCCGGTCAGCGCGATGATCTCGCGGGCGCTTGCCACCTTGGAGCGCACCTGGATGCAGGTAAAGCCTGCGTCGAGCGCCTGGGCCACCACATCGCTCACGGGACGCCCCAGCGTGTTTTCGGGGCCGAGTACCAGATAGGCCGAGATATCAAGGTTGTCGCGGATGCTCATCGTGCTTCCTCCTGCTTTTTGATCTGTGCTTCCATGCGCTCGAGCTTGCCGGTCATGTTGTCGGTAAATCCGGGTCGAATATCGGCTTTGAGCACGACTTCGGTGCGGATGCCCTTGCTCGCCAACACAAAGGTTGCGTCGCGCACGACCTGCATGACCTCGTCCCAGTCGCCCTCGATCTCGGTGAACATCGAGGTGGTGTGGTTGGGAAGGCCGCTCTCGCGAATGACGCGCACGACCTCGGCGACCTCGGCGGACAGTTCATCGCCGGTGCCGCACGGGGCGATGGCCACGGCGACGAGTGTGTTCATGCCGGCATTGGTTGCGGGCTCGGACATGGCTTATGCCTCCTCGAGCTCGAGTTGGTTATCGGCAATATCCTGGGCGGTCGCGCGGCAGAGCTCGTCGATAAAGGCGACCTTAAAGCTTGCCGGGGCATCGGCGACAGCGGCGGCACGCGTGCCGGCAACGTTGTAGACGGCGGTGCCGCAGATGGCTGCCGTAAACGGATCGGCAGCGCAGGCGTACACAGCCAGCACGCCACCCTGCGAGCAGCCGCAGCCGGTGATCTTGGACATGAGCGGACTGCCGCCGTGGGACTTGGCCACCGTCGTGCCGTCGGTAATCAGGTCGACTTCGCCCGAGACCACTACGGCTCCGCCGGTGTAGCGGGCGAGCGCCACAGCGGCATCGCGGGCGGCGTCGACCGTGTCGGTGGTATCGACACCGCGCACGCGGCTCAGATCAGCTGCCTCGCCCTCAAGACCCCACAGGCCGGCGAGTGCGATGATCTCGGAGGCGTTGCCGCGCACGATGGCAGGCTTGTACTGCTTGAGCTCGTTTACCAGCTGGGTTCGCAGGCTACCGATGCCCAGGCCCACCGGATCGAGCACCCAGGGCTTGCCGGCGTCGTGTGCCGCCTTGGCCGCGCGGGGAATCGTCTGCTCGTAGATGGGGAAGAGCGTGCCCATGTTGAGATAGATGGCGCCGCCGCCGGCAACGAGCGCCTCGCCCTCGTCGGGCAGATAGACCATGGCGGCCGAACCGCCCACGGCGAGCTGAGCATTGGCGACAAAGTCGATCGTCACCGTGTTGGTGATGGAGCCGGCCATCGGATTGGTGGCGCGAATCTCCTCCACGGCCTTGACCACATTTTGCTTAAGCTGTTCCGAATCAATCACTGCACATGCCTCCTTGGCATAGAAAAGGGGCGCTGTGCATAGACAGCGCCCCTGTAAAGGCGGCATGCTCCCTACGCCAGCATTAACTGACAGGTTCAAAGGATTGGGCCCCATGCCCTCTCAGCCTTGTGGTTTGCACCGCCGGCACTCCCGCATCGAATCTGTTGTTCCCTATACTAGCGCACCTGCCAAAAAGGGACAGGTTTATTTTGGCAGGTCGTTACAATAGGTAGGACCGATACGAATGGGGGCCTTATGATTAAACTTGTGCTGACCGATATGGACGATACGCTGATTCCAGCCGGGCATGACGGCGCCAGCGACTACGCCATCGAGGGCATTCATGCCATGCAGGCGGCGGGTCTGCACTTTGGCCCGGTTTCGGGTCGCCAGCCGTCCGCGATGGGCTGGATGTTCCGCAATTGCGTCGAGTGCTTCTCGACCGGCGTGTTCTGCAACGGCCAGGTAATGTTTGTCGACGGTCAGGCGGTCGCTTCGCGCGCGACCGACAACGCCGCCCTTATGCGTTTGGCTGACTACTTGGAGCAGGAGACCGACGATACGTATCTGAAGGTCTACAGCCTGGGTGATGACTTTTGGAATAACGATGCCTACTGCGTGACGAGCGATCCCGAGCGCGTACGCCGCGCCATGGAGTCGGGCGGCAACGCGTGGCTCAAGGGCGAAGAGGCCCCGTGCCGTCCCGTCGTCGATGATGCGCCGGTGTTTAAGGCGAATATTTGGAGTGCCCGTTCACGTGAGGAGCTCGTGGAGCTACGCGAGCGCGTTGCCGCTGAGGTGCCGGAACTCTCGCTTGTGTTTCCCAACAATCGAGTGCGCCTGCTTGACATCCTTCCGGCCGGTTGGGACAAGGGCTGCGCTGCACTGGAGCTGGCGCGCGCTTTGGGCCTGACGACCGATGAGGTGGCCGTATTTGGCGATTCCGATAACGATCTGCCCATGATCGATGCCGTTCCCAACTCCGTTGCAGTCGCCAATGCCAACGAGGCCGTCACGGCTGCCGCGCGCTGGCATATCGGCGCTGCGGCAGACGATGCGGTTGCCGGGGCTCTGCATCAGATTGCCGCCTGCGCCGCGACGGGGGAGATGCCGCCGTTTATGCGTCAGATGGATGCGACGGGTTTCGACGTCACGAACGTCTAGGGAGAAAGCCATGAAGCTTCAGCAGCTCAGGTATGTCGTCAAAGTTGCCGAATGCGGCAGCATCACCGAGGCCTCGCGCCGGCTCTTTGTGTCGCAGCCTTCGATTACCGCATCAATCCGCGATCTCGAAAACGAGATGGGCGTGCACATCTTTGAGCGCACCAACAAGGGCGTCATTGTGTCCGAGGAAGGCGAGACCTTCTTGGGCTACGCGCGCCAGGTGCTCGACCAGGCCGACCTGCTCGAGGGCAAGTACAAGGGCGCGTCCGAGCAGGTGCCGCACTTTAGTGTGAGCTGTCAGCATTATTCCTTTGCCGTTAATGCGTTTGTCGATGTGATCCGTGAGTTCGATGCCGCGCGCTACGACTTTACCCTGCGCGAGGAGCAGACTCACGAGATTATCGAGGACGTCGCGCATATGAAGAGCGAACTGGGCATCCTGTACTTATCCGAGCACAATCGCGAGGTTATCGAGCGCATGCTGGCGGCCAACGAGCTCGTGTTCGAAGGACTATTCTGCGCCACGCCACACGTCTTTGTGTGTGCCGACCATCCGCTGGCGGGCCGCTCCAGCGTGACGCTCGAGGACCTGGAGGACTATCCCTTCCTGTCCTACGAGCAGGGCAGCTACAACTCGTTTTACTATTCCGAGGAACTGACCTCGACGTTTGAGCGCCGCAAGAATATCCGCGTGCGCGACCGTGCGACACTGTTCAACCTGGCCATGGGCCTCAACGGCTACACGGTGTGTTCGGGTGTGATCAGCCATGAGCTTAACGGTCCCGGCATCATCTCGATTCCGCTTGATGTAGACGAGTACATGGAGATTGGCATCATCACGCGCAAGAACACGACACTTACGCGCTACGGGCAGGCCTATATCGACGCGATTCGCCAGCATATCTAGGCTGCTGTGCTCCGCGCGGGTCAAATCTCTTTATGGCAGTCCAGACTGATATAGGAAACGTCTATATCAAACTGATATAAACGTATATTTTACGATGTCCATATGAGCGCTCATACTCTGTCCCAGTAAAGCAACCAATGCAAAGGGAGATATCTATGAGCACTTCAATTCAACCGAACGCGCCGTTTCGCGCCGATATCGTCGGCAGCTTTCTTCGTCCGCAGGCCGTAAAGGACGCCCGCGCTGCCTATGCGGCAGGCACGCTTGATGCCGAGGGGCTTAAGGCCGTCGAGGACGATGCCATTCGCGATTTGGTGGCAAAGCAGAAGGCCGCCGGTCTGCAGGTCATCACCGATGGCGAGTTTCGCCGCAGTTACTGGCACCTCGACTTTATGTGGGGGCTCAACGGCATTGAACGCCGTACCTCGCGTACGGGCTATATGTTCCACGACGAGGAGACCACGGCCGATACCGCCGTGGTAACCGGTCCCATTAGCGGCGAGAACCACCCATTCGTCGAGCACTTTAAGTTTGTCAAGGCGCTTGAGGGGGAGGGTCAGGTCGCACGTCAAACCATTCCGGCGCCGATCCAGACGTTCTCTGAGGTCACGCTCGATCGCTGCGACGGCCAGCAGGAGAGCCTGCGCGCTGTCTATAAGACCGATGAGGAGCTTGCCGACGCCATTGCAGCCGCTTATCGCACGGTGATCGCCGACCTGTACGCTGCAGGCTGCCGCAACATCCAGTTTGATGACTGCACCTGGGGCATCTATTGCGATACCGACTTTGTGTCCAAGACCGGAATGAGCCCGGTTGATCTGCAAAAGGTGAGTGAGCTGGGCGTGGCGCTCAACAACGCCGCCATCGAGGGCAAGCCCGACGACCTGGTCATTAACACGCACGTGTGCCGTGGTAACTACCACTCTACCTATGCCTTTGAGGGCGGTTACGATCCCATCGCGCCGTACCTGTTTGCGCATGAGAATGTCGATGCGTTCTATCTGGAGTTCGACACGCCGCGCGCCGGCGGTTTTGAGCCGCTCAAGTACGTTGCCCCGGGCAAGAAGGTCGTGTTGGGCCTGGTGACCACCAAGGCCGCTGAGCTTGAGGACGAGGATGCCATCGTCGAGCGTATTCACGAGGCTGCAAAGTATGTTCCGCTCGAGAACCTGTATCTGTCTCCGCAGTGTGGCTTTGCCAGCTGCGAGATTGGCAACAAGCTGACCGAGGACGAGCAATGGGCAAAGATCGCGCTGGTCAAGCGTATTGCCGAGCGCGTTTGGAAATAGCGGTAACGTTCGCAGGTGACGGCGCGTGCGAGACATGGCGCATCGCGTACAATGGTTCGGATCGTATCGTTCGGGCAGGTAATCCGCTATGCTCGAGCGCCCTTCCATTTTGAAAGGACTCTCATGTCCCAGTCCTCGACGCCCGCCGCCAGCGATGCCATCTACGATGCGTCGTCGCTCGGCCGCCCGCGCATGTTTTTGCTCGGTCTGCAGCACCTGTTTGCTATGTTTGGCGCCACCGTGCTGGTGCCCGTGCTCACCGGTCTCTCGGTTTCGGCAACGCTTTTGTTTGCCGGTTTGGGTACGCTGCTGTTCCACTTCCTGTCGCGTGGCAAGGTGCCGGCATTTTTGGGCTCATCGTTTGCCTTTATTGCCGGTTATGCCGCAATCGCGCCCAACGGCGAGACCGAGCTTTTGCCCTACGCCTGCCTGGGCGTAGCTTGTGCCGGTCTGCTCTATCCGGTGCTGGCGGCGCTCTTCCGCGCGTTTGGCGCCAAGCGTGTCATGCGTTTCTTTCCGCCGGTGGTGACTGGCCCCATCGTCATTTCCATCGGCTTGATCCTGGCAAGTTCCGCTATTGCTAACTGCCAGACCAACTGGCTTGTGGCTGTCATTGGCGTTGCCGTTATCGTCATCTGCAACATCTGGGGCCGTGGCATGGTCAAGATCGTGCCGATTTTGCTGGGCGTTGTGGTGAGCTATGCCGTTGCGGCTGCGCTCGGCGAGGTTGATTTCTCGGGCGTTGCCGCCGCTCCGTGGGTCGGTCTGCCCATCGTGTGGGACAACACCGTGTTTGCACTCTTTGGGCCGCAGTTCGATAGCGGTCTTGCCACGACGGCCATCATCACCATCATGCCGCTGGCCTTCGCGACCATGATCGAGCATATCGGCGATATCTCTGCTATCGGTTCGACTTGCGAGCGCAACTACATTGCCGATCCCGGTCTGCATCGCACGCTGCTCGGCGACGGCCTTGCCACGATTCTGGCTTCGCTCTTTGGCGCTCCGGCCAACACTACGTATGGTGAGAACACCGGCGTGCTCGCCCTGACGCGCGTGTTCGACCCGCGCGTAATTCGAATTGCCGCGTGTTGCGCCATCGTGCTTTCGTTCTGCCCCAAGTTCGCGGCTGTCATTGCGGCCATGCCGGCGTGTGTGATCGGCGGTGTGTCGCTCGTGCTCTACGGCATGATCAGCGCTGTGGGCGTCCGCAACCTCATCGAGAACCAGGTCGATTTCCAGAACAACCGCAATGTGCTGGTGGCGGCTCTGGTGCTCGTGCTTTCGCTCGGCATTGCTTACAGCACCGCCAGTGCCATCGTGCTGGAGCTGGGCGGCGTGACCATTTCGCTGTCCGGCATTGCCGTGGGCTCACTGGTGGGCATTGTGCTCAACGCCATCCTGCCGGGTAACGACTTTGAGTTTGATGTCTCCGAGCTTGAGGAGGCTGCTGAGTAGCAGCTGCGTTCAGCTAAAACAAGATATGGTGCCCATGCGTATATGCGTGTGGGCACCATTTTTAATGTGTCAGTATCCAGTGGATGCCGCGGGCCATGCGTAAGTCGGTTTGGGCAAAGTGATTGCCGGGGTTGAGCTCCAGCGTTGTTGGAATGCCGCGCTCGACGAGCAACACTTCCATCGCGCGTGTGTCGTCGAGTACATGCCGCATCATGCGGTTGGGCGTCTTGGTTTCCTTTTTGCCGAGTGACAGGTAGACGGCTTGCGGGCTGCCGGCAAAAGGGGCCGTGCTGGCACGGTCGACAAAGTCGGGAAACCATAGCGACCCCGATGCGCTCGCGGCGCGGTCAAAGGCGTCGGTTTGCCAGAGGGACCAGAGTGCGAAGAGGCCCGCGAGCGAGTAACCGGCAATGCCGCGCCAGGTGGGCGGCTGAGGAAGCGACGACTCGACCTGGGGGATTATCTGATTCAGCAGCTCATCAAGAAAATCGGCAGCTTGGCCGCCGAAAGGCTCGGCATCGCGTACGGTCCCGTCGCATGCCCAGGGGCTCAGCTCGCGATTCCAATCGAGCCCGCCAATGGTGACGAGGGCGAATGGCGGACAGTCGAGCTCTCGGCAACACTTATAAACCTCGCTGCCGTCGCCCACGACCACAGGAAGGTAGATGACAGGCGCGCTTTCCGTATGATTCGAATAAACGGTTATCTGCTTTTGATGCGCTTCCATGACGGGCTTCTCTCAGTGTTGTGATATCGGCAGCCCCAATTGTCGCACGCCAGCGTATGCCGGTTGGGCTAGACCAAAGACAATCTCGTGCATCCCCTGCGGACGCATATGGAAAACGCCACCGCCGGAGGGGAGCTCGGCGGTGGCGTTGTTAAACGGTGCTGGGGCTCGGGGCCTTCGCGGGAGCTGCCATGTGCGCAGAGGCGTCTAAGAACGCTTACGGCTCGCCATGGTGCCTGCGGCGATAGCGGCTGTTCCCGCAAGGACGGTTGCCACGATGGCCGCACCCGAGGTGTCGCCGGTTGCCGCGAGCACGCCGGTAGTCTTGGCTTTCGTGGTTGAAGCCGCAACGGCCTTGGTCGGCTTTGAGCCCTCAGGCTTGGGGTTCTGCTTGGACTCCGCGGGCTTGCTTTCTGCGGGCTTGGTCTCGTCGGGCTTGGGGTCTTCCGGCTTGGCTACCTCGGGAGGTGCGATGGTCGTACTTTTGGCGACTGCTTTGATATAGAGGGAGTCGACCGTGGCGTCGCCCGTGCCGATGGCTTGGCCTGCCTCGTAGATGCCGTCACGGAGCTTGCGATAGTCAATGACCTTGCCGCCTTCGGGCGTCTGGATGGCGGCGTTCTCAATTTTGATGGTGCCGATTGTCTTGCCGTCAGCGCTCATGGCATGGGCAAAGATTGCCGCTGTATCTCCTTCGGCCGTTACCTTGCTGCGGATGATCGAGATGACTGCGGGTGTGATGCCCTCGCTGGTCTGGGCGATGATGCCGATGTTCTCGCCTTGGGGTTCGCGCCTCGTCTCGCCATCTTGGTTTTCGCTCATATGACCCAATCCGCTGTCAAGAGCCACAATGGCCCCGCCGACCGCTTGCAATCGGTCGGCGGGG
>NZ_JBJXBN010000009.1:0-131435 GCF_046116915.1 Collinsella sp. wc0583 | reverse complement strand
GCTGACCGGTGGACGGCACCGAGCCGTCATCGACTTGAAGAAGGGGGAGGCCTCGCGGCCTCCCCCTTTTTTGCGTTTGGTCGATATGGGCTAAACGCCTCTATGGCTTAATAGCCTTTTCTATTTGAAGAAAACAAAATGAATGACCAGCACGATTGCCACGATGGCAATGATCAAGAGTGCCATTTGGAGACGGTGCTGTTTGCGTCGTCTGTTTGACGATGTAAATATCGATTTCCCCTGCTTAGGCGTCTCAAGATAGCGGGCGGAATGCGTTAGAGTTTGCTTGGGACGGGGCCCTCTACGATGTTGCTTAGTGGGTGTTTGTGTTTGCTCCTGGCTGCATGCGCTGTTTTTGGATAAGGGGGCATCTTTTAGATACACCGGATCGCTCGAGGCGACTCCCATGTGTCTGCGACCCGATTGAGTTTCTTCAAGGGTTTGATAACGATTTCGAGTTACATATTCAGGTTCCGCATCGTTAATGGGCTCTTGGGAAATATGGGGACGATGGTAGCGTATGGGCTGTGAATAGGCAGAACTATCGTTCTGCAGCGACTCAAACGAATTGTCGGAGGTCTGATCGTCCATGATGCCCTTAGGTTGTCATTAACAACGTGTATGCGCTCATTGTAAGCCCTTCGCTCTGTTTTGACAGGCCGCGCATATGGTATTTAAGGCACGGTTTAAAGAACCTTAGCTTCGTTAAAACCTTAGTCGACCAGACTTAGATATGCTTATATAAAGAGACTTAAAAAACTTTATATCAAATTGTATATATAAGAAATGGATGGGCATATATTAGAGCGTCCAAAGAAGTCCCTGCCACCTAGAAGATGGCTCGGCAGTCCCTTAAAGGAGTGGTAGTCATGGCAAGCATGGTTCCTTATCGTTCGGTTTTTGGTGTTCGTCCCTCTGCTAGCTCGTTGTTTGATCTCTTTGATGATATGAGCGACCTAGCGAACAGCTCGATTGCCTCTAAGGCGTTCCCCGTTGACGTTGAAGATAAGGGCGATGGCTATGAGGTCAACGCTTATCTGACCGGCGTCGCCAAGGACGATATCGATGTCGAGCTTAACGAGGGCCGTCTGTCCATTAGCGTGAATGTCGAGGAAGACGAGGAGAACGAGGGTAAGAACTTCCTGCAGAAGGAGTTCAGCTCGTACAGCGCGACGCGCGGTGTGTACCTGAAGGATGCTTCGAGCGAGGGCCTTTCTGCAAAGTACGCTGACGGCATCCTTACCGTTACGGTTCCTAAGATTGTCGAGAAGAAGAACGTTACGAAGATTTCCATCGATTAAGGCTATCGGCTTTTAAAATCGGTGCCTACGTTAAGGGGGGCTGGGAAGTAATTCCCAGCCCCCTTTGCTGTTTACTGTATGGTCATGGGCCGATATTGCCCGGCGGGACGTATCGTGAGTTTATGCAGCCCCTCAACGCGGGTGGCGGTGCTGCCAAGCTCGTTGTCGAGTGTTGCGTCGAGGGAGCTTGCGTAGCTTTTGACGGTCAGGCTTGGGCGATTGTTGTCTTGGCTAATGTGCATCGCGATAAGTTGCTCGGTGCGATCGGTTACCAACGCGCGTGCGGCATCGGCGGCCTGATCGTTGGAGAGATGTCCTTTTACAGACAGGATACGTTCCTGAAGAAAGCGAGGATAGTCGCCTTGACGCAGCATGGTTACATCGTGGTTGCTTTCGAGTGCGAGAATGCGACAGTCCTTGAGCGTATTGATGGCATGCTTCGACAACTCGCCGGTGTCGGTGGCAAAGCCAATTGAATCACCCTGAGCGTCAAACCGGTAGCCGACGGGATTAACGACGTCGTGGGATGTCGAATATGTTTGAATGTGGACTCCGGCAATAGAGAGGGCGTCACCTGGGTCGAATTCCTCGACAGGTAGATGTGCGAGGCTTTCTTTGGACGTGAGCGTTCCTCTGCTGGAAAAGACCGGGCCATTCCAATGCTTGCACCAGACATCGAGGCCCTTGATGTGATCGCTGTGTTCATGGGTGACAACAAGGGCGTACACGTCGTCTGCCGACAGTCCGAGTTCCGCCATGCGTTTGAGCGTTTCGCGGCGAGACAGTCCGTCATCGACCATAATGAGCCCCTGCGGGCCCTCGATGAGTGCGCAGTTGCCTTTAGAGCCACTGCCGAGGATATGAAGGTGCAGACGAGACATAAGATTCCAAAGGATACAATGGGTGCGGACGAATAGAGGAGGAAGCAAATGCCTACGGTATCTCAGCATTATGGACACCATGCCGTGCCTGGGGCAGTCGATGAGACCCGGACGAGGCAGCAGGCTGCTCCTGTCGTGCTCATGGTATCAGGCGGCGCGGACTCGACGGCACTGCTTCTTATGGCGTGCACATCAAAGCTGGATATCCAAGACGGACGCGGTGTTGCCCCCATTGCTCGCGAGCGCCTGCATGTGCTGCATGTAAACCATCATCTGCGCGGCAAGGCGTCCGATGGCGACGAGGCCTTTGTGCGTGAGCTCTGCGCGAAATATGGTTTACCGCTGTGCGTGGAGCACGCTTATTTTGATGGGGAGTCGGGCAATATTGAGGCCGCGGCCCGCGAGGTGCGCTATGCCGCGGCGCGGAGGTATGTTCGCGAGCTCTGCGCCCAGACGGGGGCACCGCGAACGGCGGCGCGTATCTGTACTGCCCATACCTCTTCGGACCGCGCGGAAACATTTTTGATGAATGCGATTAAGGGTTCAGGGCCCGCTGGCCTATCGAGCATTCCCCGCCGGAGGAATATCGTGGTGCGCCCCTTGCTCGACCTAACTCATGGCGAGCTCGTGGGCTATCTACAGGTACATGGACAGCCGTGGCGCGAAGATGAGAGCAATGAGGATGTCTCGTATCTGCGAAACTACGTGCGCCATCGGGTGATGCCGGTGGTGGCGCAGCGTAATGCGAGCGTGTGCAAGACGATTGGCGCCGCCTGTGAGATCCTTGGTGACGAAGATGCGTTTCTATCCCAGCTGTCGGCACAGGCGTTTCGAAGCTGTTTGCGCAAAGAGGCGGCGGGCGCGCTGGTGCTCGATGCCAGGCGCCTTGCTGCGGCCGAGGTGGTAATCGCGCGGCGCATCGTGCGGCTGGCGATTAAGCGCATCGATCCGGACGCTCGTCCAGAGATGCGACATGTGGAGCGAGTTCTTTCCTGCGTTGCCGAGGGCGCCGGCTCGGTCACGCTTCCGGCGGGGATTGACGCACGCGTAGAGTTTGGCATGCTGGCGTTTAAGGCACCGGCGGCTCGTGAGGGCCTGGTCGCGGATTGGATCACCATACCCGGGCGTTTGCCGTTGGGCGGGGGACGTGTGCTGGTCGCAGAGCCGATGGCCGTTGAGCCGGGATGCGACATCGTGCGCCGCGCCCGTGAGCTTGCGGCTGCCGGAGAAGTGACGGCTTTGGTGGACGCGGCTGCCCTGGGTTTTGCCGACAGCGATAGCGAGCGAATCTTGGCGGGCTCGCGTGGCGAGATCCCTGCCGAGGCGCGATTGGCGCGCCTGTGGGTAGACGGTCCCGCACCGGGAGACGTGATGTGCCCGTTGGGGATGAGTGGCCGAAGCAAGAAGGTATCCGACTTGCTAGGTGAGGCTCGCATTCCCGTTTCTGAGCGCGCCGGCGTGCCCATGGTGAGGACGGCGCCGGGAGGTGCCGTGGTGTGGGTCGTCGGAGTTCGCACGGACGAACGCTTTAAGTGCACGGCGGCGACGCGTGTGGCCTATCTGCTTCGCGTGGTTGATGCGGATTAGCTTCTCGCACCAGCTTTTCTGTGCGGCGTTGACGGTATTCCCGCGCTGATGATGCGCGGGCTGGAAAATATACCCCGTGCGCTGCTAGAATGTGTAGTTCGCGTCCATACGGCGGTGTGTGGGCGATTAAGCACAAGAAAGGGTTGTCATGGCTTCTCAACATCCGGATATCGAGAAGGTTCTGTTTACGCAGGAGGATATCGAAGGTATCGTTTCTCGCCTGGGCGAGGAGATTACGCGCGACTACGCTGGTAAGGATCTGGTGTTGATCGCGGTCCTGCGCGGCGCCGTTGTCTTTATGGGCGACCTGATGCGCAAGATCGAGCTGCCGACCAACATCGATTTCATGGCTGTTTCGAGCTATGGCGACGGTGTGAAGTCTTCGGGCATCGTGCGTATCATTAAGGACCTGGATATCGACATCCGTGGTCGCGACGTGCTGATCGTCGAGGACATTCTGGACTCGGGCCTGACCCTCAAGTACCTGATGAAGAACCTTGAGAGCCGCAAGCCCGCCTCGCTGGAGGTCGCTGCCTTCCTGTGGAAGGACGTTGAGGACCGCACCTCGGCCATCACGCCCAAGTATGTTGGAACCCATTGCCCCGATGCCTTTGTGGTGGGCTACGGCCTCGACTATGCCGAGCGCTATCGCAACCTTCCGTATCTGGGCATTTTGAAACCGGAGGTTTATTCGTAAGATGCCCGACGACCGTAACGACAACAATTCCCAGACTCCCCGGGAGCCTAAGATCCCGGGGATGCCCGGAGGCAAGAAGCCCACGCGTACGGGCTGGCTGTATTTTCTTTTGGCTTGCGCGCTTCTGGGCTATGCCTTCTTTAGTATGGGCTCCGGTTTTGCCAGCTCCAGCAATACCGTTAAGCTCGCGACGAGCGAGATGGTCAGCGCCATTAAGCAGGATCGCGTCGAAGATTTGACCTATACGGTTCAAGACGGAAGCGTGGCGGGTCATTACTGGAAGACAAAAAAGGACAAGGGCGATACGAGCGAGCTCAAGAGCTTTTCCTCGACCTATGTCGGCTCCGATTCGCTTGCCGAGCTTATGGCGGAGCACCCCGACACCAAGTATATCGTCAACACCAACGACCCCGATTTTTGGGGCGACTTGGCGATGAGCGTGCTGCCGACGATCGCCCTGATCGCCATCATGTTCTACTTTATGCGCCAGATGATGGGCGCCAATAACAGGAACATACAGTTTGGCAAGACCAACGCCAAGACTAACGAGGCTACGCGTCCCAAGGTAAAGTTCGAGGACGTCGCCGGCGTGGACGAGGCCGTCGAGGAGCTCGAGGAGATCCGCGACTTCCTGAGCGATCCGGACCGCTATCGCAAGCTGGGTGCCAAGATTCCGCGCGGCGTTTTGCTGGTTGGTCCTCCGGGTACCGGTAAGACGCTGCTGGCTAAGGCCGTTGCCGGCGAGGCAGGCGTGCCGTTCTTTAGCATCTCGGGCTCTGACTTTGTCGAGATGTTCGTGGGCGTCGGCGCCAGCCGCGTGCGCGACCTCTTTAAGGAGGCCAAGTCTCAGGCTCCGTCGATCATCTTTATTGACGAGATCGATGCCGTGGGACGTCAGCGCGGAGCCGGCCTAGGCGGCGGTCACGACGAGCGCGAGCAGACGCTCAACCAGCTGCTGGTCGAGATGGACGGTTTTGAGGAAAGCGAGTCGGTCATCCTGATCGCCGCAACCAATCGCCCCGATATTCTGGATCCGGCATTGCTGCGCCCCGGTCGTTTTGATCGTCAGGTCACGGTCGACCGTCCGGACGTAAAGGGTCGCGAGCAGATCTTGCGCGTACATGCCGAGAATAAGCCGATGGACGAGGACGTTAAGTTTGAGAAGCTCGCCCAGATGACCGTTGGCTTTACCGGTGCCGATCTGGCAAACCTGCTCAACGAATCTGCGCTGCTGGCCGCTCGCCGCCATCGTTCCGTGATCTCGATGGACGAGGTCGAGGAGTCGATGGAGCGCGTGATTGCCGGACCGCAACGCAAGGGTCGCGTGATGACCGAGGCCGAGCGCACCACGATTGCCTATCATGAGAGCGGTCACGCTTTGGTGGGTCACATCTTGGAGCACTCCGATCCGGTTCATAAGATTTCGATCGTCAGCCGCGGCCAGGCTCTGGGCTACACGTTGCAGCTTCCGCAGGAGGATCACTTCCTCAAGACCAAGAACGAGATGCTCGACGAGCTTGCCGTGTTCTTGGGCGGCCGCGTTGCCGAGGAGCTCATGTGCGATGACATCACGTCGGGCGCGAGCAACGACCTGGAGCGCGCGACCAAGATGGCACGCGAGATGGTTACGCGTTTGGGCATGAGCGAGGAGCTGGGCACGCAGGTGTTTGGCGAGGCACAGCATCAGGTGTTCCTTGGTCGCGATTACGCCGATCACCAGGATTACTCCGAGGAGACGGCACGCCGCATCGATATCGAGGTTCAGCGCATCATGCGCGAAGCCCATCGCCGTGCGGTCGAGATTCTGGATGCCCGTCGCGATCAACTCGATCTGATGGCGAAGGTGCTGCTTGAGCGCGAGACCGTCGAGGGCGACGCCGTGAACGCCCTGCTCGACAACGAGTGGGATGCCTACCTTGAGCGCGAGGGCGATATCCTGGCGGCCAAGGAGGAGCGCAACGCCAAGGCGGCCGGCATGCCGGCCAAAAAGCGCATGCCTCGTATGAGCGAGGAGGAGCTGGCGGCTGATGCCGCAGCTTTTGCGCAGGCGGCCATGCAGGAGGATGCTGAAGTGGCATCCGGTGACGCTGGCGATGACCGTGCCGTCAACGCCGATGCCGACGTCGACACCGACAAATAGCCCTTGTAACAAAAGCCTCCGCGGGGAAACCTGCGGAGGCTTTTTCTTTTGAGCGATATGGGGCCATCTGTTGATTGGGGACAGACTTAAATGAGCGTTTTCACGCATTTAAGTCTGTCCCCAATCAACACCCAATTAACATTACTGCAGCGCTTTGCCCGACTAAAGCGTACAATAGCGCCTATGCGAAAGGGGAACAGATGATCAACGAAACTATGTATGCTCGCGGTGCGGAAAGCTCCATCATCCGCGAGATCTTTAGCTATGGTCTTGAGCGCAAGGCACAGATCGGTGCGGAGAACGTGTTCGATTTTTCGCTGGGCAACCCGAGTGTTCCGGCGCCCGCTGCCGTGGCGGAGTCCATTAAGAAGGCCTTGGAGCTGCCGAGTGACCAGCTGCACGGCTACACCCCCGCACCGGGCCTGCCGCAATGTCGAGCAGCCGTTGCCGAATCGCTCAACCGCCGCTTTGGCACGAGCTATGAGGGTAAGGATGTCTTTATGACGGTAGGTGCGGCGGCCTCGCTCACCTGCACGCTCAACGCCGTTACCAATCCGGGTGACGAGGTCATCGTTATCGCGCCGTACTTTCCGGAGTATCGCGTGTGGATTGAGAAGGCCGGCTGCACGTGCGTTGAGGCGCCTGCCGATGAAGACACGTTCCAGCTGAGCGTGGACAACGTGCTCAGGGCGATCAGCGAAAAGACGGCGGCCGTCATCATCGACTCGCCCAACAACCCGACCGGTGCCGTATATACGCGCGACACGCTGACGCGACTGGCCAATGTTCTGCGCGAGGCCAACGCTCGGCGTGATCCCGAGAATCCGATTATGCTCATCTCGGATGAGCCGTACCGCGAGATCGTGTACGGTGCCGAGGTGCCTTGGGTGCCCTCGATCTACGAGAACACCGTTGTGTGCTACTCGTATTCTAAGTCGCTGTCGTTGCCGGGTGAGCGCGTTGGCTGGATCTTGGTTCCCAACACCAATCCGCAGGCTGCGCGTCTGATGCCGGCCGTTGCGGGTGCTGCCCGTACGCTGGGTTTTGTATGTGCACCGGCGCTCTTCCAGCGCGTGATTATCGATTGCATCGATGAGCCGAGCGATATCGAGGCCTATGCTCGCAACCGCACGGCGCTTACCGACGCCTTGGCGGACTACGGCTATACCTATGTTGAGCCGGACGGTGCTTTCTACCTGTGGGTGAAGGCACTCGAGCCCGATGCGAATGCGTTTTGCGAGCGCGCAAAGAAGCATGAGTTGCTTGCGGTTCCCTCGGACAGCTTTGGCATGCCGGGTTGGTTCCGCCTGGGCTATTGCGTGAGTTACGAAACGATCATCAATTCGCTACCCGCTTGGAAACAGTTGGCGGACGAGTATCGTTAGAAGTAAAGCGCTCTGCCTACAATGTTTTACGTGAAACGGGGTTTGGTGTTAAGCCGGACCCCGTTGTCATGGACGTTGTGTCTTTGGGATGGAGTGGTTTTACGACTATTGAAGGCTATGCGTACAATGAATATAAGCGACGGCCATGCCAGATAAGGAGACCCGATGCCCTACCTGCTTTCTTGTGACATTCATACCCATACGATGTTCTCTGCGCATGCATATTCGACCATTGAGGAGAATGTGTACTGGGCGGCAGAGCGTGGCCTGCAGGTGCTTGGATCTGCCGACCATCTGAGCTCTATGGTTACGGCTTGCCCTAATGACCTGCGCAGTTACCAGTTCTTTATCAACCAGGATATCTGGCCGCGCATTTGGAGCGGCGTGCTGGTGCTGCGTGGCGCCGAGGCCGATATCGTTTCGCTGGACGGAAGTCTGTTTGGCGAGGACACTCCTGTCACGCTCGATATTGCCGGCGATTCGTATAGCCGTCAGCATTCGCTGTTCGATTTGGTTACGCGTAATTTGGATTATTTGGTTGCGAGCATGCATAATCCGCAGATTGCTGAAGGCGCGACGCTGGCCCAGACGACTGAGATGTATATCAATGCCTTGGAGCATCCCAAGGTGTTCATGCTGGGTCACACGGGGCGCTCGGGCGTGCCGTTCGATATCGACGAGGTGCTGTTGGCAGCTAAGGCCAAGCACAAGATTATCGAGATCAACAACCATAGTCTTGAACACGGTGTCGACACTGAGCATTGGGCCGTATGCCGCAAGATCGCCGAGCGCTGCGCCGAGCTGGGCGTGGGCATTGGCGTGTCGACCGATGCACATATTGGCATGGCGATTGGCAAGCTCGACCAGGCGCGTAAGATGCTCGACGAGATTCACTTCCCGCTGGACCTGATCGTGACGCGCGACCGCGAGACGCTGCTGCGCGAGATGGCTGCAGCCGGCGTGTGCGACCTGCGCAAGGGGATGTAGCTGAGTTTATAAACCAAGCGAAGGGGGCGGTCCAGGCGGGCCGCCCCCTTTCTTGTGCCGGACAATTAGCGGCGTTCGAGGACCGCTACGGTTTCGGTGTGGTCGGTGTGGGGGAACATGTCGAGGGGCGTGATCTTGAGCAGGCGATAGCCTCCGTCGAGGAGCTGATGCAGGTCGCGCTCTTGAGTTACGGGGTTGCAGCTGATATAGGTGATGCGGCGCGGCTTAAGCGCGCAGGCAGCTTCGAGGAACTCGGGCGTGGAGCCGGCGCGCGGCGGATCGATGGAAAGGACATCGACCCGCTCGTTGTTATCGGCGGCATCCAGGATGTAATCGGTGGCGTCGTCGGCCATAAACCAAGCGCTGCGGGTGAGGCCGTTGAGCTCGGCATTGCGGCGTGCGTCGGCAATGCCCGCCGGGTTGCGCTCCACGCCGAGCAGCATAATGCCGATACCCTTGTTCTGGGCATCTTTAGCTGCGCAAAGACCGATGGTACCGCTGCCACAGTAGGCATCCATGAGCACATCGCCCTGGTGCAAATCCATGCCGTCGATAGCGAGCTGATAGAGCAGCTCGGTCTGTTGCGGGTTGGTCTGATAAAACGCGGTGGGGGAGATGTCGAATTCGCAGCCGAGCAGCTGGTCGCGCATGCACTCGGCGCCATATACAATGCGGGTTTCCTCGCCGAGGATGGCGTTGCCGGGACGTCCGTTGATGTTTTGGGCGACGGTGACGATGCGCGGATCGAGTGCGGCGACAGCCTCAAAGAACTCCTGCGCATGCGGCAAGTCGCGCTGAGCGGTCACGAGCGTGACCATGACCTGGTCGGTACGCCAGCCGCAGCGGACGACGGCATAGCGAAGCAAACCAAGATGCTTGTCCTCATTAAAGGCGGGAATATGCAGCCGCTCAGCTTCGCGTGCGATGCCGTTGAGAATCTGACGGGCACCCGGTGCCTCGACAGGACACTCGGGTACGGCAACGATCTTGTGCGTGCCGCGCTCAAAGAAACCGCAACGGACAGCACCCTCCTTACCGGGAGCAAAGGGAGTGGCGGCCTTATGGCGAAAACCGCGCGGCGCAGGATATTTGCCCGGGTCGCCCAGGGTGACGCCCATACCGCGAATGGGGTCGACGCTAATGCCCTCGCGCTCGCAAAGAGCGGCAAAAAGCTCCTCCATAGCAGTCTGCTTGGCCGCCAGCTGCTTTTTATAAGGACGATTGAGCGCCGTGCACCCACCGCAGGCTTTCATGATGGAACAGGGAGACTTGGGATCCACAGCCTTACGCGCAGACGAAACCTGATCTTTATGCGAGCGCTTGGAGCGAGTCTGAGATGCCTTGTCCTCGCTCCGACGAGAGCCGGGACGCTTGGCCTTAGCCTTGCCTTTGGCTGACTTGCCCTTCGCATCCTGAGACGACTTGGATTTCTTAGAAGATTTTTTCTCCTTCGACCCCTCAGCCGCTTCGATCAAAGCACGACGAGCCTTACGCTCCGCACGAGATTCTGCCATCAATAACTCCACTAATTCATGAATTAAAAGCTGCAAGCATTGTACCGTGCCAAGCTAGCGGACGATATGCAAGCGCCCATTTCGTGTCAGTGATAAGTCCAACGATGTTTGCCCGGCGTGGGCGGGGAGCGGCGCGTAATTAAGTTTATCGCGAGTTCCGCACGCAAAGGAAAGCACTTAATGTGCTTTCCGTCTTGCGCAGGACTGTAGAGCAGGAAACTTAATTACGCGCCGCTCCCCGCCCACGCCGGGCAACCCCTCCCTTGTACTTTATCTAGGTAGAGTGTATGATTCTGAACGTTACATGACTCACTTTACCTAACTAAAGTGCCACCAAGGGGGAATACCATGAATACCGATATGTCTCGTCGTCAGTTTGTTGGTCTAGCCGGTTCGCTCGCTACGGTTCTAGGTCTTGACCTGGTAGGCTGCGGTGGTGGTGCCGGTAAGGGTTCCGCTGCCGGTTCTGCTGCAGCCAAGGATGTGAAGGGCGCTGCGGAGTCCAAGAAGCTCGTGGTGGGCTTTGATAAGTCCTATCCTCCGTACGGCTTTGTGGGCGACGATGGCGAGTACACCGGCTTTGATCTCGATCTGGCCAAGGCTGTTGCCGATAAGCAGGGCTGGGAGGTCAAATACGAGGCCATCGACTGGGACGCCAAGGATACGCTGCTTAACTCGGGCGCCATCAACTGCATCTGGAACGGCTTTACCATGGAGGGCCGTGAGGACGACTACACGTTCTCCGAGCCGTACATGCTCAACGAGCAGGTGCTGGTGGTCAAGAAGGATGCGGGCATCAAGGGCTGGGACGATCTTGCCGGCAAGACTGTGATTACCCAGACTGATTCCGCTGCGCAGGACGTGCTTGAGGGTGACCAGAAGGATCTGGCAGCGACGTTTGCCACGCTCGACACGATCGGCGAGTACAACACGGCCTTTATGCAGCTCGAGAGCGGCGCGGTCGATGCCGTGGCGTGCGATCTTTCGATTGCCCAGTATCAGCTTGCCGCCAAGCCCGATGCCTATACGCAGCTTGATGAGCCGCTGTCCAGCGAGCACTACGCCGTTGGCTTTAAGAAGGGCGACACCAAGTCGGCCGATGCTGTAGCCGAGTCGCTCAAGGCGCTCTACGAGGACGGCACGGTCAAGGACCTCTGCGATAAATATTCAAGCTATGGTTTGTCTTTCGATAATTGGGTGCTCAAGTAATGTCTATTCAGGTCATGATGCAGATGCTTGGCCAGGGGTTCTTGGTCAGTTTGCAGCTGTTTGTGCTGACGCTGCTGGGGTCGATTCCGCTGGGAATCCCCGTGGCGTTTATGCGCATGAGCAAAATCGCGCCGCTTCGCTGGATTGCGCGCATCTATATCTCGGTCATGCGCGGTACGCCGCTCATGCTGCAGATGTTTGCCATCTACTTTGCCCCGTACTACGTGTTTGGCATTTCGCTCACGCCCGATTCCAAGTGGACGGCGTGCGTCGTAGCGTTCATCATCAACTACGCCGGTTACTTTGCCGAGATCTATCGCTCGGGCCTGCAGTCCATTCCGCGCGGTCAATACGAGGCCGCCGAGGTGCTGGGCTACTCGCGCCTGCAGACGTTTTTGTACATTGTGATGCCGCAGGTTGCCAAGCGTATTCTGCCGGCGATGGGCAACGAGATCATCACGCTGGTCAAGGACACGTCGCTGGCGTTTGCCATCGGCGTGGGGGAGATGTTCTCGACGGCCAAGGCGCTGGTCGCCTCGCAAGTGAGCATGGTGCCGTTTGCGATTGCGGCGTTGATCTACTGGGTCTTTAACTTTGTGGTCGAGATGCTGCTGGGCGCCGCCGAAAAGAAGCTGGACTATTATCATGACTAACTCAGTGATGAAAATCGAAAACGCACGTAAGGCGTTTGGCGGCAATGAGGTGCTCAAGGATATCTCGCTCGAGGTAAAGCGTGGAGAGGTCGTGGCGATTATCGGGCCTTCGGGTGGCGGCAAGTCCACGCTGCTGCGGTGTGCCACGCTGCTCGAGACGCTCGACGGAGGCTCGCTCTCGTTTGGCGACCTTGCCGTTGCGACGGATGCGGGTTCGGGCGCGGTCTATGCGAAGGGCGATGTGCCCAGGCAGGCGCGCTCGCGATTTGGCCTGGTGTTTCAGAACTACAATCTGTTCCCGCACTATACCGTGATGAAAAACATCACCGATGCGCCGATCCGCGTTCTTAAGCGCCCGCGCGAGCAGGCAGAGGCACGTGCATGCGAGTTGATCGCGCAGATGGGGCTTACGGGCAACGAGAACAAGGTTCCTTGTGAGCTTTCGGGCGGTCAGCAACAGCGCGTGAGTATTGCCCGCGCCCTAGCGCTCGATCCGGAGATCCTGTTCTTTGACGAGCCGACCTCGGCACTCGATCCCGAGCTGACGGCCGAGGTGCTGCGTGTCATTAAAGACCTTGCGGCGCAGAATATGACGATGGTGATCGTGACCCACGCAATGCAGTTTGCGCGCGATGTTGCCGATCGCGTGGTCTTTATGGACGGAGGCCGCATTGTCGAGGAGGGTCCGGCCGAGCAGGTTATCGACCATCCGCGCGAGCAGCGCACGCGTGAGTTTTTGAGCCGTATCGAGGGATAGGCTCAGGTATTTGCTCAACTATTAATTGAGGCGAAGCCGCCGCAGGTCTTACGGTCTGTGGCGGCTTTTTGTTTGCATCGGCGGGGTTCAATAATCGCCTTACAAGCTTGTCTCTTCCTCTCGCCGCCTGTATTCATACGTGTGCCGAAAGGTGTGCATGGACGGTCGCCCGTGAGGGTAGGGTGGTGGCATAGGACATTTGGAGGGTGAGTCGGCTCGGCTGCCGACCATGCTGCTCCCGGGATGGCACCGACCGCGAACTCTCCCCGTTGGCGTCGCGCAATGCGCGCGGCCCTGCAAGGAGGTCATCATGGGTGCTCCCAAGACCGGCAATGTAAGGAACGTGGTGCTCGTAGGCCAAGGCGGGGTGGGCAAGACTTCACTCGCCGAGGCCATGCTCCACCTTTCTGGCAAGACCGCCCGCCTGGGCGGCCACGACGGCACCAAGCCCACGCTCGACTATGACCCCGAAGAGGTCAAGCGTGCATTTTCCATCTCGACGACCATTGCACCGATCGACTGGAAGGGCGCGCGCATCAATGTGCTCGATGCCCCGTGTTACCCCGATTTTATCGGCGACGCCTTTGCCGCGATGAGCGTCTGCGAGACGGCCCTGTTTGTGGTCGACGCCGAGGCCGGCCCGCAGCCTACGACGGTTAAGCTCTGGTATGCCGCCGAGGACCTGCGCTTGGCGCGTGCGGTGTTCGTAAACCGCCTGTCGCGCTCCGAGGCCAGCTTTGCGACCACGATGGACCTGCTGCAGGAGCGCTTTGGCACGCGACTGGGCGCCGTGACCCTTCCCTGGGGCGAGGGCGAGGACTTTGATGGCATCATCGACCTGGTGCGCATGAAGGCGCGCCATTGCAACGGCGCCGAAGCCGTTGAGTCGGAGATTCCCGAGGAGTATCGTGCCCAGGCCGAGGAGGCCCATGACCATCTGTGCGAGCTGGTGGCCGAGGCTGACGACGAACTGATGATGAAGTACTTGGAAGGCGAGGAGACGCTGACGCAGGAGGAGCTTGAGGGCTTGCTGTCGAAGGCGATTGCCGAGCGCATCTTTGTGCCGGTCTTTGCGGGCGATTGCATTAAGGAGCAGGGCGTCAACTCGCTGATGGACGACATCGCCACGTACTTCCCGGCGCCGACGGACTACGGCGAGATGCCGCTCATCGACGGTGATTCGCTCAAGATTTCGAGCGACGATGACCGTCCGGTGGCGTTTGTGTTTAAGACGCTGGCCGATCCGCAGCAGGGTCGCATCAGCTTTATCAAGGTGCTGACGGGTACGCTTGAGCCGGGTCTTGAGCTGATCAACGCGCGTACCCGCAAGAGCGATCGTCTGGCCCACCTGTATGTGATGTGCGGCCGCGACATGACCGAGGTCGGTCACGCCTATGCCGGCGACATCATCGTGGCGCCCAAGCTGGCGGCCGAGACGGGCGATACGCTCTCCATTACCGGTAAGGTCGAGGCTGCGGCGTTTAAGTTCCCCAACTCGCAGTACCGCATTGCCATCGAGGCCGAGAACCGTGGCGACGAAGAGAAGCTCTATACGTTTATCGAGAAGGCGTGCAAGGCTGATCCGACCATGAGCATCGATCGTGACGAGGAGACGGGCCAGACTATCATCTCCGCCGTTGGTGAGGCGCAGGTTTCGGTGCTGCTCAACCGTTTGGAGGATCGCACCAAGGTCGTGGCCAAGAGCGTGCCGATCCGCATTCCGTATCGCGAGACCATCCGCCGCACGGCGAGCGCCCAGGGTCGCCACAAGAAGCAGACCGGTGGCGCCGGTCAGTACGGCGACTGCTGGCTGCGCGTGGAGCCGCTTATTGGGCCCGACGGCACGAGCGACGGCTACGAGTTTGTGGATGAGGTCGTGGGCGGCCGCATTCCGCGCTCGCTGATCCCCGCCGTGGACAAGGGTGTCCAGGAGACCATGAAGGACGGCATCATTGCCGGCTACCCGCTCACGGGCATTCGCGTGGCTGTGTACGACGGCTCGTATCACAGCGTCGACTCCAACGAGATGGCGTTCCGCGCGGCGGCTCGCATCGGCCTGCGCAAGGCATGCGCCGATGCCGACCCGGTGGTGCTGGAGCCCATCGAGGAAATCACGGTGACTATTCCCGAGAGCTACGCCGGCGCCGTGATGGGTGACATCTCGGCATCGCGCGGTCGCGTGACGGGCATGGAGACCGATGAACGCGGCGACACCGTGGTCATCGCCCAGGCACCTCTCGCCGAGCTGACGGATTACTCGACGCGCCTGCGCTCTATCACGCGCGGCACGGGTGACTTTACCATGAAGCCCGCTGGCTATGAGCAGGTTCCCTATGACGTTCAGGCCAAGCTGGTCGAGCGCTATGAGGAGGGTCGCGCCAAGTAGCGTGCGATTTTGCCTGCAATGTAGGTGCTGACGAAAAGGCCACCCTGGGTAACCGGGGCGGCCTTATTTGATTTTCAAGACTTTAGTCTGCTGGCCGCGCAGCGGCCAGCTTTGAACCACCCGCTACGCGGGTGGAGACAAACGGCTTTACAAAGCCACCCCTCCGACCGATATTGACGATTGTTCAGGCCGTCAAGAATTCGAGTCGAAGGGGTGGTCGCCATGGCCCAGAAGGCCTACAGCCTTTCCCACACGAAGTGGATGTGCAAGTACCACATCGTGTTCACGCCGAAGTATAGGCGCAAAGTGATCTACAACCAAATCAGGAGCGACATAGGGGAGATCCTCAGGAAGCTGTGCGAGTACAAGGGGATCGAGATAATCGAGGGGCACCTGATGCCAGACCACGTGCACGTGCTGCTGGCGATCCCGCCGAAGTACAGCGTCGCGAGCGTCATGGGCTACCTGAAGGGGAAGAGCTCGCTGATGATATTCGACAGGCACGCCAACCTCAAGTACAAGTTCGGCAACAGGAAGTTCTGGGCGGAGGGCTACTACGTGTCCACCGTCGGCCTGAACGAGGCGACGATCGCCAAGTACATCAGGGAGCAGGAGTCCCACGACATCGCGCTGGACAAGCTGAGCGTGAAGGAGTACGAGGACCCCTTCAAGAGGAGGTGATCCTGCCGGTTCGACCGGCGCGCCACGGGTCAAGATGCACTAGGCCTGGACGAAGTCCGGGCCCGCGCCTTTAGACGCGAGCCCGGGGCCCGTGGGTTATACCCTAAGAGCAAACCACCCTTTTTAAGGGTGGTTCTGATTCCTTGGGGACGGAGGAAAACGGATCATTTTTTGGGTTACGGGCAGCTTGGTCGGCCCTAAACTCCCGAGGTCTGGTTGCGGCCGGTGGCGTAGTCGATCTGCACGTGCGGCTGCAGGTTGTAGCAGTACACGTGGAAGCAGAGGGTCTTACCGTGGTCTTCGACCGATTGTGCTTCCAGACGAACGCCACGACAGACGAGTTCCTCTTCGTTGTACACGGGCGTGACGCGGTAGAGCACATGATTGCCAGTGTCGCGGATGTAGTTAAGAATCTGTTCTTCAAACGGCAGCATGCCCGTCTCGTTGAGATAGCGCGTGCCGGTGAGGAGATTTTTGCGGTTGGCGTTTTCGCCGCAGAGCGACCAGGCGATGAGGTGGCAGCGGTTGTAGAGGCTCTGGCCTGGAATAAAGTCGTAGCGCTGCTGGTGCCAACCGGCAGGATGGATACGCGAGATATCGCCGCGCTTGCCTTGACCGAGCGATTCGGGGCCCACGCAGGCGAGCGCTTTGCGAGTGCGGCCCATACTGTCGAGCTTGGAGAATTTCTTAAAGCAGCCCTCTTCTGCAGCGCGTTCGTATTCATCGAGTGTGAATGACGGTGTGCCGAGCGGGTGCGTGCTGTCGGTGCGAAGGGCAACGTAGGGGTTGCCGGCGTAGTCGGGAATGCTGCTGAGATAAACACCGCGGGCGCGGTTGAGGTCGGGATTTTCGACCTCGTCGATGGGGGTGGCGGCACTGTCCGCGGAAACGTCGTCATCGGTGTCGGTCGCGGCGGAATCGGAACCATCGTCAGGGTCCTGGCCGTTTTGAGGGTCCGGGGAGCTCGCCGTTCCCGATTCGAGCCGAGCGACCAGGCCCGCCTCGTCGTCGGTGCGGCTGGGACTCTCGTTTTGTTTTTCGGCCAGAGCCGCCGCCTGCTCATCGCTTTGCGGCGACAGCAGCTTGGGCGCTCCGTCGAGTGATCCCGTAAACAGCGCAAACCCCAGCACCACGGCGGTGCCGATGGAAAGTACTTGCTTGTAGGTGGACTTGCGCGACATTGAGGCTCCTGGATGGACGGTTGGGAATCTACCAGTCTAGCAGGAGCCGGCAGGGGCCGTTCTGCCGAACAAATACTCAAGATTTGGGATAGACGCTACTGATTCATCTGCCTCATATTTGACGTATGGCTAGATTGAGGTGGGGTCGAGCCAGTTGAGCTTGCACTCCGTTTTGGTTGAGAGCGGCTGACAGACAAGGGCGTCCGCATGGGTTGCGGGCGCCCTATTTTTACGGGTAAACGGTCGAAAAATTCAGGTGAACGGTCAATGGGTTGATTTCCGATCTCAGCCGAACACATTGAGCGGATAGGCCGTTCCCGCAGCTAGCCGAACGCCCCCGCGGCCCCTCACGGGCCCCGGGGGCGCCGTTTTCCCAGTTGAAGGAACGGTGGAGATGTGTTTCGATGGGTCCGGTGGCCATGCTCCGCCCGCCGCCCGGCACCTCTTCCCAGACTCAGCCGGACGGTCGGTCCGTCTATTCCGTTTTTCCTCTAGGCTAGGCCAGCGGGGCATCGCCCCTCTCTGCGCGCGCCCTCTCGATGAGCCTCGGCGTCAGGTCGAGTTCGCCGATGGGCACCTCCTCCACGCCGTAGGCGTCCAGCAGCGCCGCCGCGTCCTCCCCGAGCATCGCCCTGAAGGCGCGCGCGGGCGTCGAGAAGCCGAGCGCGCCGCGGGGCTCGGAGTTCACGTGCGACATGGCCAGCGCCAGGTCCGCCGGGGCGAGCCGGTCGAACCTGAGCCCGGAGCCCTTGGGCAGCAGCTTCCTTATCTCGACGTGGTTTCGCTCGCAGGCGCCCTTCTGGTCGCTGCGCCTCGGGTCGCAGTAGAACAGCCTCGTCTCGCCCGGCCCCTCGCCGAGCAGCGCCGCGATCGCAGCCTCGTCGGAGAACTCGGCGCCGTTGTCGGTGAGGACGGCGCGGAACACGCGGCGCGTCCCGTCGGCGCCGAGGACCTCCCTGATATCGCCCAGGGCGGCCGCGACGCGCCCGGCGGTCTTCTCCGCCAGCGGCAGCGCGAGCTGCAGCCTGCTGGGGCGGTGCAGCAGCGTGAGCAGGCAGGCGGAGTCCTCCCGGGCGCCCTCGACGGTGTCCATCTCCCAGGCCGCGGCGCACGCGTCCTCCCCGAGGGCGAGGAACGCGGCATGCGACCTGCGGGCGGAGTGGCGCGTGGCCGCCCGGCCGGCGGCGCGCTTCCTCGGCCTGTAGCCGACCTTGCGCCTGAGCTCCATGTTGGTCATGCCGTCGTAGCCCGCCGAGACCCAGCGGTAGATCGTCGAGGGCGACAGGTCCACGGGCCCGCCGTTCCGGGCCGACAGCTGCTCGGGCGACAGGCCGCGGCGCAGGCCGTCGCGAATGTGGGCGAGCGCCTCGGCCGCGGCGGGCTCGTCGGCGTCTATCCCGCGCCTGGACGAGACGAGGACCGAGTCGGCGCACAGCTGCGCGGCCCGGGCCTCGTAGAAGACGTGGGGGCGGCGCTTGCAGCCGATCGCGCGGTACCGCCCGCAGCCGTTGCAGCATCGCGGCCACGCCGCCAGGCGCGGGCAGGCCGCCGACAGGTCGGCGGAGGCGTCCACGCGCTCGCCGCGCCTGGCCTTCGGCGCCGTCACGAACCTGTGCGACGCCACCTCGGCGCTCACCGTCGAGGGCGACCTGCCCAGCTCCCTCGCGATCTCCCTGCACGACGCCCTGCGCTCCAGCATCCTCTGGACCGTGTCCCGCTCGTGCCTCGTGAGCCTTCCGTAGGCCCTCGGGACCGCCCTTGCGGAGTCCCTTTTCTTCTTTCCGGACATGCCGTCCTCCGATCTCCCGGGGCCGGCCGGCCCGGCCCTCAGGGTATCGGGTTCCCACATTCATCCGCACATGTGCGGATGAATGTGGGAGGTGTTCGGATAAAGTTGATAATCAAGGTGAACGGTCAATGCGGAGCATATCAAACGAAATATCATTCGGACAACCGAATATACGGACGTTTGTGATAATCTAATTGTAGATCAAGGACGGCGGCCGGCACCCCCTGTGCGGTCGCCACTTGATACATCCAGTGGAGACAACAGGAGGCAAACACTATGTACGTAACCTTGCGCGAAGTCCTGGCAGAGGCCAACCAGCTCAACATGGCCGTTGGTGCTTTTAACACCCATAACCTCGAGATGTGCCCGTCGATTATTCGCGTCGCGGCTCGCCTGCACACCCCCGTGATCATCCAGACCTCCGAGGGCACTGCTAGCTACGTTGGTCATCGCAACCTGGTTGCTGTGTGCAAGTCCATGGCCGAGGAGTACGGCGTCAACGTTGTTCTCCACCTCGACCACGCCAAGAACTTCGACGAGATCCGCAAGGCTCTCGAGGCCGGCTATAGCTCGGTAATGTTTGACGGCTCCGCGCTTCCCTTCAAGGAGAACATCCTTGGTACCAAGCGCATCGTCGAGATGGCTCAGGCCCACGGCGCTTCCGTTGAGGCCGAGCTCGGCACCGTCGGCGGTACCGAGGATGGCGTCGCCGTCGCCGATGCCGACGTGCGCTACACCGATCCCGAGCAGGCCGTCGAGTTCATCGAGAAGACCGGCATCGATGCCCTTGCCGTCGCTATCGGTACCAACCATGGCCAGTACAAGTCCAAGACCAACATCTCCTTCGATCAGCTCGAGAAGATTCGCGATGCCGTGAACGGCTTCCCCCTGGTCATCCATGGTGGCACCGGTGTTAAGGACGAGGATGTTCGTCACGTCATCGACCTGGGTATCCGCAAGTTCAACGTTGGCACCGATCTGCTCGTCAATTGGAACAAGACCTCCAAGCAGTGCTATGACGAGCTCAAGGAGAACGCCTCCAACCGCAACATGGTTATGCCTGCTCAGAAGGCCGTCGAAGAGGTTGTCGAGCACCGCATCAGCCTGTTCAAGAATATCGTCGCTTAGGGACGAGGCGCATCGATGCAGATTACGGAGATGCTCAAGCGCGAAAACGTTCGCCTTGTCGATTCTGTCGATTCCTGGCAGGACGCGATCAGGCTCGCCATCGCTCCGCTCAACGAGGGCGGCTACGTCGAGGATCGCTATGCGGATGAGATTATCCGCGCCACCAACGAGATGGGTCCCTACTATGTGCTCACCGAAGACGTCGCGCTGATTCACGGCCGCCCCGAGGACGGTTGCATTAAAGGTCAGCTTGCCGTGACGGTCCTGAAGAAGCCCGTTAAGTTTTCGGAAGACAGCTTTGATGTTCGCCTTTTGGTCGCACTTGCGGCCGAGGATTCTAATTCTCATATCGAGGCTATGCAGGTACTTGCTGGCATCTTTATGGATGAGGACAAGATTGCGCAGATCGTCGCTTCTGATGATGCCGACGAGATTTATCAGGCATTTACGGGTGCGGCGGCGTAAAACAGTGTCGCTTGGTGCGGGCGAGCCTATGTGTTTGCCCGCATCTACCCCGAGGTGGGGCACGTGCCCCCAAAGGAAAGGAAATGAACATGGTCAAGATTTTGTGCTGCTGCGGCAATGGTCTTGGAAGCAGCTTTGCCTGCCAGATGGCTATTGAGCAGGTCATGAAGAAGCTCGGGGTCCAGTGCAAGATGGACCACGACAGCGTTTCCAGCGCCGCGGGCGCCTCTAAGGGCTTCGACATGATCGTCGCTGCCGAGAACTTCAAGACGCAGATCGAAAGCTACAACACCGGTCTTCCCTGCGTGTTCCTCAAGCGTCTTGTCGATAAGAAGGAAATCGAGGAAAAGCTGACCCCGGTGCTCAAGGAGATGGGCGTCCTGGAGTAAGGGTCTCTTCGCCTAGATTGATAGAAATGTACATGAGAAAAAGGGGTGTACAACATGGCTGTTCTTGAGTTTATTATCAATAACATCCTGACGCAGGCCGCCGTTGTTATCGGTCTCGTCGCCTGCCTGGGCCTTGTGCTTCAGAAGAAGTCGGCCAACGACGTGTTGCTCGGCACGTTTAAGACGATGCTCGGCTTCCTTGTTCTGGCTGCCGGCTCGAGCGTCATGCAGGGCTCTCTTGCCTACTTTGGCGATATGTTCAACTCCGCCTTCGGCTTCAACGGCATGACCGCCGTCGTCGCTTCCATCGAGGGCATCAACGGTCAGGCAATGACCGACCTCGGCCTTGGCTCCGAGATCGCCATCTGCCTCGCTGGCATCTTCGTGGTGAACATCATTCTCGCTCGTTTCACCAAGTTTAAGTATGTGTTCCTGACTGGTCAGGCCCTTCTGTGGGAGTCCACGCTCTGCGTCGTCTTCGCCTTCTTCTGCGGTCTGCGCGGTATCCCCCTGATCGTCGTCAGCTCCATCGTCGGTGGCGCCTTCGCTACCCTCATGCCTGCCTTCGCTCAGCCCGTTGTCCGCAAGATTACCGAGTCCGATGACATCGCCCTGGGTCACTTCTGCACCTTCGGCTATATGTTCACCGCCCTTATCGCAAGCATCACCAAGAAGCTCGCTGGCGGCAAGGAGTCCAAGTCCACCGAGGATCTCGAGATTCCGCAGTCCCTGTCCTTCCTCCAGGATACCTACGCTGCTGTCGGCCTGGTCATGATCGTTTTCTACCTGGTCGTCGCTGCTTTCGCTGGTCCCGCTGCTGCTGCTGACTACTGCGGCGCCACCAACTTCATGGTCTACGCTTTCCTCCAGGCCATGCAGTTCGTCGTTGGTCTGTACGTCCTGCTCGCCGGCGTCCGCCTGCTGCTCGCCGAGCTCGTCCCCGCCTTCCAGGGCATCTCGATGAAGCTCGTCCCCGATGCGCGCCCCGCTCTGGACTGCCCTGTCCTGTTCACCTATGCCCCTAACGCCGTTATCTTCGGCTTTGTGTTCACCACGCTTGGCTCGCTGATCGGCATGGCTATCACCGGCTTCATGGGCACCCTCGTCATCCCCGGCGTTATGTCCAACTTCTTCGCTGGCGGCACTGCTGGTGTCTTCGGTAACGCCATCGACGGTCGTCGCGGCGCCATCATCGGCTGCATCTTCCACGGCATCTTCATCATGATCCTGCCTGCGCTCCTGTCCCCGATGCTCGCTCAGATTGGCTTCGTGAACATGACCTGCACCGACGTCGACACCGTCGTCACCGGCTTCTTCTTCATGGCCATCAAGTCCATCCTCAGCGTCTTTGGTATCGCATAGGGATTCTTGTAGCGCCTGACGAAGGTCCAAGTCTTTCTTTAAGGGGGTTGTTCCTGTGCCTGGTCCCCGGCAGGGGAACAACCCCTTTCGTTTATTACTGCTAGTGGAGGTTTCCAATGGGTTTGTTTGGATTTGGCAAGAAAAAGGAGAAGGTGGCCTCCGCTGCAGCCGAGACCGCACCCGTTCTCGATCGAGATGCCGTTCTCGACGCCGTTAAGGCAAAGCGTTCCGAGCTCGAGGGCAAGGAGGGCGTCGCTGCCGCAAACGTTCTAAACGAGATTGGCAAGCTTTATGCCGATGCCAACATGGTCGACGAGGCCGTTGAGGCATACGAGCAAAGCCTGGAAGTCAATCGCACGATGGGCAAGGCGTCTGCAGCACTGGTCAAGCTGTACAACAAGAAGCGTGCGGCTGCCGCCGAAGCGAAAGACGATGAGGCTATCAAGTATTACATGGACAAGGTTACCGAGATGCTTGCTATCTCTAAAGACCAGCTTCGTGGCAAATAATCGGGTAGTAAGAAGGGTTTCCCAGCATGGAAAAGACGCTGATTTTGCTTGCCGGACCTCCGGCTACGGGCAAAACCGATTTGGCAGATCGCATCAAGGCTCGCCATACGTCCGAGAGCTTTTTGAGCGTCTCGCTTGATGACGTTAAGGAAGAGTATTGGGATACGTACGGCTTTAACAATGCCGAGGAAAAGGCTCAGGTTGATGCGAACGCTCTTCAGGAGTGGTTCCGTCGCCTCGATGTCGCCATGGCGGACGGGCCGCAGATTATGTGCGATTATCCGTTCTCCGCCAAGCAGCACGACAGGCTCGCTGAGCTGGCGGACAAGCACGGCTACCGTGTGCTCACGATTCGTCTTGTCGCCGATCCCGTTATGATCAGCAAGCGCTACCGTGCTCGCGATCTTAAGCCGACGCGTCATCTTGCGCACATTGTGACGCATTATCACAAGGGCGATGTGCTCGAAGATCGTAGCAAGGGCGACGACCTGGTCGATTTGGATATCCTTGTCGACCGCATCAAAAACCGCGGCTATGATACGTTTGAGCTGGGTCATACCATTGAGCTTGACGTGACCAATGTCGATACCGTTGACTATCCGGGCTTTTTGGCCAAGGTCGATGAGTATCTGGACGATCCTTCGTCGGTTGCCGCCATTGCCGCCAAGGCGGGGGCAGAGTTTACTGATGAGGACCTCTGCTCGCGCATTGACTACACATTGCTTAAGCCGACGGCGACCTGGGACCAGATTGATGCCATTTGTGCCGAGGCATTCGAGTACGGTTGTGCCAGCGCATGCATCCCGCCTTCGTATATCGCCCGTGCTCACAAGGCCTATCCCGACCTTGTGCTCACCACGGTCATCGCTTTCCCGCTTGGCTATATGACGAGCGCTGCGAAAGCGGTCGAAGCGGCCGATGCCTACGCCAACGGTGCCTCCGAAATCGACATGGTGATTGACCAGGGCATGGTCAAAGCCCGCGATTACCAGGCCATCGAGGACGATATTCGAGCCGTGCGCGAGGCCGTGCCCAATGCGACGCTCAAGGTCATTGTCGAAACGTGCTATTTGGCGCAGGAAACCAAAAAGCCGATCTGTCATGCCGTCGAGGCTGCCGGCGCAGACTTTATTAAGACGTCTACGGGCTTTGGTACGGCTGGTGCCCAGGTTGAGGATGTCTATCTGTTTGCTCAAGAGTTGGGCGGCCGTGTAAAGGTCAAGGCATCGGGCGGCGTACGCACGAAAGAAGATCTTGCGCTTATGTCGGGCGCCGGTGCCGATCGTATCGGCGCGAGTGCCAGCCCGCGCAAGCTTTTCGGCGCGCGCTAGAGGTAGCTTGGGGCATTCTTTGCATAAGGAATGCCCCAAGCTAGCGGTGAGTTGGTGAAGTATGCTCGGCTGGAATGAAATATGCGCGGGCAGGGTTATCGATGTGTGTCTTTTGAGATTTTGCAGATAACATCTATTAAAAGACAGCGCCTGATGTCAAGGATTTAGAGAACTGTTCCAGATAGGGGAGGGATGATGACCGAAACGTCTGAGCTCGATTTTAGCGGCAAGGAACAGCTGTACTCTCAGCTGTACGATATCCTGTTCCAGGAAATTACGAGCGGTGCCTACAAGATTGGCGACTACATTCCCTCCGAAAGCGATCTTATGAAGCGCTATGACGTTTCGCGTGCAACGGCGCGCAAAGCGATGGAGCTGCTTTCTAATAATGGCTTGATTGAGAAGAAGCGCGGCCGCGGATCCGAGGTTATTGCCAACGTGCCACTTAGCTCGCCTAAGCGTGTCTCGAGCTATATTAAAAAGAATGTGGACGAGTTTGCAGTGCCGCAAAAACGTTTGATTGAGTCTGGCGTTGTAACCATGCCCCAGCACGTTGCCCGCGAGCTGGGCTTGGCTGAGGGCACAAAGGCCTTCTGCCTTCGCCGTGTGCGCGTGTCGGGCGATCGTCCGTTCTATCTGGAGACGATTTATTACGAAGACGGCTATGTCCCGCATATTGCGGAGCGCGACTTTTCCAAGGAATCGCTTCGCGCTTATCTCAATAACTCGTGCGATATTCGCTGGAGCCGTGTGAGCCAAAAGATTGGAGCTTGCGTTGCTACCGACGAGCAGGCCGAGCTATTGGGCATCAGCGTTGGTGCTCCGCTGCTCAACATTACGAGGGTTTCTCATGACCAGCAGAATGTGCCCCGTGAGTATGTGGAGTCGTTCTACCGCGCCGACCTCTACCGCCTCGAGATCGAACTCGATTAAGGGGCTCTCCGTTCCACTCTGATGCGGCGGCGCTTTTGACAAACAATTCAGTCCGTACATTTCTATATCATCATGTATGTAAGGAGTACATTATGGCAATCAAGGTATTTGCCGACGGTGCCAATCTCGAGGGCATGCTCGACATGGCCGAGAACGGTAACGTTCAGGGCTTTACGACTAACCCATCGCTTATGAAGGCGGGTGGCGTGACCGATTATCGCGAGTTCGCCAAGACCGTGCTCGAGCACATCACCGATGTCTCGGTTTCGTTTGAGGTCTTTGCGGACGATGAGGCGGGCATGGAGGCCGAGGCTCGCGAGATTGCGACTTGGGCTGACAATGTGTATGTCAAGATTCCCGCACTCAATACCAAGGGTGAGTCGACCGCGGCGCTCGTTAAACGTCTTTCCGCTGACGGCATTAAGGTAAACGTTACGACGATCTTTACTCCCGAGCAGGTCGATGAGTTTGTGGACGCTGTCTCCGCTGAGACGCCGTCTATCATCTCTATCTTTGCCGGCCGTATTGCCGATACCGGCGTTGATCCGCTGCCGTTGATGGCTGAGTCTGTCAAAAAGGCCGCGGCAAAGCCGCAGTGTGAGGTGCTCTGGGCATCTACCCGCGAGCTGCTGAATATCTATCAGGCCGAGTCCGTGGGATGCCAGATCATTACCGTTCCCAACGGCATCCTGGCCAAGCGCAAGAACGTCGGTAAGGACCTCATGGAGTATTCGCTCGACACCGTTAAGGGTTTCGCGCGTGATATCGAAACGCTTGGATTCCACATCCTGCCGTAACCGGACAAGCCGATTCGTCCATATCGGTTGATGGCAGAAGGAGTAAGGGTCGTCGTTGCCTGTACGGCGGCGACTCGTAATGCCCCAAGTTGGCAAAGGCTCCTAGCTTTTGTTGACTTGGGGCTTTTGTGTTTTAGGGTGAAATTTCCGTCTGGCACGCCATCTGAAAAATGAGGATCGCAGGCGGTGCCGTCTGTACCGTGGGTATCGCCCACACGTATATGGCTCAGAAGACGATTCAAATTGAATGCGCCGCCTGTGGCATTGAGCACAAGGTTGAGGCCAGGGCGGCCTGGGTATCGAGAAGGAGCTGACGCAGGAAGACGTTGACTCCGCCGACATCGCGACCGTGCCTATGGCCGCGCTCAAGAAGTGGCTGCACCACCCGCTGACCGATCAAGGTCTCGCCTCCTTCGAGGATGGCTGGGAAAAGGTCGTCGCGCGGGCTTAAACGAGTGAATTGCCCCGACATCGCATCATCCAGTGCCGGGGTTGTTCTCAAGAGAGGAATTCGTATGACCAACCAGGAGCTGGCGAAGGTCGCCAATGAGGTCAGGAAGGGTGTCGTGACTGCGGTTCACGCCGCCAAGTCGGGGCATCCGGGCGGATCGCTTGGCGCCGCCGACATCATGACCTACCTCTACTTTGAGGAAATGGATGTCGACCCGGCGAATCCGAGCCGCGCCGAGCGCGATCGCTTTGTGCTCTCCAAGGGACACTGCGCTCCGGCACTCTATGCCGTGCTCGCCGAGCGCGGGTTCTTTCCCAAGGAGGAGCTCGAGACGCTCCGTCATATCGGCAGCCGCCTGCAGGGCCATCCCAATATGAATGACACGCCGGGCGTCGACATGTCTACCGGGTCGCTCGGTCAGGGTATCTCCGCCGCGGTTGGAATGGCGCTCGCCGCAAAGCACTGGGGTGACAGCTACCGCGTCTACACGCTGTTGGGCGACGGCGAGTGCGAGGAGGGCCAGGTGTGGGAGGCGGCCATGTTCGCCGGCAACCACGACTTGGATAACCTCGTCGCTATCGTCGATCACAATGGCCTGCAAATTGACGGTAGTATCGACGAAGTTAACTCGGCTATGCCACTTGCCGACAAGTTCCGCGCCTTTAAGTGGCATGTGATCGAGCTCGCCGACGGTAACGACATGGCGCAGATTGCCGCCGCCTTTGCCGAGGCTCGCAAAGTGAGCGCCTCACCTGTGGCCGTTATCGCCGAGACGGTGAAGGGCAAGGGCGTCTCCTTTATGGAAAACCAGGTGGGCTGGCACGGCAAGGCGCCCAACGATGAACAGTTTGAGCAGGCCATGGCCGAGCTCGCAGCAGCAGGGGAGGAGCTCTAATGGCAGACGTCAAGAAAGTCGCTACGCGCGTTAGCTATGGCGAGGCACTTGTCGAGCTGGGCAATGAGCGCGATGACTTTGTGGTTCTCGATGCCGACTTGGCCGCCGCCACGCAGACCGGCAAGTTTAAGGCTGCGCACCCTGAGCGCTTCTACGACGCCGGCATTGCCGAGAGCAACTTGATGGGGCTTGCCGCCGGCATTGCGACCACGGGCCGCGTTGCTTTTGCGAGCACCTTTGCCATGTTTGCCGCCGGTCGCGCCTACGAGCAGGTCCGCAATTCCATTGGCTACCCGCACCTCAACGTCAAAATCGGCGCCACGCATGCGGGCATCTCGGTCGGTGAAGACGGCGCTACGCATCAGTGCTGCGAGGACATCGCGCTCATGCGCACGATTCCGGGTATGACGGTGATCGTTCCCGCCGATGACATCGAGGCTCGTGCTTGCGTGCGCGCTGCGTATGAATTTGAGGGGCCGGTCTACATGCGCTTCGGCCGTCTGGCAACACCGGTCATCAACGACCGCGAGGACTATGAGTTCAAGATTGGCCGTGGCGTGGTCGTGCGCGAGGGGTCCGATGTGACTATCGTCGCATGCGGCCTCATGGTCGCCGAGGCACTTGAGGCAGCCGAGGCGCTCGCTGCCGATGGCATCGATGCCGAGGTCATCAACATGCATACGATCAAACCGCTCGATGAGCGTTTGGTGGTTGCCAGCGCCAAGAAGACCGGTCGCGTGGTCACCGCCGAGGAACATTCGATTATCGGCGGTCTTGGCGAGGCCGTGGCCTCGGTGCTCGCGGAGCAGCATCCGGTGCCGATGCGACGCGTCGGCGTGCGCGATGTGTACGGCGAGTCCGGCCCTGCGGTCGATTTGCTGCACAAGTACGGTTTGGACGCCGACGGTATCGAGGCTGCGGTCAGGTCCGTGTTGTAAGGAAGATTCCCACGGGGTTTATATCTGCCAACCAAGTGACGATCGGGCATGCCACCGTCTCGCGCGAGCATCGATTCCGTTGAGATTGCGGAGCTCATCAATAGCGGACTCGAAGACTAGAACGGTCATCCCGTTCAATCAATCGATTCTTCTCCAAGGAAAAGGGCCGCGACGCCATATGGGTGTCGCGGCCCTGCTTGCGTTTCCCCAGATAAAACCTACCATAATAAACCTGTCCCTTTTTGGTAGGTCAGTTAACGCAGTCCAGGTTGAGCATGTGCGAGCGAGCGGGCTCCGGGTGCGGTAAGGTGACGTGAAACAAGCGGGCGCTGACCTTTTGGTCGCGCCCGTGAAGTTGAACGTCAGATTGCCGTGCCCGGAGCCCGCGCAGCGCCGAGCAGTTACGCCGTTTGTAAAACGGCGTAACCTAAAGATTCATGTTGCCGTGGATGTAGGGGGTGACCTCGGGGAAGATATGGCCGCAGCCCAGCTCGCGCAGCGCGGACTCGATAACGGCGGGCAGCGGGGTTTTGCCCTCGGCATCGACGGCGTTGCCACCGAGGGCAGCGATCTTGGCGACATCTGCGGGTGCGGCCTCGATATGCATGCAGCCGCAGATCAAACGCGCGCGTACCTGTGCCAGATCAAGATCGTGCAGGTAATCCTCGCAGGCGCGGATTAAATCGACTTTATCGCGCGTAAGCTCCTCGCCCGTGGGGACGCGGGTGGCAAGACATGCTCCCGCCGGTAGGTTCCAAACGGGATAGCCCCATGCGCGCAGCAGCTCGCGCTCTTCGTCCTTGGTAAAGCCGACCTCCATAAGGGGTGAGCGTACGCCGAGCTCTTCTGCCGCACGCATGCCGGGGCGGTAGTCACCGCGATCGCTTGCATTGCTGCCATCGATGACGGTGGGAAAGCCGAGCGACTTGGCGTGGTTGACGATGGCGGTAAAGCCGGCGTGCTTGCAGTGGTAGCAGCGATTGGCATCGTTGCAGGCTACTTGGGGGAGCTGCAGCTGATCGACCGAAAGATTGAGCACGGGGAGCTTAAAATGCGCCCCTTCATTGGCTTGTCCATCAACGGACCGCTCAAACGAGGCCTGTTCGGGCGTGCCGATGAGCGGCGTGGTGAGATGGACGAGGAGGGTATTGGTAGGCATGATGCGGGCGCATACGGCGGCCAAAAAGCTGCTGTCGACGCCACCGGAAAACCCGATAGCCACGCGCCCGTATGCCAAAAGCAGCTGTTCGAGCGCCGATAGCTTGTCTTGAAGCTCCTCTGCGGGTGCCGTGGTGTCTAAAATCATGAAACGTTCCTTATCGTTGAGTGCTCAATCGAAAACTATAATCCTAATGCGTTACTTGCCATAAGACTTCTACCTATGTAACGAAAGTGCAATATGGTATATACGTTATATACAAGTTGCCAAATGCGGTAGAGTTACAGCAACGCGACAGCGAGAGTCGATGGGGGACCGATATGATCAAGGCTGTTATTTTTGACATGGATGGAACGCTGGTCGATACCGAGCGTTTGGGGATTAAGGCCTGGAAGGCAGGCGCCGCTGAGCTGGGGCTCGCGATTGATGAAGCGCTGATCCATCAGTTTATCGGCCGCACGCTGCCCGATGTTATGGACATCCTCGATAGGCATTATGGCAGCCACGAAACCACCGAGGCGATCTATCGTCGCCACAAGGAGATTCGCGACGAGATGGTCAAGACCGAACTGGAACTAAAGGCCGGCGCCGCCGAGTGCATAGACGAGCTGCTGACTGCGGGCTATCACGTGGGCCTTGCAACGTCGTCGCGCCTCGTTACGGCCGAGCGCAACCTTAAGATGGTCGGCCTCTTTGACAAGTTTGAAACGGTGACCTGCGGCGAGGACGTCGTGCACGGCAAGCCCGACCCTGAGATGTATCTGCTCGCCTGCGATCGCGCGGGCTTTGCCCCCGAGGAATGTGCCGTGGTCGAGGATTCGCGCAACGGCTGCGTCTCGGGTATCACGGCCGGTTGCCATGTCTTTGCCGTTCCCGATATCGTGCCGCTGCCGCAGGACGTGGTGGATGGCTGCGAGGCCGTGCTCGATACGTTGTTCGATCTGACGGCGGCGGTCAAGGCCGTGCGCTAGACAATTGCGGAGCTGAAACGAGCAATTGGCCGTCTTTGCGCTTAAGCAAAGGGGGTCCGGCAATGGTCGGGCCTCTTTTGCTTAAGCGGCGTTTTGGCATACTGGCCGACGTGCTATAGATACGCACCGAGGTTGATGGCCGTGACTTCGGCTTGGCTGCTCGCCTGGGTACTGGCGCGCTCCAAGAGGAACGGCCGCACGAGTTCCTGACGGTTGATGTCCTCGGCGGCTGTGACCGCAGTAACGGTTCTCGCTGCGGAACCAATGCGGATGTGCTTGGTTTTTGCCGGCGCCTTGTTCTCGATTTGCTCCATGAGCAGCTGGACACCCTTGCGGCCAATCTCGTAGCCCGGGGGTGCCACCGTGGTGAGGGGGACCGACCCGCTCCATGCAAGCGGGTTGCCGTCGCAGCCGGCCACGCGAACCTGTTCGGGGACGGAGATGCCTTTGTCGGTCAACGCCGAGATAACGCCCGAGGCCAATACATCGGTAAGGCCGATGACAAAATCGGGACGCTCGCCGGTAGAGCGCTCGGCAATCTGAGCGCCGATGCTGTAACCATCGGCAGCGGTATTCCATTCTCCGGCGTCAATGACCTCAATTTTGATATCGGGATGCAGGACGAGGGCCTTATGAATGCCAAGTACGCGCAGGGTGAGCTGCATAAATGCCGCTCTGCCCACAACGGTGATATGGCGCGCGCCGCGGGTGATGGCGAGCTCGGCGATAATGCGCCCTTGCGCCTCGTTGTCGGCGGCCACGTAGTAACCGGGTTCGGAGCAGTGGATGTCCAGATGGACGATCGGCACGGGCATCTTGGTCATTGCGGGGTGCCAATCGGGGGACGCCATAGGCTGAACCATGACGCCGGACATCTGCGTGCCCATAAAATAGCGCAGGTAGTGGTCCTCGAGGATGTCGTCGTTATCGGCGTTGGCGATGAGCAGGTCATAGCCGTGCTTGCGGGCCTCGTTATGGGCGCCGCTGGCAATTTGGAGCGAGAAGCCATGGTCGAGACGGGGGAGGACCAGGCCAAAGGACTTGGTGGCGCCGCCCGCGAGCTGACGAGCACTTTGGTTGGGCAGGTAGCCAAGGCGATTGATGGTCTCGTTGATGAGCTTGAGGGTCTCGGGGCGCAGCTTTTCGGGGTGGTTGAGCGCGTTGGATACCGTGCCCAGCGAGACTCCTGCCTCGCGCGCGACGTCGCTGATTTTTACCTTTGCCATAGCGGCCCCTTTGATACGTTTCAAGTACGAGTCAGATTGTAGCATCGCCCGTCCCGAGGGTGTCAAAGCCTGTCAATTGGGGGCAGGTTTATTTTGGCAGGTTTTATCTGGGCAAACACCGAAGCCCAGACCACACCACCGCAAGGGTGGCGCAGCGCGCTGCCTCCTTTGCGGTGGTCGCGTTGCCTGGCCCTTCAATTGTCTCGATCTGTAACATCTGGACGACAAAGCAAGACCTACCTGTTACAGATTGAGGCAGATCGCCGGGGCCGGGCGGAAAATCTCGATCTGTAACAGCAAGCCCTCTTTCGGCGCCCCAGATGTTACAGATTGAGACGTTTCGGCGGAGCTTGTTGTCAGACACCCGAACCACCACAAAGGTGCCTGTCCCCTTTGTGGTGGTTTTGGCGCGGCTGGGCTGCGCGTTAAACGGTGGAGTGTCTACAATGGAAGCCGTTTTGAACGTAGATTGAAAGGCTTTGGTATGACTCGCGCTGTTTCTCGTCGTGATTTCCTGGGTTTAATCGCCGGTACCGCAATGGTTACGGCGAGCGGTTGCGCTGGCAGTGGCGCCGACAAGGGCTCTGCCGCTGGTTCTGCCGCGGTTACAGGCGACGATATCAAGGGCACTAAGCTCACCTTTGTGGGCGACGATGCCTTTGCGCCCTATCGCTATCTGGAGACGCAGTCGGACGGCAAGCAGAAGGTTGTCGGCCTGGACATCGCTATCGCTGACGAGATGGCCTCGCGCTTGGGCTTTTCTTACGACTTTGAGCCGCAGGACTTTGCCGCCACGCTTGCATCGGTGCAGAGCGATGACAAGGCCTTTACCATGGCGATGAGCTCCAACGAAGAGCGCGAGCAGACCTATGACTTCACGCGCGGCTACTATCAGCCGCTTGTGGGCGTTCTCACGCTCGGCGGCGATCCCGTCAAGCGCGTTGAGGACCTCGCCGGCAAGTCTATCGCCTGCACCACCGGTACCGTGCAGAACAAGTTCATCGCCAAGGTCATGCCCGATGCTGATATTCACACGTACGACGGTGGCGACCAGTGCCTGCAAGAGGTGCTCGCCGGGCGCATCGATGCCTACCTGTGTGACGGCGCCGAGGGCCAGTCCATGCGCGATGCGAATGAGGGCCTGGTGCTGGGCCTGCTCGATCGCTCCGAGACGAGCGATCACGTGGGCGTGTACCGCCTGATGGCCAAGAAGGGTGCCGGATTTGTCGCGGCGCTTGACGAATGCATCGGCGAGATGCTCGAGGACGGCACCATCGATGACTGCATCAAGCAGTATGTGGGCGCCGACTTCATGTGGAACGGCGACTATTCCGCTTCCGGTACGTCGACGGTTGCCGGAAAATAGCGAGCCGGTGAGGCGCGCGCCAAGGGCATGCTGATGAAGTTTGAACTGCTAGAACCATATATACCGATGTTTATGAGCGGCCTGGTCGTGACCTGTCAGGTGACGGCCGCCGCGCTGGCCATAGCACTCGTCCTGGGCTTTCTCATTGCCGTGCTCAAGGTTTTGCCCTGTCGCCCATTGCGTGCGGTGCTCAACTTCTACACCTCTATCTTTCGCGGCGTGCCGCTCATCGTGTTACTTTTTTTGGCGTACTTTGCGACGCCGCAGCTCACGGGCTTCAAAATTTCGATGTTTGCCGCCGGTGCCATTACACTGGGGCTCAACGGCTCAGCGACGGTGTCCGAGACGGTGCGCGGTGGTATCGAGGGCGTTGACCGGGGGCAGTACGATGCCGCTCGGGCCATCGGGCTTCGCTATGTTCCCATGATGCGCAAGATCATCGTTCCGCAGGCGATGCGCTCGATTGCCCCTGCTCTGGTCAACGAAGTGATCACGGTCCTCAAGAGCTCCTCGCTGGTGGCAACCATCGGCCTGATGGATATGATGCGCGCCGCCCAGAGCGTGCAGGCGCTCACCTATCGAGCCTTTGAACCGTTTTTAGTGGTGGCCGTGGTCTACTACGTCATTGTTATGGCACTCACGGCCCTGGGCAATCGGCTCGAGCGCCGCCTGCGTCCCTAGGGGAGTGCCAACCACCGCAAAGGTGCCTGTCACCGTTGTGGTGGTAGGGTGTGTGCATCGAGTGGTATCCAGTTTAAGATACCACTTCTGGTATATCAGCTTGCGTTTGTGTGAGTACAATACTCGGACGTTATACGTCTCAGCGCCCGTCGTGCGTGGGCGTTTTGCAGTCACGCGAGCGAAGGGATTTATCCTATGTGCGGAATTGTCGGCTACACCGGCTCTGATATTGCAAAGAACATTCTGGTCACGGGCCTTAAGCGTATGGAATATCGCGGTTATGACTCCTCGGGCGTCGCGCTCGAGGTGGGCGAGGGCGCCGCGGCTCACCTCGACGTCATCCGCCGCGTGGGTAAGGTTGCGGGCCTGGAGAGCGAGCTTTCCAATATCGACAGCGACGCTACCTGCGGTATCGGCCATACCCGCTGGGCCACTCACGGCAAGCCTTCCGTTGTCAACGCCCATCCCCACACCAGCTGCGATGGTCGCATCGCCATCGTCCACAACGGCATCATCGAGAACTTCGCCGAGCTGCGCGAAGAGCTGGAGGGCCGCGGCCATCACTTTAAGAGCGAGACCGATACCGAAGTCTTCGCGCACTTGATCGAAGAGGCCTATGCCGAGACGCGCGACCTGATGGCTTCCGTGCGCGAGGCCTGCACCCACGTGGTGGGCGCCTATGGCCTGGCCGCCGTGTGCGCCGACGAACCTGGCGTGATCGCTGTTGCCCGCAAGGACTCCCCGATTGTGGTCGGCGTGGGCGAGACCGGCTCCTACGTTGCCTCCGATGTGATCGCGCTTATCGATGCCACCCGCGATGTCGTGGTGCTCGAAGACGGTCAGTTTGCCAAGCTCACGCCCGCGGGCGTCGAGTATACCGACGAGGCCGGCAACGTTATCGAGCCCAAAATCACCCATATCGACTGGGACCTGGACATGGCCGAAAAGGGCGGTTATCCCGACTTTATGCTCAAGGAGATTCACGAGCAGCCGCGCGTGGTGCGCGACACGCTGGTGGGCCGCATGACCCCTGCCGGTGAGCTCGATATCGACGAGCTGGGCCTTTCGCTCGAGGAACTCAACGATATCGACCGCGTATATGTGATTGCCTGCGGCACCAGCTACCACGCCGGACTCATCGCCAAGAACCTTATTGAGGGCTGGGCTCGTATTCCTACCGAGGTTGAGGCGGCTAGCGAGTTCCGCTACCGCAACCCCATCATCACGCCGACGACGCTCGTCGTGGCCGTGTCCCAATCGGGCGAGACGGCCGACACCCTTGCCGCCATTCGCGATGCGCGCATCAAGGGCGCCAAGGTCTTTGGCATCACCAACGTGGTGGGCAGCCCGGTGGCGCGCGAAAGCGACGGCGTCATCTACACCAAGGCCAACAAGGAGATTGCAGTCGCCTCGACTAAGAGCTTCATCGGTCAGGTCGTGAGCCTCACGCTTTTGGCCTTGCTGCTGGCGCAGGTCAAGTACCGCTTGACCACCAAGCAGACGCGCATGCTGTTCCGCGAGCTTTCCGATACGGCCGAGCAGATTCAGTGGATCCTGGATACGCAGACCGAGGCCGTGCACGAGGCCGCGCTTGTGTGCAAGGACGCGCAGTCCGCGCTGTTCGTGGGTCGCGGCATGGGCGCCGCCATTTCTTATGAGGGCGCGCTTAAGCTCAAGGAGGTCAGCTACCTGCATGCCGAGGCATATGCCGCCGGCGAGATGAAGCACGGCCCCATCGCGCTGATCGATCCGGGTTTCCCTGTCATCGCGGTGGCAACCAAGAGCGCAACGTACGATAAGACGGTGTCGAACCTCATGGAGTGCAAGGCTCGCGGCGCCAAGGTCATCGTCGTTGCTACCGAGGGCGACGAGGAAATCAACAAGATTGCCGACTGCATCATTCGCGTGCCGTCCATCCGTGACGTGTTCAGCCCCATCACGGCGAGCGTTCCGCTGCAGCTGCTCGCCCGCGAGGTGGCCATCCTGCGCGGTTGCGACGTTGACCAACCTCGTAACCTGGCGAAAAGCGTTACTGTCGAGTAATTGTTGTTCCGCCGTTCTGCCGAACGGCGGACCGGTCGACGCTGCGCGAGCCGCATTCACGCCAATCTGACGTTCAATTTCGAGGGCGCGACCAGAAGGTCAGCGCCCTCTCATTTCACGTCACCTTGGCGCAAATGCGGCTCGCTCGCTGTTGACGACTGACATCGAGTGCTCTGTTGTCGAAACGCGCCAACAACAAGGCCCGGCTCCGTTGCGGCGGAGCCGGGCCTTGTTGCATTTGCCCAGATAAAACCTGCCGAAATAAACCTGTCCCTTTTTGGCAGGTTAGCGGAGCTTGCTGGTCTCGAAGTACTTGGGATATTGGTCCAGGACCTCGGTCTGGTTGCGGAACATCATATGCAGGTGCTTGCTGACCAAAAAGCTCGCCTCGATGGGGTCGCGGCCGGCGATGGCGCGGCGGATTTGCTTGTGCTCGTTAACAATCTCCTGATTGTCGAGCCTCTGCGTGGCGGCGCGCAGCCAGCGGAAGCGCTCCAGGTCGGCATTGGTCGCCTCGAGCCACGACCACACGGTGCTGCGGCACGCGATGCTAAAGATCATGCGGTGCATGAGGTTGTCGCTTAAAAAGAATCCGATGCGATCCTCTTCGGCCATGGCCTTTTCCTGCAGCGCGATGGCTTGGTCGAGCTGCTCGATGCCTGCCGAGGTGGCACGGGCGCAGCACTCCACAATCACCTGTTTTTCCAGGTGTTCGCGAATGTAGCAGGCGCTCTCGGCAAAGGTGAGGTTGATGGGCGAGACATAGGTGCCGCTTTGGGGCACGGTGCGCACCAGGCCCTCTTGCGCCAGGCGCACCAGTGCCTCGCGCACAGGGGTGCGCCCCATATCCAGGTCGTCGCAAAGCTGCTTGACGCCTAGCTTTTCGCCCGGCTTGTAGTCCAGGTAGACGATTTTGCGTCGAATGGTGTGGTAGGACTGGTCCTGTAGGCTCGTTTCCTGCTCGCCGACGTGCATCGATTCTTCCATAGTGCCTCACAACCGTTCTATCACACTCATATATCAGCTGTTAATTATGCCGCGAATCAGCTCTCCGCGGTGGGTAATTCGGCTGTTGCCTAAGAACTATTGCGGCTTCTTAGTCTTTGTTTGCGCAGAGCTGTGCCCAATGTTGCCGTATCATAAGCCGTCGCAAACGTGAAATAGAAAGAAGGAATCCCATATGCAACTGGCAAATATCGTACGCGAGCGCTGGAAGGGTGTCTTGTTCTGCCTGATTATCGCCATCCCCGCGACGTTGCTCGGCAAACAGATTGAGGTGGTCGGCGGGCCGGTATTTGCCATCCTCTTTGGCATGGTCCTGGCGCTCGTCTTTCCCAAGAATCGCCGCGAGCAGCTCGCCGCCGGTGTCACCTATACGTCTAAAATAGTCTTGCAATACGCGGTTATCCTGCTTGGCTTTGGCATGAACCTCTCCCAGATTCTGTCCAAGGGCGCCCAGTCGCTGCCGATTATCGTGGCGACGATCTCGACCTCGCTTGTCATCGCCTTCGTGCTCTGCCGCGTTATGAACGTGCCGGGCAAGATTGCGACGCTTGTGGGTGTGGGCTCGTCGATTTGCGGCGGTTCGGCCATCGCTGCGACCGCGCCCGTCATCGATGCCGACGATCGCGAGATTGCCCAAGCCATTTCGGTCATCTTCCTGTTTAACGTTATCGCGGCGCTCGTGTTTCCGACACTCGGCGGCATGCTCGGGCTGACCAACGAGGGCTTTGGCCTGTTTGCCGGCACCGCCATCAACGACACCTCGTCGGTAACGGCTGCGGCGAGCGCCTGGGACAGCATGCATCCCGGCGCCAGTGTGCTCGAGAGCGCCACGGTGGTTAAGCTCACCAGGACGCTGGCCATTATTCCCATTACGTTGGTTCTCGCATGCTGGCAGATGCATCTGGCGCGCAAGGCCGGCGGCGACGCCAAAAGCACGTTCTCGCTTAAACGAGCGTTTCCCATGTTCGTGCTGTTCTTTGTGCTGGCGAGCGTGATCACCACGGTGCTTCAGCTTCCCGCGTCCATTACGGCGCCCATCAAGGAGCTGTCGAAGTTCTTTATTGTGATGGCCATGGCGGCTATTGGCTTTAATACCGATATCGTCGAGCTGGTCAAAAAGGGCGGAAAGCCTATCGCGTTGGGCTTTTGCTGCTGGATTGGCATTGCATGCATGAGTTTGGGAATGCAGCACGTGCTGGGAATCTGGTAGAGAAGTAGCTGATTTGCGTGTTGCGTGCTGGCGAGCGCATTCTCACGGTGGAGCGATAGGAGCTCTTGCGGGTATGGCTTGTCCGCAGGTTGATAGGTCCCGAAGAGCTCTTATCGCCCCGCCAGGATGGCGATGCGGGGCAATTCATATACTCGCAAGAAGGCACCGCAGGCCCTATAGTGTTTAGTGAACATTATCGTTCAATTTTGAAACACTTGAGATGCCGGGTCTCAGATGAGGCCGCGGTTGGAGACGGGGCGAACCATGGACAGCGATGCCAAGCTGCAGATTCTGATTGAGGCATTGTCCGCAGCCGGAGCATCGGCGCTGGCAATCGACGGGCGCGGTGGCGTTGTAATCTCGACTATGAGTGACGCGGCGCTCGAGCAGGATATCGCTGCTTTTGTTTCCGAGCGTCTCGCTCGCGTGGGCGATGGGGCACGCCTGGTGATGGGCCACGAGGGCGTGCGGTTGAGCTTGACGGTGCGCCCGACGGCCAAGGAGCGCGGAGCGCTTTGGGTAGTCGTGGCGCATGAGGTGCGCGCCGCTGCGACGCATGCGGGCATCGAGTGGCTCAATGCCGACGAAGTCGAGGCTCGCTACGAGTCGAGCACGTACGGCATCGTCGAAGATGCGGCAGCGGTCGCTGCCCCCGTACGGGAGAGCTACGCACGCGGGGTGCCCCTTATGCTCGAGGGTGAACTGGGCGCGGGGCAGGACCAGATTGCAAAACGCCTGTACCTGGATGGGCCCTATGCCGATCAGCCCTTTGTGTCCATTGCGCTCGATGAGCTTACGGATCGCGGTTGGCGCCATCTGCTCAAAAGTTCCGAATCGCCGCTATTCCAAACGGGGCTGACGCTATGCGTGAGCGGCTGGCATGCCGTTGGGCCCCAGCGCCTGCGCGAGCTCGTGTCCGCAATGATCGACACGGCGCTCGCAACTCGTTGCCATGTGGTGTTGACGGCAAACGATATGCCGGGTGGTGGCGAAAGCGACCAGGCTGCATTTGTGACCGAGCGCTTGGCATGTGCAGTGAGCGTGGCGCCTGCGATTGCCGAGCAGGGCGGCGCGTCGAAAAAGACTGCGTGCTACCTGAAGTATCTGGCAGATATGTTTAAGACGGGTGCCCCCATGTTGTCCGCCGCCGCGGTAGAGACGCTCGATGCGTACCGTTGGCCCCGCAACTACTTGCAGCTGCGTGAAGTCTCTGAACGACTCTATATATTAGTGGGGGCGGGAACGGTGGAGCGTGCCGTGGCGAAAGAGGTGCTCGCCCAGGAGGACGTTATCAAGACCGCGACCTTTGGTGCCCCGACGCTCGATAGCGATCTGTATATCTTGCGTCCACTGGCCGATACCGAGCGCGATATCGCGCGGTTGGTCCTGCAGCACCTTCACGGCAACAGGACACGTGCGGCAGAGGTGCTCGGTATAAGCCGCACGACTTTATGGCGCCTGCTGAAGGACAACGACCGCTGAGCGAGGCGCCGTGACCGCGTGCGTCGCATGTGCTACAGTCCAAAGAAGCATTGTTTCGATTGTGTTACGGCGTGCGGGGGAGTATGGCGGAGACTTCAAAACCGAACCGAACAAAGCGAAGTGCGGCGCCGGTCAGCCGACGTACGACTTCGCGGACGTGGGGCAAAAGCGCCTCGGGGTTCGACGGCTCGTTCAAGCGCACAAAATATGGCTATCCTTCGGCAAGCGCTCGCTTGGCCATGCAGGCCGAATCCTCGTTATGGGGACGAAGGCGCGTGGTGGGCTCAAAGCTCAAGCACGATGGCACGCTTGGCTACATTAGCCGCGGTGCTGCCCGCCGCAGCGGCCTCAATCCTGCAGGCTGGCATCGCTACGTTCCGATCGCGGTCGTTGTTGCGGTGATTGTCATCGCGCTCGCGGCGCTTGGCTATGCCGGCGGCGGCGCGAGCCTGGGCACGATGTTCAAATCGCCCGAGCTCGCGCATGTTGGCACGGAGCTTGTTGAAGGCGCACGAGACCAGACGGGTGTGGCGCCCCAGCGCGGTATGGTCGCAGCTGCTGCCACCATTGCCGATGCTCAAAAGGACGAAGGCGAGCAAGACGACGGCGCCAAAACGACTCACACGAACGAAACGACGACAACTCCATCGGCAAGACAAGTTGCGAGTGGGGCAGCAAATTTGGGACGGGGCTTTTTAGCTGCCCAAGACAGTGGCTCACTCGATGTCAGGCACCAACAGCGAGCGGGCCGCATTTGCGCCAAGGTGACGTGAAATGAGAGGGCGCTGACCTTTTGGTCGCGCCCTCGAAATTGAACGTCAGATTGGCGTGAATGCGGCTCGCGCAGCGTCAACGGGTCCGCCGTTCGTTAGAACGGCGGAACATACACCACGTTGTCGCGGCGAGGCTTGGCCTTGGGGAGTGCGTCCTCGGCGTAGCCCAGAATGCAGTTGCCCACACCGCGCAAGCTTCCGTCGGCGGGCAGACCCCACTTGGCCAGCAGTTCCAGTCCCTCGGGTGAGTCAAAGACCTCGTGCGCGCGGTGGATCCAACACGAATCGACGCCCAGCGCATAGGCTGCGTTAAGCAGGTTGCCCATGGCGAGCGAGCCGTCTTCCAGGTGCGTGGGCACGCTGCGGTCGACGAGCACTACCACAACAGTCTTGGCCCCGTAGAAGGGATCGCCATCGCTGCCCATAACTTGGGCGTTGAGCTGCGAGAGACGCTCGACGGTCGCGGGATCGGTAACGGCGACAAACGTGACCGGCTGACGTCCCATGCCGCTCGGCGCGTACTGGCCTGCCTCGATAATGCGTGCGAGCTTTTCTGCCTCGACGGGGCGATCGCTGTAGTTGCGGCAGCTACGGCGATGGATGAGCGCTTCGATGGTCTCCATGGGTTCTCCTAGCGATGACGTTGCAGATGCTCCGTTCTTACCCGTCGTGCCGTAGCCGTAATCGTGCAGAGGGCCCCAAACAGCAATAGCCACCAATCGGAAAAGTCGGCTTGCATAAAACTGCGGCAAGAATGTGAGAAGCTAATGAGATGGTTAAACGTTTTATCCCGTCTACCCTGCGGTTTTTTACCACTTGCCTAAAACATGGGCGCATATCCGTTGATAAAGGTTTTACTAAAGGGGTACCAACGTTTATCAATGCGCTGTGGTGGCGCTGGGCCAGGAGGTAACTATCATGTTCCAGGCTGGAGATGTCGTCGAGACTGACTTCGAAGGATTTCTGAAGCTGCTGCGTTCCAAGACGCGCGCTTTCGTGTCGATCAACGATCACGAGTACTACATCACGCACACCGATGGCTATTGGCGTGTTCAGGATTGCGAGACCCTCAACGATAAGGGCCACTTTACTGATTGCTCCGAGCTGGTCAACACGGTCTGCGAGGTCGTCGAGCTGCCTTGGATCTGCGGCAAGAGCCTGCACGACAGCTTTGCGGGCGCAACGGTCTACGAGGCCGTCGCTGCCTAACGGGCAAATACATCGCTATTCTCGCGTGACCGCCGGCGCCGCCCCCGCGCCGGCGGTCTTTTTCTATCGATATGCAATGTAGAGCCAACCATATATATCGAGCTTATTGACGATAGTCAAAACTCGGACTAATCTAGAAATACAAATTGGTCAAAACTCGGACAATCGAATGGTGGGATAGATGAATAGTGCGGTTACGCTGGTCGATTTCGACCGGATGCTCAACGGACTCGACCATATCTATTCGGAGTTCTCGCGCACCTGCGGTCTTTCGGACTGCGCCTATTGGATGCTCGTCGACACCAGCACGGCGGGCGGTAGTATCGCCGTGAGCCGTCTGACAGGCGAATGGTTCTATAGCAAGCAGACCATTAACTCGGCGATCAAGACGCTTAGGGCGCGAGGGCTTGCGACGTTGGAGTTTGCCGAGGGCAGTCGTAAGAATAAGGTCGTTTGTTTGACCGATGAGGGCCGGCGGTTCGCCGAGCACTATGCGTTGCCGGCGGTTAAAGCCGAGCAGCGTGCTTTTGGCGCGCTCGAGTCTTGGGAACAGCGTGAGATTATGCGCCTGGTCGGCAAGTTCTCCCATGTTCTTAACGAAGAGTGCGAGGCGTTTAAACAGCAGATGGCCGCCGAGAGCCAAGTGGAAAAACAAGAAGAGGGGGAAACGTGCGACTCTTGATGAGGTTTATGAGGCCGTATCGCGGGCTGATTGCGGTGACGCTGTTTGCGGTGCTGATAGATAACGTCGGTACGCTGTTGGTTCCCACGATGCTGGCGAACATGGTCAACACCGGTATTACCACGGGCGATGTCGACTATATTTTACGCAACGGCCTGTACATGCTTATCGCGACCGGCATGGCCAGCGGCGGCACGGTGCTGGGCTGCTATCTTTCGGCGCGCCTGGCCGCCAACGTGGCCTGCGATATCCGCAATGCCGTGTACGACAAGTCGCTCGAACTCGCGGCCAGCGACTTTGAGCGCTTTGGCACGGGTTCGATGATCACGCGCTCACTCAACGACATCAACGTGATTCAGCAGGCTATCCTTCAGACGATTCAGTTGGTGCTGCCGGTGCCGTTCTTGGCCGTGGCGGGCATCATCTTTGCCTGGTTTATCGATCCCGCCATGGGCACGCTGCTGGGCGTGGTCGTTGCGATCGTGCTGGTGGCGGCGGTCTTTACCGTTGCCAACGCCGCGCCGATCTTTATGCGCCTGCAGAGCTTTATCGACCGCATGAACGTGGTGCTGCGCGAGAACATCGTGGGCGTGCGCGTCATCCGCGCATTTAACAAGGAGCGCCACGAGGAGCAGCGCCTGGACGAGGTGTTTAGCGATTACGCGGCCAATGCCATCAAGGTCAACCACCTGTTTGTGGGCCTCGACAGCTCCAGCTTCTTTTTGATGAACATCGCCGAGGTGGCGGTGCTGTGGGTGGGCGGCAACCGCGTGGGCGTCCATGCCATGCAAATCGGCAGCATCTCGGCCGTGTTGGAATACGCGATCCTGATCCTGTTCTTTGTGATGATGGCGCAGATGGTGATTCTGACGCTTCCGCGCGCTGCGGCGTGCCTCAACCGTGCGCAGCAGGTGCTCGAAATCGAGCCGAGCATTGTCGATGGTGAGGGTACGCTCGACGCGGGAACGTCCGACTCAAAGGACGGAACAGGCGCGGTCGCCGTGTTCGACCATATGTCGTTTCGTTTTGACGACGCCGACGAGGACACACTGCGCGATCTGAACTTTACCTGTCGCCGCGGTCAGACGACCGCGATCGTCGGCTCGACGGGTTCGGGCAAGTCGACGGTGGCCAAGCTCCTGCTGCGCTTCCACGATGCCACCAAGGGCGCCATTCGCCTGGGCGGCGTTGATCTGCGCGACCTTTCGCAAGACGAGATTCGCGGGCATATCGCTTACGTGCCGCAGAAGGCGTGGCTGTTCTCGGGCACCGTGGCAAGCAACCTGCGCTTTGGCAACGAAGATGCGACAGAGGCAGACATGCTTCATGCGCTCCAGGTTGCCCAGAGCACCTTTGTGCTCGATCAGCCGCAGGGGCTCGATACCCCGGTGGCGCAGGGCGGCACGAACTTTTCGGGCGGCCAGCGCCAGCGTCTGGCCATCGCCCGTGCGCTCATGAAGCATGCCGATCTATATATCTTCGATGACAGTTTCTCGGCCCTGGACTTTAAGACCGATGCCGCCCTGCGCCATGCGCTGCAAGACGAGACGCGTGACGCTGCGGTGCTCATCATCGCGCAGCGCATCTCCACGATTTTACACGCCGACCAGATCGTCGTGCTCAAGGACGGCGAGGTCGTGGGCCTGGGCACGCATGGCGAGCTTATGGAAACCTGCGAGGTGTACCGTGCCATCGCGAAATCGCAAATGAAGGGAGGTGAGTAGCATGACCGAGGAGCTCGAGAAACAGGGCGGTGTTGTCGATACTGCCGCTGCGGACGCTGCCGATAAAACGGTCGACCAGGCTGCCGTAGCACCCGAGCTGGACGAGGCCGCCAAGGCTGCAGCCGAGCGCGAGGCTCGCCGCCAAGCGCTCTACGAGGAAAACGAACGCGCCGAGGACGAGCGCGCCCGCGCTGAGGCAGAGCGCATGCGCGATGTGGACGACGAGGACGAGGACGAGAAACCCCGCGACACCTGGGCGACGGTGCGCCGCCTGTGGAGCGAGGATGCCGGTGACCATTGGCGCTTCTATATCGTGTTCGCGAGCATCGTGTTCTATGCCATCTTTAACACCGCTGCGCCGGCATATAGCGCCCGCGTGATCGATGAGCTGTGGGGCCACATTCAGGTGGCGTTTGCCAACGACACCACCTTCAACATCACCTGGGAGAACTGCGGCAGGACCATCTTCATCTACTTTATGATCTGGACGGCCGCTGCCTCGTTCTACGCGCTCCAGAGCTTTTTGATGTCGAGCGTGGCCGAACGCCTCAACCTGCGTCTGCGTAACCGCATCGCTCAAAAGCTCAATCGTCTGCCGCTCGCCTATTTTGACGCGCATCGTCCCGGCGAGGTCGTCAGCCGCGCGACCAATGACTTGGACAAGATGTCCGAGAGCATGCAGCGCGGCTTGCTGCAGCTGCTGGTGTCGATTGGTACGGTAGTGGGCGCTGTGGGCGTGATGTTTGTGTTCAGTGTGCCGCTTACGCTGGTCTTTTTGTTCTTTACGGCGTTGTCGCTGCTGGTGACCAAGGTGGTCTCGCGCCGCACGCATGACGTAACCGGCGAGCGCCAGGAGTGGGTGTCCAAGATTACGAGTGCAGTCGAGGAAGGCTACTCGGGCCGTCTGGTGATTCGCGCGTTTAACCGCGAGCGTCAGAGTTCTGCCGAGGTGCACCAGGCCTCGGGCGAGCTGGCACGCGTGAGTGCCAAGGCCGACTTTATGATTAATGCCGTCGGCCCCGCGGTGCGCTTTATCGGCCGCTTGGCACAGATCGTGATTGCGATTGTGGGCTGCAGCATGCTGGTTGCCGGCCACATGACCGTCGGCGTGTTCCAAGCGTTCTTTCAGTTTATCTACGAGGCATCCGAGCCCATGACGCAGCTGTCGTTTACCTTCAACTCGCTGCAGAGCGCGCTGGCGAGTGCGGAGCGCGTGTTCGACCTGCTCGATGAGCCCGAGATGGAGGCCGATCCGCAGCCGGGCGAGGCCGCCAAGCTACCGGGTCGCGTGGAGGGCCGCGTCGCCTTTGAGCATGTGCGCTTTGGCTACACGCCCGAAAAGCTGCTTATGCGCGACGTGTCGTTCACCGCCGAGCCGGGCCAGAAGATCGCCGTGGTGGGAACCACGGGCGCGGGCAAGACCACGCTCATCAACCTGCTCATGCGCTTCTACGAGATTGACGGCGGGCGTATTACGCTCGACGGCGTGGATACGAGCCGCATGGATCGCGGCGAGCTGCGGCAGCAGTTTGGCATGGTGCTGCAGGACGCCTGGCTGTTCGATGGCACGATTGCCGAAAACATCGCATATGGCTGCCCTGAGGCAACGCGCGAGGAGGTCGTGGCCGCCGCCCGTGCCGCGCAGGTCGATTTCTTTGTGCGCACCATGCCACAGGGCTACGACACGCACGTGGCCAACGATGCCGAAAGCATCAGCCAAGGTCAGCGCCAGCTGCTGACCATCGCGCGCGTACTGCTCAACAACCCGGCGATTCTCATCTTGGACGAGGCGACGTCGAGCGTGGACACGCGTACCGAGCTTGCCATCGGCCGTGCCATGGATGCGCTTATGCGCGGGCGCACGAGCTTTGTGATCGCGCATCGCCTGTCGACAATTGTGGATGCCGACCTGATCTTGGTCATGGATCATGGCAACATTATCGAGCAGGGTACGCATAAGGAGCTGCTGGCTGCCGAGGGTGCCTACGCCGACCTCTATCTGAGCCAGTTCGCATAATTTGATAAAGGGGCAGCCCCTTTGTCATATCACAAATAAGGCGCGCCGGGGATGAATTCCCTGGCGCGCCTTTGCGTTGACGTCAATGTTGTCGGTAGCCATCCGCTTCTAGCGTTCGTCCATGAGCTTCGTGACGAGGGCTTTGAGCTCGGCCACCTCTCGCTCGAGTTCCTTGACGCGGCGGGCATTCTCGGTGATGCCTTGGCGGTTGAGCGCGGACTGCTCGGCGGCGTCATCGGGCATGTACTCGCGATGCTGCTTGGCATCGAAGCTCTCCTCGAACACGCGGCAGCCGTTGCGCTTGATGATGCGGCCTGGCACGCCCACGACGGTGCAGTTGTCGGGCACGTCCTTAACGACAACCGAATTGCCGCCGATCTTGACGTTGTTGCCGATGCGAATGTTGCCGAGCACCTTGGCGCCCGTGCCCACGGTGACGTTGTTGCCCAGGGTGGGGTGGCGCTTGCCGGTTTCGTTGCCGGTGCCGCCGAGCGTAACGCCCTGGTAGAGCACGCAGTTGTCGCCCACGATGGTGGTTTCGCCGATGACGACGCCCATGGCGTGGTCGATAAAGAAATGCTTGCCGATCTGTGCAGCGGGATGAATCTCGACGCCGGTGATGTGGCGGGTGATTTGCGAGAGCACACGGGCGAGCGAGCGATGTCCATGCTCCCACAGCCAGTGCTCGGGCACATGGTTCCACTTGGCGTGCAGGCCGGGGTAGGACAGGAAGATGACCAGACCGTTTTGCGCAGCGGGGTCTTGCGCTTGGACGGTTTTGATGTCCTCGCGAATGGTATTGATAAAGCTCACCGGCCGCCCTCCCTTAGCGCCATGGCAATGCGATTCAATAAAGTATAGCGATTCGCTAGGGATTAGGAAGGACAATCTTGGCGGCATTGCGCGACAGGTGTCAGTTATGCAAACTTGCTGGTAATGAAGTAAGACTTTTGAGGGGTTTGACCCGTGCTCGTGCCGCAACCGTATACTGGTCAACTTGGACGTGCCCGCGCCCACAACTGAGAGGTTTTACTTCATGGGTTTCATCAATTTCATTGCCGAGCTGCTTAAGGATCCGCGCACCGCGATCGCCAGTTGGATTGCCGCCGGCCCGCTTATGGCCTACGGCTGCGTGTTCCTGATCATCTTCATCGAGACGGGCGTGGTATTCTTCCCGTTCCTTCCCGGCGATTCACTGCTGTTCGCCTCGGGTTTCTTTGCCCATAACGGCGGCTTTAACATCGTGGCTCTGTTGGCCGTCGCATGGTCTGCTGCCATCTTGGGCGATCAGTGCAACTTTATGATTGGCCATTTCTTTGGCAAAAAGATTATCGCTTCGGGCAAGGTGAAGGCCATGACGCCCGAGCGCATCAAAAAGTCCGAGGACTTCTTGGACAAGTGGGGTCACCTGGCCATCTTCCTGGGTCGCTTCTTCCCGTTTATCCGCACCTTTGTGCCCTTTATCGCCGGCATGGGCGGCATGCACTGGCGCAACTTCGTTATCTTTAACGTGCTGGGCGGCATTACCTGGTCGACGGTCTTTACGCTGCTGGGCTACTTCTTTGGCGGCATTCCCTTTGTGCAGGAGCACTTTGAGCTGCTGATTATCGGCATCGTCGCCGTGTCGATCATTCCGACCGTGGTCGGCTTGGTTAAGGCTAAGCTGGGCAAAAAGAACGCATAGCTCGAGGCAGCGCACAAACTGTGTCGTTGAGGCCCGCCACTGCTTACGGTGGCGGGCCTCTTTAGCTTCGGTTGAATGAAAATACTTTACTTAGTTAAAGAAAAGCGTTTTATCAGGCGCGTGCGGGGAGTACAATCTCGTGCATGCGAATCGACGTGCCATAGGCTTTGGTGTTGTCCGCGTGTCCCGTCCGGCTCTACGCTCCGGGCGTGCGACGTTGCGACGCGGTCGGCCTCGGTCCTTGCGTGCGAGTTCGCGAGTATGCAACTGTGTATGTAAGGAGCGACACATGACTGTCGAGAAGAAGGATATCGATTGGGGTAGCCTCGGCTTTGGCTACATGAAGACCGATTACAGCTACGAGGCCCATTGGAAGGACGGCGAGTGGGACGAGGGCGGCCTGACCACCGACCACACCCTGCATGTCTCCGAGTGCGGCGGCATCTTCCATTACTGCCAGGAGGTCTTTGAGGGCCTGAAAGCCTACACCGCCGAGGACGGCAGCATCGTCTGCTTCCGTCCCGATATGAACGCCGAGCGTATGTACAACTCTGCCCAGCGCCTCGAGATGCCCCCGTTCCCCAAGGACAAGTTTGTTGAGGCCGTCAAGCAGGTCGTTTCTGCCAACGCCGCCTGGGTTCCGCCCTTCGGCTCCGGTGCGACCCTGTACGTGCGCCCGTTTATGATCGGCTCCGGTGACGTGATTGGCGTGGCTCCCGCTCCTGAGTACACGTTCCGCATTCTCGTGACTCCGGTCGGTCCGTACTTTAAGGGCGGCCTTAAGCCCGTTAAGCTGCGCGTTTCCGAGTACGACCGCGCCGCACCGCATGGCACCGGCAACATCAAGGCCGGCCTGAACTACGCCATGTCCCTCAAGCCCACGATGGAAGCACACCGCGAGGGTTATGCCGAGAACCTGTATCTCGACTCCGAGTCCCGCACCTATGTCGAGGAGACCGGTGGCGCCAACGTCCTGTTCGTGAAGGAGGATGGCACCCTCGTCGTTCCTCAGTCGCACACCGACTCCATCCTGCCCTCCATCACCCGTCGTTCGCTCGTTCAGGTTGCCGAGGATCTGGGTATGACCGTCGATCAGCGTCCCGTCGAGTGGGCCGAGGTCAAGGCCGGTACCTTTGTGGAGTGCGGCCTGTGCGGCACCGCTGCCGTCATCTCCCCGGTGGGCGAGATCGACAACAAGGTCTATGGTGCCGATGAGACCGTGACCTTCCCGGCTGGCTACACCGAGATCGGCCCCGTGATGAAGAAGCTTCGCGAGACCCTGACTGGTATCCAGTCCGGTGCTGTCGAGGATAAGCACAACTGGGTTTACACCGTCGCGTAAGCTGCCTTGTATGTCCGGCCCGAGGGCAACCTGCCTTTCCGGCGCGTCCTCGGACATGAAAGAACCTCCGCTGCGCACTTCGTGCGGCGGAGGTTCTTTCGTCCTGCGGAGTGCGCCGGAAAGGCAGGTTGCCCTCGGGCCTGCGTTACCTCGGTGCTGCCGTTACGGGCAATATAGATCTGAAGTAAAGATGGTGCGCGGCCTATTGGCCGCGCGTTGTGCGTGGGCGCGTTGTGCGTGGATAAGAAAAGGGCCCAAGGTTTGTGCCTTGGGCCCCAAAGGGTTGATGAGCTGGCTTAAGACTCGGCCGTGATTGTTAGAACTTGACGGTCGGTGCCTGGCGGGCGGCCTCGGCGGCCTCGAAGCCCTGGCGCTCCTTAAACTGGAAGATGCCGGCAAAGATAACGGCCGGGAACGTCTGGATGGCGTTGTTGTAGCTGAGCACGCAATCGTTGTAGCTCTGGCGCGCGTAGCTCACCTTGTTCTCGGTGTCCTCGAGCGTGGACTGGAGCTGCGTAAAGTTGGTATTTGCCTTAAGGTCGGGGTAGGCCTCGGCGACGGCAAAGAGCTGGCGCAGCGCACCGGTCAGCACGTTGTCCGCTTCCATCTTGGCCTCGGGGGTGGTGGCGCTCACGGCGGCGTTGCGCGCGTTGACTACGGCGGCGAGCGTGTCCTGCTCGTGCTTGGCGTAGCCCTTGACGGTCTCGACCAGGTTAGGGATCAGGTCGTTGCGGCGCTGCAGCTGCGTGTCGATGTTCTGCCAAGCATTATCGATGCGATTGCGCTTGGTGACCATGTTGTTGTAGATGCCGGCGATGGCGCTGACGATCACAACGACAACGACGATACCGATGATGACGGGAAGCATGATGTCTCCGTTTCGAATGGCAGCGGCGTTTTGCGCCGGCTGCCGTTGGTGTAACGCTACTAGTATACCCGCAACCTTTGGCGATACCGAACTTTCCGGTAAGCGTTATGTTTCCGCCAAGGAGGGGGCGCCAATATGGAACGGGTGGTACAGGTGTAAGATATGCGACAAATTGAGGAAAGCTGTCTACACCTTGAGGGTGGCGATACGGATGGACCTTCGCATCAAGAAAACCTATCGTGCCCTGTTTGATGCCTTTACCGAGCTCTTGGAAGAGCATCGGTTTGAGGATTTGACGGTTGCCATGCTCTGCGACCGGGCCATGATTCGCCGCACGACGTTCTATAAGCATTTTCGCGATAAAAACGATTACTTTGCCTTCTATATCGATGAACTCATGACGGGCCTGCCGCAAAACCGGACCGACGCAGCGGACGCGGAGGCGCTTGAGGACGTACAGGCGCTTCGCCATGAGGTCTTTGACGACGCCATGAATATGATTCTGGCGCATGAGCAGCTCATGGATAACCTTTTGGCGAGCAGTATGTCGGGCATGCTGACCGGCATGATTTGCGACCGCATCGCGCGTTCCGTCCGCGAGCGTGTGATGAGCTCGCTTGCCGAAGATGCCTTGGCGCCCGTTTCGCTCGAGACGACATCGGAGTTTATCGCCGGTGGCATTATTCGGCTGTTCACAAATTGGTGGGAATCGGGTCACGATCTTGAGCGTCGACCCGAGATGGCCGACGTGGTCGATGCGCTGTTCGAGCGAACCATGACGCCGGTGCATCACTAGAAGTGGCGGAGAGAGGGGGATTCGAACCCCCGGAACGCTCTCGCGCTCAACGGTTTTCAAGACCGCCGCATTCAACCGCTCTGCCATCTCTCCGTGAGTCGTAATGATAGCATCGTTTTGAATTTGCAACAGGGAAGGCGAACGATGACGATCACCGAAATCGACGAGAAGTTCATGCGCGAGGCGCTGGCGGAGGCGCGCGACGCCGCTGCGGTGGGCGAGGTGCCCATCGGAGCCGTAGTAGTGCGCGACGGCGAGATTGTCGCGAGGGCGCATAATCGCCGCGAGCTCGACCAAGACCCTTCGGCTCATGCAGAGTTCGCGGCCCTGTGCGCTGCCGCTCGGTCGCTCGGTCGCTGGCGCCTTTCCGATTGCACGGTCTACGTGACGCTCGAACCCTGCTGCATGTGCGCGGGGCTTATGGTCAACGCGCGCGTGGGGCGCTGCGTGTATGGCGCGACCGATGCCAAGGCGGGCGCCTTGGGTTCGCTGTATGACCTGAATGCCGATTCGCGCCTGAATCATCGGTTTAACGTACATGCCGGCGTGCTGGCGGATGAGTGTCGTGAGGTGTTGAGCGACTATTTTAGTGGGCTGCGTGGCGCCGATGGTGCTGTCTGCGGCTGTGGGTCTGATCTTGAGGCGCATACCGCTCATGCCGAGGCGCTCGCGTGTGCCGAAGATATTGCCGTTGGGGCGGTCGATTTTGGTGTCGCGTGTCGCCGGCCCCGCCGTGTGCTGTTGGCGATTGATTCCTTTAAGGGCAGCGTTTCGAGTGCACAGGCGGAGTCGGCGGTTGCCGAAGGTGTGCGCCGCGTGTGGCCCGATGCCCAGGTGGCCGCATTGCCGCTGGCAGATGGTGGCGAGGGAACGCTCGACGCCATCGCCGCGCGCGGTGGCGAGCTCTCAACCTGCGAGGTTGCAGGCCCCTTGGGCGACCGCGTGTTTGCCCGGATGCTGGTGGATGTCGAGCGCGAGTCGGCTGTAATTGAGATGGCCGAGGCGGCGGGTATTGGGTATTCGCCCTGCACGGAATCGTCGGCGTTGGCGGCCACAACCTATGGCGTGGGCGAGCTGATGCTCCGTGCGGTTCGTGCCGGGGTAAAGACGATCTATATTGGTTTGGGCGGCAGTGCCACCAACGATGGCGGCGCCGGCATGCTGCAAGCGTTGGGCGCCCACCTTGTCGATGAGTGTGGCTGCAATATCGCCCCCGGTCTCGCGGGCCTTGAATACGTGGCGAGTATCGATTTGGTACCGGCGCTTCGGGCGCTGAATGGCGCGCGTGTCGTGGTGCTTTCCGATGTCGAGAATCCGCTCGTGGGGCGTCGCGGCGCGCTGACAGTGTTCGGTGGGCAGAAGGGTCTGCCGACGGATGACGCTGAGGCGCTGCGCAAGTACGACAGCTGGATGGTCGGTTACGGCCGCCTGCTCGATGCGGCGATTATCGGGGCGCGGGCTCAGGGACTGTTGCGCGTGCTCGAGGGTGCACGGACATTTGGCTCGGTGCTCGGTGTGCCCGGTGCCGGTGCCGCCGGCGGCCTGGGCGCCGCGCTGCTAGCGCTCGGTGCGGAGCTATGCTCGGGCGTGGAGACGGTGCTTGATCTGATTGGGTTTGACGAGCGCGTGCGCGATGCCGACCTGGTCATAACGGGCGAGGGCAATATGGACGAGCAATCCGCCGCCGGTAAGGCGCCGGTGGGCGTGGCCCGTCGTGCGAAGCGATGTGGCAAGCCGGTGGTCGCCGTCGTGGGCGGTCGTGCTGACAACCTGGATGCGGTGTATGGGCAGGGCGTCGACCTGGTTTTGCCGGTCTGCCGCAAGCCCATGCCCCTCGACCAGGCGCTCGACCCCCAGGAAGCCACAACCAACCTCATCTGCGCCGGCGAAGCGGCCGCTCGATCCTACGACCTCGCCCGTATCTAAGTCTTTCCGGGCAAGTCTCAATAAGTTGCGGTGGAATAGTTCCTGTTTTTGGCCTTGGGTCGTAAAACAGGAACTATTCCACCGCAACTCAAAAGTGGTCTTTTGGCCCTGTCCCAAATTAGCTACCTTGCCCCATCGGGCAGGAGCAGGTAAGATATACCGAGCGCCTAGCGCGTTCGATGGGTTCGGATGACGACATGTTCCGAATCTGGTCAGGTCCGGAAGGAAGCAGCCATAAGGAGCCTCTGTCGGGCATCCGAATCCATCGAACGCACGGGCGCTTTTTGGTGCCGCGACATGGCCCGGCCGGTGACGAGGTATTTGGTGTCTCGCTGGTCCTCGGCTTCGCCTGCGGGATCGCGCGACTACCAAGCGCCCTGCCGGCACTCGCGGGTAGCCGACCAAAACCGCCTGAAGGGTCACATTTATCTGATAATTGAATCCCTGGCGTTATGCCGCTCGCTGGCGTTGCCAAAACATCGGCTGCTACATGCCTTGGGCGCTAGCGAGCGTCGCCCTTACATCTGTAACGAGTTGCTTACGCATCTCCAGTGCTCGCCGTACTATCATGAATCAGATTGAAGAGAGATGATGATAGGGAGCGCCTATACATGATTGAGCTGCTCAGGCGTTTTGGTGGTAAGTTTCGCCGGTATATGGTGATTGGTCCTGCGTGCAAGCTGATCGAAGTGATCTTTGACCTGCTGACGCCGCTGGTGATTGCCCAGATGATCGATAAGGGCATTGGCTCGCACGACGTGAGCGCCGTTATCCACTACGGCATGGTACTTGCCGCTATGGCCGTGATCGGCATCTCGTTTACGCTCGTCTGCCAAAAGATGGCGGCGCTCACCTCGCAGGGCATGGGCACCGACATTCGCGGCGCGCTCTACGAGCACATCAATAAATTGAGCTACGCCGAGCTCGACCGCTTTGGCACGCCGTCGCTTATCACGCGCATCACCAACGACGTCAACCAGGTGCAGCTTGCCGTGGCGCTGGGCGTGCGCATGCTCATTCGCTGGCCCTTCCTGGCGGTGGGTTCTATGTGCGCGGCTCTCGCCATCGACCTTAAGCTCGGCATCATCTTTTTGATTTGCACGCCCGCCATCGGCTTGGTGTTTTGGTTTGTCATGGCGCGCTGCGTTCCATATTACAAGCAGCTGCAGGCAAAGCTCGACCGTATTGCGCTCATTTGCCGCGAGGGGCTTTCGGGCGCCCGCGTGGTTCGCGCCTTTGTGCGCGAAGATCACGAGCGTGAGCGCTTTGCCCAAGCCGCCGATGATCAGGCCCATACCGCCATCGCGGTGGGCAAGCTCTCGTCGGTCCTCAACCCCGTAACGTTTCTTGTGATGAACCTGGGCGTGTGCGCCATCCTGTGGGTGGGCGGCATCCAGGTCAACGTGGGCGAACTCACACAGGGCCAGGTCATGGCGTTTGTGAACTACATGACGCAGACGCTCACCTCTATCGTGTACGTCGCCAACCTGGTCGTGGTCTTTACCAAGGCGAGTGCGAGCGCTTCGCGTATCAACGAGGTGCTCAACTGCGAGCCGAGCATCACCGACGAGGACAACCAGCTGGTCGCGCTGCCCGAGCCGAGCGAACTGGCGGGTGGTGCTGCTCCAGTCCCCGCACTGAGCTTTGACCATGCGAGCTTTTCGTTTGGCGCGGGCGCGGCAAATGCCGTGAGCGATGTGACCCTGAAGCTGCCGCTGGGCAAAACGCTCGGCATTATCGGCGGTACAGGCAGTGGTAAGTCCACGCTTGTCTCGCTTATCCCGCGCCTGTACGATGCGAGCACCGGCAGCGTGTGCGTGATGGGCGCCGACGTGCGCGCTTGGCCACTCGACCAGCTGCGCCATGCGGTCGCGACCGTTCCGCAACGCGCATCGCTGGTGAGCGGCACTATCCGCAGCAACCTGACCTGGCGTGACGAGTCGGCGACCAACGAGGAGCTCTGGGCGGCGCTCGATATGGCGCAGGCCAGCGAGTTCGTGCGCAACAAGCCGCAGGGGCTCGACGCCCCGGTCGAGGCGGGCGGCAAGAACTTTAGCGGTGGCCAGCGCCAGCGCCTGACTATCGCGCGTGCCTTGGTGGGCTCGCCGCGGGTTCTGATCATGGACGACTCCGCCTCGGCGCTCGACTTTAAGACCGACGCGGCGCTTCGCCATGCCATTCGCGAGCGCAGCGCGCGCGGTGCCGCCGAGGGTGGGCTGCCGCTCACGACCGTCATCGTGAGCCAACGTGTCTCGACCGTTCGCGATGCCGACATGATCTGCGTACTCGACCACGGCTCGGTTGCGGGCCTGGGCACGCATGACGAGCTGTACGCGACCTGCCAGCTCTATCGCGAGATTTGCCAGTCGCAGCTGTGCCGCGAGGAGCTCGAGGGCCAGCAGGGGAGCACGACGCCCGCGTCCGCTCCGACCGCCCCCGCATCCGTCTGCGCAAAGGAGGGTTGCTAAATGAATCCGTACACTTCTTCCGGTTCGGTCGCCACGATGACGGCCAATGTGTCCGGCAACGATAACCTCAACGACCTGGGCGACGGTCCGCGCCAGCCCAGCGATCCCGAGCGCTATCCCGCCGGCGCGGTGACCCGCCGCTTGCTGGGCTTAGTTCGCCCGCATCGCGTCTCGTTTACGGCGTCGTTTGTGAGTGCCGCCGTCTCGGTGATTCTGCAGCTCTACACACCCATCCTCATTGGCGAGGGCATCGATCTTATCGTCGCCGCCGGGCAGGTGGATTTCGATGCGCTGCTGCCGCTTGTCACCAAACTCGCGATTGTCGTCGTAGGTGCTGCGGCCTTTCAGTGGCTGCAGGGCTATTGCGTCAACCGTCTGTCCTACGAGACGGTGCGCGACATGCGCGTGGAGGCAAGCGACAAGCTCAGCCGCATGCCGCTCAGCTTTATCGACAGCCATGCCCACGGCGACCTTATGAGCCGTGTGGTCAACGACGTCGACCAGGTGGGCGACGGTCTGCTGCAGGGCTTTACCCAGCTTTTCACCGGCGTTATCACCATCGTTGGCTCGCTCGCGTTTATGCTCTCCATCAACCTGACCATGACACTTGTGGTGGTGCTCGTCACGCCGCTTTCCATTTTTGCAGCCGGTGCTATTGCCAAGCTTTCTAACAAAAGCTTTACGGCACAGCAGCGCATCCAGGGCCAACTCGGCGGTCATATCGAGGAGTATGTGGGTGAGCAAAAGCTCGTGGACGCCTTCGCCTACGGCCCGCACGCTCAACAGTGCTTCGACGCCCTCAACGCCGAGCTCTATACGGCAGGCGAGCGCGCACAGTTTATGGGCTCGCTTTCAAACCCCGGCACGCGCTTTATCAATAACATCATCTATGCCGTGGTCGCTGTGATCGGCTGCGTGGGCGTGATCACGGGCGTGCCGGCGGCGCTTACGGTGGGCGGCGTGCAGATTTTCCTGTCCTATGCCAACCAGTACACCAAGCCGTTCAACGAGGTTACCAACGTCATTACGCAGATCCAGACCGCGTACGCCTCGGCGCGTCGCATGTTCGCGCTGCTCGATGCACGCGAGCAGGAGCCCGATGCATCGGACGCCGTGGAACTTGCCGCCCCGCAGGGTGAGGTGACCTTTGAGCATGTGGACTTTAGCTATGTGCCCGACCGCAAGCTGCTGCAGGATATCTGCATCGAGGCCAAGCCCGGCATGCGCTTTGCCCTGGTCGGTCCCACGGGCTGCGGAAAGACAACGCTCATCAATCTGCTGCTGCGTTTTTACGATATCGATGCCGGCCGCATCATGGTCGATGGTCGGTCTTCGCGTGACTACACGCGCGCGAGCCTACGCCGCGCCTTTGGCATGGTGTTGCAGGATACGTGGCTGTTCGAGGGCACGGTGGCGGACAACATTGCTTACGGTTGCCCAGGCGCCACGCGCGAGCAGGTTATCGAAGCCGCCAAGCGCGCGCACGCGCACAAGTTTATCGTGCAGCTGCCAGGCGGCTACGACACGGTGATTGGCGAGGACGGCGGTACGTTTAGCCAGGGCCAAAAGCAGCTGCTGTGCATTGCGCGCGTTATGCTCACCGACCCGGCTATCTTGCTGCTGGATGAGGCGACCTCGAGCATCGATACGCGCACCGAGCTGCAGGTGCAGGCGGCATTCGACGAGCTCATGGCCGGTCGCACGAGCTTTGTCGTGGCGCACCGCCTGAGCACCATCCGCAACGCCGACTGCATTCTGGTCATGCGCGACGGCGAGATTATCGAGCGCGGCACGCACGACGAGCTGATAGCGGCGAGCGGCTTCTATGCCGAGCTCTACCGCAGCCAGTTTGCCCAGTGAGCAAGTCCGTGGGGCAAATTAATCAATCGACAGACGGTGGTTTACATCTGTCGCGTTAGTACTAAGATATTCATCTAATAAATTGCATTAGTGGCTTTAGTTTTGGGGGATACGAGGCAACGTGACTATGACGTGCTCTTTGGTGGTTAACAGCAAGAGCGGTAATACCAGGATGGTTTCGGGCGCAATCAAGCGTGCCCTGCAGGCTGCAGGCGTCGAGTTTATTCACGCTGCCGCGCTGAGCGACGATGCGGATGCAGATCAGGTTGCGCTCGAGGCGCAGGGTGCCTGCGCTGCCGATACGGTGCTCGTCGGTTTTTGGTGCGACAAGGGCGCATGCACGCCTTCGGTCGCGGCGTTACTCTCCGCCTTGCACGGCAAGCGCGTCTTTCTGTTTGGTACTTGCGGTTTTGGTGCCGATCAGAGCTATTACCAGCAGATTATCGATCGTGTGACCTCCAATTTGGCCGATGATGCCGAGCTGGTGGGCTGGGCGATGTGCCAGGGCAAGATGGGCCCCGCGGTCAAGCAGCGCTACGAGGCCATGCTCGAGCAAGATCCCGACAACGCCCGCGCTAAGTTGCTGCTCGACAACTGGGTTGCCGCAAAGGATCACCCCACCAAGGATGATCTGGATTACATGGCTGCAGCCGCCAAAAAGGCCGTGCTGGGAGAGTAGCTTCGCCGTTCGCGGTCCTTCGTGCAAAGCAATACAAATGTGAAAGCCTCGATATTCTCGAGGCTTTTTTCTTGCCACTTGTGGGCGCAACCGTGGCAAGCGTTTGGGGTGACATTTTCCATCACCCCGATGACGAGGCCGTTCTGGACAACACGCTCGCATGCGTTCGCTGGATGTATTCAGAGTGGGACGGGGTTTCCGGATGGATGGGATTTCCAGAAGGTATGGGCTGAGGGCTACGCGGGGTAGCCGTAGAGGCATGAATAAGGGGGTTGAAAATAAACGATACTAAATGCAGTATAAATTTAATGTGGGGGGGGGGGTACGATATCTGAGCCGTACAAAATATTAGACCCTCTATTGAGAAGTTGTGTAGGGGTTAGCCGCAGGCGTTGGATAAAGCAGACAAGTGCGGGGACAAATAACCACTTACGGCAAAAATAGTAGCATTTGGCGGAAAGACGTTGATAAAAACGCGGAAGTAGCTACGGTGATTGTTAGAAATAGATTTCAGATTGGCTTTTTCGAACTCATCTATTAAACGTCTTAGAAAAGCGGCTAATCCTTGATGGGATCGAATATGGCCTCGATGGGGATGAAATAATCACGTTGGCAGCGCGCGGATTCAGACGATTTATTTCACTTCTTAGTGGCATGGCGCTCGCGCTTGTCATAGCCCTTGCCGTCGTTTCTTTCGCTCCCCGTGCATTTGGTTACATGCCCTTCGCCGTGCTCTCGGGCTCTATGGAACCCGAGCTCCCCGTCGGCTCCATGGTGTTTGTTCACCAGGTTGACCCAACGAATATTGCCGTGGGCGACAGTGCAACTTTTTACCGATCGGACGGCGCTGTGGTGACTCACCAGGTGTACGAGGTCGACCCTGTGGCGCAGACGATCAGCACGCAGGGAATCGCAAACAAAAATGCAGATGGAATCATCATGCACGACGCCGAGCAGACGCCTTTTTCACGCGTGATCGGCGTCGTCTCTTTTTGTGTCCCTTACCTGGGCTTCGTTAATGCATATTGCACGACGATGCCCGGTTTGCTTGTTGTGGTGGCCGTTCTGGCGCTGCTAGTCGCGGCGTCGATTGTGCTCGATCGGATGGTTCCCGACGAGCCTGCGGGCAATCATGCCCGCGCGCATGCGAAGGGGCGGCGTTCATAGCGGCAGGGGAGAGGTGCCGGCAACGGCAAGGGCCGTTGCCGGGGAAGTCGATTTTCGAAAGGAAGAGAACGATGGAAAACAAGAAGAAAAAGCGCTACGGCATCATTGCCGCCTTGCTGCTGCTGGTACTGGCTGCCGGCGTGGGCACCTATGCATGGCTGACGGCCACGCAGTCGCTGGAGAACGTGTTTACGGTTGGTAGCTTTGGCCACCCGGAAAACAAGCCTGATCCGGACAATCCCGAGAAGCCGAAACCCAATGATCCGAACACTGGCAAGGCCTACCTGTTCGAGACCAAGTGGGTCGACGACTCCAAGATCGTTCCCGGCGCAACTGCCGATAAGAACCCCAACGTCGGCGTCAAGAAGGGCTCCGATGACGCCTACGTGTTTATCTATGTGAAGAACGCCATGGTCAATGACACCGCCGCTCCCGCGAGCACCCCGTACTTCACCCTCAACGACAACTGGAAGCCGGTCGATGGTGAGGTGACCACGTCCGCCGATGGCAAGTATCTGAGCGGCCTGTTCATGTATGCCAAGGGCTCCACGACTGGCGTTCCTGCCGTTCTGAAAGCCAAGGATGCCTCCGATGATGTCTACACCGGCGAGCTCTTTAGCAAGGTTGTGTTCCCCAGCACCTTGGAGGGCTCTATGGTTGCCACCACTCCTAAGATGACGGTTTCCGCCTACATCTTCGGCGACGGCCAGAAGGGCGAGGAGGCTACTCCTGCCGCCAACGCTGTTGCTCAGGCCAAGGCCTGGGCTAAGACCAAGAAGTAATCCCCCTTCCACCGAGATCCCGACCCGCTCCCCAACCCCTATATTCGGGTCGGGATCTCGGTTCTCCTTTGATCGACGATTGGCGAACATAATGCTCAACAATCTTTCCGACAATCAGAAACGCACCTTGGCGCTTGCCGCGATTGCGCTGTTGGCCCTGGCGTGCCTGTGTGGCACGCTGGCTTTTACCGTTGATATGGTTCCGGCGAACAACGTCCTATCGTTTGGCAGCGTGAAGGTACGAGTCTGCGAATACACCCTAAACGAGCAAGGCGAAGAGATTCCGTTTGAGGCCAACGAGCACGGGGACTATCCCGACACCAAGGCCACGGGCTCTGACATTAGCCGCATCGTGCGCGTGGAGAATGCCGGCGCACAGCCCGAGTATGTTCGCGCACGTCTGCGCATGACGTCGGTGGCGTCTGACGGCTCGACCGCGGATGCCTCGGACAACGTCGCCTTTAACGTGAGCGCGGGCGATGGCTCCCCGTGGGTCGATGGTGGCGATGGGTGGTTTTACTATCGCGGCCTTGCCGGACGCGGGGGTGTGCTCGATCCCGGCGTCATGACGGAGAGCCTTATGGACTCGCTGCGATTTGTGGGCGACTACCACGATGCCGCGCGCGGCGGCTCATTCAAACTCGATATCGACGTTCAGGCCGTGCAGGCCAAAAACCAGCAGACAAACGATTCTGTCCTCGACGTGCTTGACGTCGCGGGCTGGCCGGAGGCGAACTAGCCCATGAAGATTAAGATCGTGAACCGAGGTGTGCTCAACAGGCTGATTGCCGTCGCGGCGATTGCCCTTTGCTGCGTTATGGCGCTGCCGGCGGCAGCGCATGCCGAGGATCAGACCGAATTCCATATCACAAACAGGAACGACTTCCTGGCGTGCGTCGCGCTGTCGCGTCAACGCGACACGTCGCAGTGGCGCGTCTATCTCGATAACGATATCGTTCTTAACGATGAAGATATGAACGCCATTGTTGCGAATACGGTCAAGCACCTCTCCTTTGGCAACAAGGACTATCCCTTTAGGGGCGTCTTCGATGGCCAAAACCACACCGTGACGGGTCTTAACTACGCCAACAATATGTTGGATCCCGAGCGCGATACGGGCTTTTTTGCCGAGACCGATGGCGCCACCATCAAGAACTTCCTAGTTAAGGACGCTAACATTTGGGCAGACTTCCGTGGCGGCATTATCGTGGGCAAGGCGGTTAAGACTCACTTCGAAAACGTCATGGTCATGGAGAGCACCCTGCACGTTACGTGTGCCAACAACATGCTCAATGTGATTACCAATGCGGGTTTTGAGGGGGGCCTGATTGCCGGCGAGCTCGACGGTTGCACCCTCTACAACTGCGAGGTCCGTGGTGGCCGCGCCGTTAACAACACGACTTCGGGCGTACAGGCAATCGGTGGCGAGGGCCTGTATATGGCGGCGTTTGCCGGCTACGTTAAGAACTCGACCATCGAGTATTGCCGCGTGACGCCTACGCGCAACGAGGATGGCTCGATTGCCGAGAAGGGCATGACCGACGTTACCAATAAATACGATGTGGCCATTGGCGCCCTGGGCGGCAACAACGTGTACGCCTCGGGTTTTGTGGGCTGCATGGCAGAAGGCGCTAAAGTCATTGACTGCTTTTCAACGGCGAAATGCTATAGCTATGCTGCTTCTTACGTGGGCGTTGTCTCCGTAACGCGCGCTTGGACGGGCGGTCTTGCAGGCCGCATCTTGTCTAAAAGCGGTAATGAAATCACTCGCAGCCATTTCGCCGGCGATTTGAGCTCGCGCCAGTACAACCCCATCGCCGTGATTCCCATCATCCAAAACGATGTGAACCTGGGCGGTATTGCTGCGCGCGCCAACAAGGGCGACGCCACGGTCGCCGAGTGCTACTTTAAGCCGAGCGTGAGCCTAAGCGGCAGCAGCCAGGGTACTGCGGCTAAGAAAAAGATACCTTCGTTTGGCGGCGACGGCACCACCAAGGGCGACAGCTACGGTCCGTGGGATGACGAGCGCTACACCACGCGTGAGCTGTGGGAAGAGCACGACTACGATTTCTGTGCCGGTACCATGCGCTCGACTGATAACGACAATGCCCTGGGTGGCCAGCACACCAATGAGTGGGCGATGGACTACAAGCTGAATATCCCCGTGCACGGCCAGAGCGTTAAGGCGACGATTGATTTTCCCGGCGCGGGCACCGCGACAATCGAGGCGACCAAACTTGGTACTGATCAGGCGACCACGGATCCGTATACCTTTGCGGTGAGCGCTGTGCTGGCCGGAACGGCACAGGGCTTAGCTCAGGGCGATACGTCGGTAACGTTCAGGCAGGAAACCTCCGCAAAGCCCGCGGGGCTGAGCGAGGCGAACGGCGGCTACCGCTTTATGGGCTGGTTCCGCGAGCCCGATGTGCGTGTGAATCGCATTGACCAAGACAACAGCTGGTTTGACGGTAAGACCGATGCTGCTGCTGTTAAGGACGGCAAGCGTGTCGAGAAGAACACGAAGCACGAGGCGTCCTCGAGCTACACTGCCGACAACGGCAAGGACCATGCCAAGAGCGAGGGCTTCAAGGGCAATGACCTCTTTATCGCTTCATACGAGGCGCAGGTGCTGTTCTATAACGTTAAGGGCGAGACGCTCGATTACCGGAGCGGTGTCGCGCATGACAAGTCGACGGATTGGTACCGCTATGGCGTCGGTTTGACGCCAGCTGCCCCCGAGGATCGTGGCAGCTTGTCGACAACCGCGACGTTTATTGGATGGACCACGCAGCCGAACGCCAATAAGAGCATGAATGGCGCCTATGCCGCCATCACCTCGACTCAGTTAGCCGATCTTAAAAATCAGGGAGCTTTTTATCCTGCGGGTAGCGAGATCACCGTTGTCCGTCCAACCGACTTCTATCCGGTGTACAGCGACTACGTGTCGAACATCATGACGGTGTTCGAAGGCAATGAGCAGGACGCAATCGACAATAAGACTCTGCGCGACGGTGTGGGCAAAACTAACGTTAAGGTTGAGACTGCAAAAGATGGCACAAGCACGTATACCGTGCAGGTGCTCGACGTATCCGGCAAAGCTATATCCGAGGACGGCAAGCTGCCCGAAGGGTATCGCTTCTTGGGCTGGTATGAAAACAAGCAGAATGCAGATGGGTCCGAGGTCGAGGTGCGCGTAAGCCGCGACCCAAGCTATAAGCTTCCCGCCAGCGTCGATCTGACCGTCCCGCACACCTACACCGCTCGCTTTGAGTACCGTGTGGATTATTACGTCCGCGCGTACGCGAACGATGAATACACGAACTCGGAACTCCTTTGCTCTGTATGGAACGAGTACGAAACACCGTTTAACGATCAGGTCGGCACAAGTTATGTTCGAGAGAACGTGGTGCACTGGGGTTCCAAGCACGTTAATCATGGCGATAAGAATGCCTATAAGGAGGGCTCGTGCGCAGAGGGGTACTACGACAACAATACGCTAATCGTGGCCCCAATGAGCGCATATTCGCATAACGTGAGAAACGATACGGGGGCGGATACCCTAAAGAATGTCCTTGTGGATACAGATTTCCCAGGTTCTGGAACGTTTGACGAGGAAAAGGTTATTAATGCGTTGCAGTACACGTTTAAGCCATCTAGCGATCGTTATAGCTTGAAGTTTTGGACGCTTGAGAGAATCGGCGGTCGATGGACATATCTCAATACTCCTGAAAAGAAGAACACCGTAAAGGCTTCAATCAATTACACTTCGAAATACCGCATGCGTGCGATGGTGACGACGCGTGTCGATTTTTATAAGAAAGATGGCACGGTCTACAAGGAAACGACACGTCGCTACGAGAGTAATTTGCTCCAAAAGAAGAATGACGAAAAGGATCCCCAGTACACGTACAAGTATCCATTCATCCATACAGATGTTACGGTTGATAACAATTCCGGCGGGGACAGCGACCAAATTACAGATCCTAATCTGACCCTCGAGTCTTCTCCAACCGATACTGAAATGGCTGTGCTGAATTCTGAGGGCGAGCCGGATCCGAGATATAAGTTCTTGGGTTGGATTTCGACCGCCGAGGTCCAGAAGGGTTCTGACGTCTGGAAGTATATCTACGATGTCGAGGACGATTCCTTCACCACTTCTGACCCGGATAAGGCCGAACCGTATCTGGTGAAACCAGATTTTAAGGTCACCCAGTGGCAGGATGCCTATCCGGTGTACGCGAAGTACGACGTTAGGTACACCACCAACCTGCACCGCGCAGGTTTTGATGGCACGGACAAGGTCAATGTGCCTAAGTACGATAAGCACGACATCGCTCCCGTTATCAACGCGGGTACCGATCCTGCTACGGCAACGGTGACCCCTGATATCGAAACTACGGTATACAAGTCCGGCGGTGAGCTATACAAGCTGAATAAGGTCGAAATCGAACTTCCGAATGGCGAGGTTAAGGAGATCGAACCTAACGGCGGTAACTCGTATTCCTATCCGGTGGAGCCCGGCGGGACCTATACATTCGTGGCGTACTATTCGCCGTTGGCGGTCGTGTACCATCTCAATGCCAAGGATGTGGACGGTAAGGTAGCTCAGCAGGGCGATTCTCTCGGCAGCCTTAAGGACGGCATCCCGCTGCCAACGTATAACATTGGCGACATCGATGCCGCAACGAATGCATACAACGTGTTCGCGGGCTGGACGGAAACCAAACCGGCAGTTGGCAGCGGCTATGTCGTTTGGTCGGACGGCCTTCCCATGGTGAATAAAAACACCGTGGTCAAGGCACCTATGGAACTATATCCGGTTTATCGCCCCAGTGCAGTCAAGGTCCAATCGAATATCGATGGCAATCTGGAAAACCCCGGTTCCGTGCGCTCCCTTTCGCGCACCGACTCTGGCGATCAGATTTCGCTGGAGGTAAAAGCTGCAACCGAGGTTGTTGACAAAGACGGCACCAAGTACGACTTTGTCGGCTGGTCGCGCGACTATGTCAATGACGGGCAGTACAGCCTAATGACTGACGATGAGAAGTATCCCCTTGAGGGCAATGAGCCTTTTAAGAGCGTGACCTACACCGCGGTGTACAAGATCGCGCCGCATAAGGTGCGCTATCACGGTGTCGACGGGTCGGTCATCTTTACGGCGACGGTCGACTCGGGCGACGGGCGGGCGACGTGCGCGGGTTTCGTTCACGACGTCGATGTTCCCAAGATGGATGAGAGCGGAAAACCGGTCTATGACAACGACGGCAATCCAGAGACGGAGAAAAAGTCCGTGGCATACGACCCGGACGCCCACTCCAAGATCGTCGCGCTGCTCGATGAACAGACGGCTACTAGCGGTGGCGTGCGCGAACTCTTCCTTGAGTGGCGATATGTGCCTGCCGATGGCACTGCGAAGTCTTGGGATGAGTTTAAGGACGAGCCGGTTAAGGGCGACATGGACCTGTATCCCGTGACGTATCGCGTGGTCGCCAAGGATACATCCGACCCCGAGAACCACGTAACCATGACCACCGCGCAGCTTAAATGGCTGCTCGATCCCAACGCCGCCAACACAGTCGACAACAGCGCCGACAAAGCACCCTTTAAGGTCTGCTTTGCCGAGCCGTTTATGGGAACGCAGTTGACTGTCACGGTTAAGCAGGCGAGCTATGGCCCCAATGCATCCGTGACGGAGAAACCCGTAAACGGCAAGCTTGTCTCGCTCTACAGCCTGGGCTCGGGTAATGGTTCGTTCGACTTGGCCAACCGCCTGGATTCCAAGACGACGGGCGAAGGGGAGCAAGGCGACGGCAATGCTGTGTTCAACTTTGACCAGACTCATGCGCTGACGATCGTCAAAAAGACCACCGATGCTAGTGCCATGGGACAGACGTTCCGCTTTAAGGTGACGAAGACGGCGGAGGGAGCCTCTCCCGAGACGCGCGTGGCCGAGGTGAAGGTCGATAAGCGGCAGCAGGAAAACGGTGAGACCTGGTATGTCGGCAGCGTGCAATTTGCCGCGCCGTCGGGTTTCTATACCGTCGAGGAAGATACGGCTTGGGCATGGCGCTACGAGGGCGAGCTGAGCACGCCGGGCAAGGCGCCCGGTAAATCTGCCGAGCTGACGATTTCGTCTGCTTCGAGCGCGGGCGATGCGGTGGTGACGTGCGTCAACACGCGCGCGAAGGACAAATGGGTCGATGGCGGCTCGCGTGCCAAGAATGTTTGGGAAAACGGCACGCTGAGGAGGGAGGACAAGGATGACTAAGCGCAAGCGGATCGTTGCCCTCCTTGTCGGCGTCCTCCTTTTGGCCGGCGTCGTCGGCACCTTTGCGTGGCTTTCGGTTACGGGCGTGCTGGTCAACGAGTTTGGCTTTGGCTCGGTGGCGCCTTCGGTGGACGAGACGTTCAAGGACAACGTGAAAAGGGATGTCTCGGTAAAAAACACGGGCTCGGCTCCGGCATACCTGCGTGTTGCGGTGGATATCTACTGGCAGGATAAGGATGGCGCGCGCCTGTGGGATGAGCCGGTTGCCGGCACCGACTACACCATTGAGTGGGGCGATAAAGGCGATGCCGCCGCCACTAACAGCCCTTCGTCTTGGGTTCTTGCGAGCGACGGGTTCTACTACTGGACGTCTCCTGTTGCGCCGCTCGGCAAGACGGGCGTGCTCATCAAGAGCGTGTCCGAGAAGAAGGCAGATGGTAAAAACCTAGTCGTCGACATTTCGACTCAGGCGATTCAGTCCACGCCCGACGATGCGGTCACCGAGGCATGGAACTGTACGGTCAATGATGGCGTGCTGGTGCCGCCGCATGGAGGTGCGTGAGTATGGCGTTCCCGATTCGCAAAGGCGTTACGCGCTCCTTGCGTTGCATGGTCGCGGCCATTCTCTGCGTGGTCGCGCTCGCCGTTCCCGCCCGCGCGTTTGCCGATACTCCCGCGATTGCCTATGACGGAAATGCGCGCCAGCTGACGGTAACGGGGGCGACGGGCTCCTCGGGGGAGCCCGATCTGTTTCCCGCCTTTAAAGATCTAATGCCCGGCGATGCACGCGAGCAGCAGATCGAGGTTCGTGCCACGGGCGTAAAGTCCCAGGTACGCGTGTTTGTGCGGGCCGTTGTCGATCACGAGACGGCACACCTGCTGTCGCCCATTACCTTAACGGCGTCGGCTGGCGATGCGTCTGACGGTTGGCTCCAGACGGGAACGCCGGGCAGCGTGTTCGCCTATCCCACGCAGGTCGCCACGTTCACGAGCGATGGCAGCACGGTGCTCAATCTGCAACTAAGTGTCCCGACGTCGGTGGGCAACGAGCTTGCCGACGCGAGCAAGAGCATTCGCTGGGAGATCACCGCCGAGGACGATGGCGAAACAATTCCCGCGCAGCCCGCTGGCTCCAAAAAGTCCAGTCTGTTTGGCTTGGCCGCGACGGGCGACAGCTCGCTCGCTCTGCTTTTGACGCTGCTAACGCTAGCGATTATCGTTTTCATGGCTGCGCTGATCTTGTCCCGAAGGAATAAACGCTAGGTTCATCTTTAAAATGTTTCGCCCGCCCGGCGGCGGAATATTAGGCTTCCTGCTCTACAGTCCTGCTCGCATGGAGAGCACATTGGATCCATCTTCTAAACGCAACGCCCCCCCCGGGCGGCGGGCACGAAGTTCCCTGCTCTACAGTCCTGCGCAAGACGAAGGCCACATTAAGTGGCCTTCTTTGCGTGCGGAACTCGCGATGAACTTCGTGCCCCGACGCCCGGGAGGACGCCTCTTTATTGATGGGAGGCCTGATAGGTCGATGGTTCCGTGCCCGGATGCGTCCAAAGTGGGACGGGCTTTCCGGATGGGCAGGCTTTCGAAAAATGCGTCCCGGAATTTGCCTTTGGAATGGGACGTAGTTTCCCGTTGAGGCACTCGACGGAAAATACATCCCAGAAATGGCCTTTGAGCTGGGATAAGATTTCCGCGGCATCTCGGATTCTCAAAAATGAGACACGCCGTTGGCGAAAATGAGACACGTGATATCGGGCATCGGATGTATCATTTGCAAAAATGAGTCCACTCCACTCGAATAAAGCGAGGTCCCTCATGTACGTTCCACACCCCCGTATCCGTAGGCTGTCGAAAATCCCGCTTGTTGGGACGGCGGCGCTTGCTGCGTTGATCGCCACGAGCGTCGCCTGCTTCACGGCCACGCCCCAGGTTGCCCAGGCGGCAGACGCGCCCGCAATCACCGATATGACCGAGCAGGATTATCAAGCCCTGGGTCTGGGCACGAGCGAGGACATTCCGGCCGATACCGTTGGCCCCTATTCCACTGATACCCCCACGACGTTTGCCACGCGCAGCGAGGTCTATATGGCAGCTAACGGTAGCCATGGCAATCGCTACACTCTGCGCGACAAGCTCGAGAACGTCGAGCGCGGTGACATTGGCGGCAGCAGCAAACTCACCGATGGCTATGGAAGTGTGTGGGGCGCCGCAAAGTTCTGGCAAAACGTCAACAACTTCGATACGAACAGCGATCTCTACAAGCATAGCGACTACGGTGGCGGCACCTGGTCGTACCTAAGCAACAATGAGTCCTCAACAGTACTCGCCAACGACAACAACGGTTTCTCGGGCATTCACGCCACGAGTGTTGAGTTCTGCAGCGACGCCAGCACGGGCAAAAAGAGCCGCGTTGCCGAGCTCCGTGCCTACGGCGACAGTTCCTCCACGACGATTGACGGCAAGTCATACGCCGGAAAGGTTGAGCTGGTCCTCTACTCGTTTAGCAACGGGCGTACGCGCACTCTCGACACACACCTGCCGGTGACGGTCAACACTAATATGATGCACGAAGGCCGTTTTAAGTACCTGGATGCCGGTTACCTGCAAGAGCACGACGCCGTCTTTGATGTCGAGGCGGGCGATGTCGATGGCGACGGCGTCGACGAGCTTTTTGTCTACGCGGGCTGCTATGTCGACGAGAACGGCGTGCGCAAGGCTGTAGTCGACATGTATGACTTGGAGGGCGGCAACTGGAAGCAAAGCGTCGTCAAGATCGATGCCGGTAACGCCGCGGACTACACCACGCACAACAAGGGCGGGAACGACTCCTGGACGCAGCTTCAGTCAGCTCCTGTCGTTTCGCTAGCGGCCGGCGACCTCGATCGCGATTTTTGCGATGACCTCGCCATCGTGGTCTCGGCACCCTACGGCAAGAAGAATATTGATAAGTCGACGCATTGCGAGCTGTTTTCGTGGGATGCATCCAAGGGTGCGCTCGTCCATGTCGATGCTCTGGGCGACGCGGGCGCAATCTCCCTCTCCGCGAACGGCAAGACCATGGTCGCTGCGAATGCGACGTTCGGCACGTTTGCCGCCTACGATGAAGAAGGAAAGAAGACGGGTGAAACCGTCACGGGCCTTATTCTTGCGGGCTATGACTGGCAACGCAGCGCTTTTGATTACGGCGCTTCTGACGGCAGCAAGGGGCTGTACGGCGCGCTGTACCGCTACGCGTATTTTGACTCGGAGTCTGGCGAGTTCAAGCTTTCCGATTGTAAGGAATACAGAGACGGGCTCCTCGCCTCCTATGGGCTGATGCATGTGCCCAACAGCGCATGGAAGGATAGCGCTCAGGATAAGCGCTATCCGTGCACCTTGGCGCCTATTGCCCTTGCCACTGCCAACCTTGACGGCCTGTCCGAGCAGCTGGCGGTTGACGAGGTGCTCGTGGGCGGCGATGTGTTCCGCGACTTTGCCTGCAACACGGCGCAGAGCGGGGCTCAGGGCTTGGGGTCCATGGTCGGAACCATGAGCATGAGCGGTCAGCAATACAACAGCAGCAACAAGCATGACCACAAGGGTATAGAACAGGTGTGGATCAGCGACGTCAAGGCGGGCAGCGTCTCGGGTTCGGACCGCTATAACGAGAGCTTTATCGCCGTGGTGGGCAAGCACCGCGACGAGGACCTGCGCAAGAACGATGACTACTATTGGATGACCGCCTCGCATTTTTCGCTCGACGAGAACGGAAAGGTGCGCCGCGGCGAGGAGCAGGTGATTAGCGAGAGCAACCGTCGCGGCACTACCTACGGCACATTTATCTCGCTCGCGCTGCCCGATGTCGACAACGACAGCGTCAAGATCACGTACAAGGACCGCTACAAGGTCTATACCAACCCGCGCGTGCTTGCCGTGCTGCAGGATGCGCCCTATGTTGAGGATCTGGAGCAGGCATACGGCTATCTGGTGTTGGGCGGCACGTCATACGGAGAGGAAAAGGGCACGGGGACATCCCAGGGCTATACCATTGGCGCCGAGTTGGGCGTTGCCGTCGAGGTGCAGACCGGTCCGCCCCTGGTCGCGATGAATGCTTCAGTCGATTTTGCCGCCGAGGGATGCTATGACTACCGGAGCGAGCGCACGGTCAGCGCAAGCGTAAGCTATGAGTCGCATGCCGGCGAGGGTGACAAGGCCGTGCTCTACACGATTCCGATGGTCTATTACGAGTATGAGATCGAAAATGAGGAAACTGGTGGCAAGGGCGTGATGGCGGCGCCCGTGTCGCTCGGCGCGCAGACCTCGGTCGTTAATGTCGAGGCCTATGACCGCATTGCCAAACAGCACAATATGACGCCGCTCAGCTACTTTTTGACCAACCGGTCGGGAGAACCCGGAACCTATCAAACGACGCTCAACGGCGAGACTCCCGTTGGGGATTCCTTTGGCCTGGGCAAGCCTGGCGTAACGCGCGCCTACACGCACGATGGGTTTAACGGCGCCGCCGCGCAGTCGGGGGCGAGCATTGAGCAGACCATCGAAGTCGAGGAGGGCAAGGAGCAGGAGCTCGAGCTCGGCTTGACGCTGAACGGCAGCGTTGTCATGGGCGCGAAGCTCGCAAAGCACGAGTTGTTTGGCGGCCTGTGCTTTGGTGCCAACGCCGGCTTTACTACGGGTAACTCCTCGAGTGAATCGACCGAATACGGCGGCACCGTCGACAACCTGCCCGAGGCCGCGCAGGGCAAGTACGGTTTTGTGTGGCGTCTGGGCGTCAACGCGGTGGATGTCGACAAGTTCGAGGCAGACTCGGGCGACAAGCTCGGCACCAAGGACACCGACCAGTTCTGGATCGTGGGCTATGACGTTAAGGACGTCGAGATGCCCGACGCGCCGGCCGTGACGGGCTTTACGGCAAACGCCGTCGATTCGATCAGCGTTACGTTTAGCTGGGACGATGTGCTCGCAAACAAGAGTGGCTTTAGCTACGGCGTGGGCATGCTGCAGAGCAATGCGGCGGATGCGGTCGTCAATAGCTGGAAGATTGCCGACAACACGCAGACCTCGCTCAAGTGGGATGGGCTGCAGCCCAATACGGAGTATCGATTCGCCATCGCCGCCGTTAAGAATGGATCCACGACCGAAACAGGTATTCGCTCGGCAATCATCACGGTCAAGACCATGCCCGATGGCATGACGATGACCGTGAGCGGACCTGCGGCGGTTGCTGCGGAGGGGTCGGATCTTGGATACGACTCTTCGGTTGAGCGCACGGCGGGAAGTCACCTGACGCTCTCGGCGATTGTCCATGTGAAGCAACTCGGTGCCGACGATAGCGAAACAGGGCTGGCACCGACCTATATGTGGTACCGCAAGGGCCGCGGCGAGACAGAGTTTAAGCTCGTGGGTGCCGATGGCAACCTCGCGGCTGGAACGGCCTCAAAGCTCGAGATTGACCTGACCGCAGACGATGACGGTGCGCAGTATTACTGCCACGTGGGATACAACGACGTGGGCCTCGACACTGGCATCACGCTGGTGAACATCGCGCCCAAGGAGACGGCGCCCACAACGGTGAACGCCACCCCGATCCGCACACGCCGCCTGTTCTCGCAGGCAAGCGCGGGCGCCAAGAAGTTCCTGGACCATACGCTGGTAAACACTGCCGGCCCCACCGACTCCGAAGGCTCAAAGGATCCCGAGACTCCTGAGACCCCGACGAACCCGGACAAGCCCAAGTCCGAAAACGGAGCTAAGACCGACACCAAGGTCAAGACTACGACCACAGCGAAGAACCTCGCAAACACCGGCGACCAAACATTCGCCCTAGTCGCCACCGCAGCAGCAGCGGGAGCAACGCTCGTAGTGATAGCCCTCATCATGCTGATCAAGCGCCGCAAGACCCACTAGTAGCCAGTCGAACATATCGACAACCCAAAAACCCGGGTAGCCAAAAAACAGGCCACCCGGGTTTTCTGTTGAGTGGAGACTCCGCAAGCGGAAACTGCATCCCACAATTAGCGCCCGGAACGGGACACATTTTCCGTCAAGCCCTCATCCGGAAAATCCATCCCAGTTTGAGCGCCCAGACCGGGACGCACTTTCCCAACGAGCCTCAACCGGAAAATACATCCTGGAATCCAGCTGAATAGTGGGACACACTTTCCCAATCGGGTCCCAAGCGGAAACTGCATCCCATTCCAGACAAGAATTCCGGGACACACTTTCCGCAAACAAAGAAGGCCACATAACGTGGCCTTCAACTTATATATGTTCGGCGATACACCCAAGACAAGCCACGCCCCAACATCAGGGCGTCTGTCCGGGCGGAGGCATATAAGGTTCATCGCGAGTTCCGCACGCAAAGGAGGCCACTCAATGTGGCCTCCGTCTTGCGCAGGACTGTCCGAGCAGGGAACCTTATATGCCTCCGCCCGGACAGACGTTTCAGTTATGAACTCGCAGCTAGTCGCTATTTGATCTTGGTCGTACCCGGTGCCAGGTTGGGGTCGGTCTCGTTGGCCTCGGTCTGGAAGTGCTCGGTGTAGACGTTCTTGCCGTCGCGGAACATCTCGTAGTACTGCATCTTGGCGTAATCCTCGCGCGCCTTGGTGGCAGCCGCGGCCTCGGCGTCGTCGCCGGTGACGTTGGAGGAGAGCGCCCAACGCAGGCTAGCGTCCTCGTAGCCCACGGAGTTGATGGCGGGCAGCGACTCGCGCAGCGTCATGTGCGCTTTCTGGTAGTCGGAGAGGGGTGCGCCGATCAGCTGCATCAGCTGGGTGGACAGGTAGTTGGTGGACAGGTCGTCGACCTCACTCGTCTGGTCGCAGCCGGCAACGTCGTAGTTAGCCCAAATGATGTAGTCGGTCTGCCACAGGCGCTCCTGATGCGTAGCGTCGTCCTCGCTGGTAAACCACTTATCGTTGAACTTGGACGGGAAGAACGGCTGGTGATCGCCCCAGAACACCACGACCACCTTGCGGTCGAGCTTGCTCAGGGCGTTGAGGAAGTAACGCAGCGCCTGGTCGGACTGCTCAATGCACGAGACGTACTCGTCGACATCGGAGAGCGTGCCGTCCTCGATGGTCTTGGCGTCCAGGTCGGTCGTGTCGATGTTCAGGTGCATCTGCTTGTCGACCGGCAGCAGACCCGTATCGTAGCCCGAGTGGTTCTGCATGGTCACGTCGAAGATAAACTGCGGATCGGTGTTCTGGTCGAGCAGCTCAAGAATCTTGTCGTAGGTAGCCTGGTCGGTCACCATGCCGCGCAGGGTGTCGGCTCCCTGGAAGTCGTTGATGGACAGGAACTGGTCAAAGCCAAAGTCCTTGTAGACGTTATCGCGGTTCCAGTTGGTTGCGTGGTTGGGGTGCATGGCCGTGGTGGAATATCCGAGCGACTTGAACTGCTCTGCCAGATTCCCGGTCGTTTCCATGTTGTAGATGGTGTAGGGGTACACGCCCGAGCCCAGGCTTGCCATGGAGTTGCCGGTCATAAACTCAAACTCGGTATTGGCGGTGCCGCCGCCGTAGGCGCTCACGTAGAGCTTGCCGCGGCTGAGGCAGTTGGACAGGCTCTTAAAATACTGCGGGCCCTCGTAGCCGGCGCGCATGTTCTGGTAGATCGACAGATCCGAGAACGTCTCGTTCATGATGGCGATGACCGTGGGCTTCTCGCTGTCGAATTGGTCCTTTGCGGCGGCGCGCTCGTCGCTCTTGGCCGCGTCGGACTTGTCGTAGGCCTTGGCGTACTTTTTGAGCGTGGCCTTGGCATCGTCGACGGAGTAATCGGCGGGCTTGGGCGGCTTGATGGACTGCGCTGCGCTAATGAAAGCGGGCATGTAGCCCTCGCGCCAGTAGCTCTCGAGCGGGCGCCAGGTGTAGACGGTGATGCCGAGGGTGTTGTAGTAGTCGATAAGCGTGACGTGCGCGGTCACGCCGCCCAGACACAGCACGGCGACAAGCAGGTTGGTGAGCAGCATGCGCTTGGCATTGACGGCGCCCTTCTGGCGATGCGGCGCCACGATGCCAGCGTACTCGCACAGCAGCATCGAGATGGCGGTAAAGCCCATGGACAGCACGCAGAACAGCGAGATCGAGAAGGTGTAGCCGTTGCCGGCGACCGCGGCGGCGGTGGAAATGGCCGAAAGGTCGCCCGGCTGGATGGGCATGGATTTAAACGTAATGACGAAGAACTCGGCAATGCCCAGGACAAAGAGGGCAAAGGCCAGGACCGCGGGAGCTGCACCGTGGCGCTGGAACAGGAAGAACAGGCCGCTCATGAGCGCGGTGATGATGGCCCACTCAAGCAGGATGCACAGGGGGTAGACCCAGGTAAAGTCGTGGTTGGACGAGACCTCCATGCCCAGCAGCGCAAAGACGCCGGCGAGCAGCAAGCACAAGACGGCGGCGACGAGCGGTTTGCCCACGAAGGCGCCGCGCAGGCGGGCAAGCTTGCCGGTGGGGGCGGGGGCATCGGTAGCAGCGAACGCAAAGACGCGCGGGGCGATGCGGTCGCGGGCGATGCTGGTCCAAGCGCATCCGGTGAGGATGGCGTTGGTCAGAATGAGCATCACAAAGGCGAGCGGCTCGTTTTGGGCGACGAGGCCAATGGCGCCCCAAATGGTCAAAAAGAGCTGGAACAGACCGAAGGCGACGCTCCACCCAAGAGCGCTTTTGGTAACGGTGCCCGACTGAGCGCGAATGGCCTTGGCCTCGCGCAAGACAAGGTAGACGGTCGCCGCAAGACCGACGAGCGAGATGGCGGCAGCGAACATGCTGAGACTCCTCACAAACTTAAAACCTACGAAAGCGGGGGTTTACCCGATTGTTACCAAGATATGCGCTGCAATTGGTGACTGCGCACAACAACCAGCCATATTAACGCGCGCGTGTGGCGGTGTGGCGCAATGTAGTGGCGACCTGCGCGATAATGGACGGGAATTACACGGAAACGTAAAGGCTTCTTAAAGAAATGGCAGGGATGGGGCTATGAGCGAGCAGGTTTGCACCAAGGCTGTGGATACGTACGGCTATCCGGTCGAGACCACGGGCAACGCGGTGCTGGACACGTTGGAGCATCGCTCGTCTACGCGTGCCTTTGCGCGTGATGACGACGACCGTCCCGTGGCGGTGACCGACGAGCAGCGGGCGGCGATTTTGCATGCGGCGAGCCGTGCGCCGTCGGCAGGCGCCATGATGATGTATTCCATCGTGAGCATCCGCGAGCAGGCTACGCTCGATCGCCTGGCCGACCTGTGCGACCACCAGCCCATGATCGCCAAGGCGCCCTGGGCACTAATATTTGTGGTCGATTATGCCAAGTGGATCGATCTGTTTGAGCACGTGGGCTGCTTTGAGCCCGAGTTTGTCGAGCGTACGGGTAAGGCGCCCCGCCGCGCGCCGGGTTTGGGCGACTTTGCCATCGCGGCTCAGGACGCCGTGATCGCCGCGCAAAACGCCGTGGTTGCCGCCGAGGCCCTGGGGCTGGGGAGCTGCTACATCGGTGATATCGTCGAGAATGCCGAGGAAGTTGCCGAGCTGCTCGATCTGCCGCCCTATACCATGCCGCTATCGATGCTCATCATCGGCACGCCCCGTAAGGAGCGTCCGGCAATCGCGCACCCCGTGGTGAACCTGGTGCACGAGGAGCGCTACTGCCGTGCGGATGCCGCGACCATGGACGCGCAGGTGGCCGAGATGGACGCGATGTTCCGTCCGCATGCCCGCGAGGTGGGGGAGCGCGTCGTGGATATCTACACCCGCAAGCACACGAGCCCCTTTATGGCCGAGATGAGCCGCTCCATGGAGTGGTGGTTCAAAAATTGGCTCGGAAAATGACGAATGTGACAAGGGGACGGTCCCTTTGTCACATTCCATATCGCCGCGGTAGTCTAAAGACTGTATAAATCTTTATCTAGCTGGGAAAACAGTGCATTAAAACATGGGCCGATTACCTATAATCCCTTCGAACGTTAAAGTTGGGAGGAAACCGGCTTATGGAACAGAAGGCCAAGGAGGCAGCCTCACACGCTGCGATTCCTGTGAGCATCTCGGCGATGCTCGTCACGCTAGGCGTGGTGTACGGCGATATCGGCACCAGCCCTATGTATGTAACCAAGGCGCTCGTTGCCGGCAACGGCGGTATCGGAAGCGTGACGGAGGAGTTCGTACTCGGCGCGCTCTCCCTTGTCGTGTGGACGGTCACGCTGCTGACCACCATCAAGTATGTGCTCATCTCGCTGCGCGCCGATAACCATGGTGAGGGCGGCATCTTTGCCCTGTACAGTCTGGTCAAGCGCTGCGGCAAGTGGCTTATCATCCCCGCCATGCTGGGTGGCGCCGCGCTGCTCGCCGACGGCATCCTGACGCCGGCCGTTACCGTTACCACGGCCATCGAGGGCCTGCGCACCATCCCGGCGGTCCATGCCGTGCTGGGCGATGACCAGGGCCGCGTCGTCGCCATTACGCTCGCCATCATCATCGTGCTCTTCTTGGTACAGCGCATCGGTACGGCCAAGATCGGTCACGCCTTTGGCCCCATCATGACGCTGTGGTTCCTGTTCCTGGGCGGCACGGGTCTGTTCTTTGTCTTCCAGCACCCCGCCGTGCTGCTGTGCCTCAACCCGGTGCGTGGCATCGCCTTTTTGCTGAGCCCCAACAACCACGCGGGCATCATGATTCTGGGCAGCTGCTTCCTCGCCACCACCGGTGCCGAGGCGCTCTACTCCGACATGGGCCACGTCGGCCGCGGCAATATCTACGCCACCTGGCCGTTCGTTAAGTGCTGCCTGCTGCTTTCCTATATGGGCCAGGGCGCTTGGCTTATGAACAACGCTGCCAACCCCGAGCTCATGGGCATTGCCGACCTCAACCCGTTCTACCAGATGCTCGCCCCGGGCCTGCGCCCGTTTGCCGTAGGCCTTTCCACCGTCGCGGCCATCATTGCCTCGCAGGCGCTCATCACCGGCGCGTTTTCGCTGGTGTCCGAGGCCAGCCGTCTGGATCTCATGCCGCACATGCAGGTCTTCTACCCTGCCGAGACCAAAGGCCAGCTCTACATCCCCATGGTCAACAACGTCATGCTTGTCGGCTGCGTCATCGTGGTGCTGCTGTTCCAGAACTCGGCGCATATGGAAGCCGCCTACGGCCTTGCCATTACGCTGACTATGATGTGCACCACGCTGCTGCTCTTCTTCTACCTGCATGAGGAGCGCAAGCTCAAGGTTGCTCCGTGGATCTTCGCGGCCTTCTTCCTTTTGCTCGAAGGCTTCTTCTTCGTGAGCTCGCTCACCAAGTTCTTCCACGGCGGCTACTTCACCATCCTCATGGCTGCACTCATCATGGGCATTATGGTGTGCTGGTACAACGGCACGGCGGTCGAGCAGCGCCAGTTTACGCTGCTGCCGCTGCGCAGCTACCTGCCGCAGCTCAAGCGCCTGCGCGACGACGACCGTTACGAGCGCATAAGCGACAACATCGTGTACCTGACCAAGGACACCCATACCGACTACATCGACCGCGATATCGTCTATTCGATCTTGGACAAGCATCCCAAGCGCGCCCGCGCCTGGTGGTTTGTGAATGTCGAGACCATGGACGAACCGCACACCTTTGCCTATTCGGTCGAGACGTTCGGCACCGACTACGTGTTCCGCGTGCATCTGTACCTGGGCTACAAGATCAACCAGCGCGTCAATGCCTACCTGCGTCAGGTTGTTCAGGACCTGGCTGCCACCGGCGAGCTGCCGCCGCAGACGCATGACTACTCGGTCTACAAGGATCCGGGTAACATCGGCACGTTCAAGTTCGTCCTGATCCGTAAGCTTCTGGCGCCCGAGAGCGACGTGGAGCCCAGCGAGCGCACGGCCATCACGCTCAAGTACATCATCCGCCGCGCCGCCGGCACACCCGCGCGCTGGTATGGCCTGGAGAACTCCAACGTGAGCTTTGAGTACGTGCCGCTGTTCACCAAGTTCAAGGCCGTGAACAAGATGCAACGTCTGGCTCCCAACGAGCGGCCGTAGACGTCGGCGGCTACACGGAGTTGGTTTTGATGGATAAGCATGAGGCCGGGGAGGTAAACATGGATACAAAGGCGCTCGATGGCCGTGAGGCGGTGGTCGAAATGATGCGTGAGGCGCGTGTCGACGCAGCCGAAGATCGGTTCTTTACGAATCGGGCCAACATGGACATGGCCGATCGTGTGATTTCGGTCGTGGCGCTGGTATTTGGAGTGGTATGCGTGTGTGCCCTGCTCGCGCACGTGCTGTTTGTCTAGCGGCTGCCGGTCGTAGAAGGCTTTACACTTAGAACCACCACGAGGGAAGACCACCACAAAGGTGCCTGTCCCTTTGTGGTGGTTTTTGTTTTTGAGAGAGGGGCGGGGCGCTGATGGACGTCCGTACGGACGGCGATATTGCCGATAGCTTTTGGTGGCGGCGCACAACGCTGACGCGCCGCACTCCTCTGTATGACGCCTGCGTATCGGCGGGGCTGCTGGTCGCGGCGACGATTGTGGGCGCGCTACTCGACCATCCGGGTCTCGCGCCGAGTATCATGATCGTCTATGTGTTCGCCGTTCAGCTGTGCGCATTCTTTACCTGGAGTCGCCTGTATTGCTTGCTGAGCTCGGCTGCCGCCGTGGCGCTCTACAACTTCTTGTTTGTCGACCCGCGCTACTCGCTGTCGCTTATCGACCGCGGCTATCCCGGCATGTTCTTCATCATGTTCGTGGTCTCGCTTGTGTCGAGCTCGATTGCGTTGGCCCTGCGCCGCGCCTTGGCACAGGCTGCCGCTAGCGACCGCCGCACGCATATGGTGCTCGAGACCAACCGCATGCTGCAGCGGTGTGCCGATCAGCAGCAGATTGTGCATGCCATGGCAACGCAGCTGGCGCGTCTTTCGGGCTGTCCGGTCGTATGGTACAGCGCCGACGCCGACGATGAGGACCTGCTGCCGCGTGCGACGTACACGGCCGTGGGCGATGCCGCGCCGGTGCACGAGCTGGCGCCGCAGATGCCGCCGCGACTCTCGGCGTCGGCTTACGTGGGAACCCCGCTCGATGCCACGTTTGGCGGCTCGGCGTTTTATGGCATCTACCTGACGGTTCGCACGGGCGACGGCTTCGTGCGCTCGGGCGACCCCGCCTCGGTGGTGGGCGTGCTGGCTATCGTTGCCGAGCCCGACGTGCTGACGCACGAGGAACGGGCGCTTGCCGTTGCCATCGTGAGCGAAGGCGAGCTGGCGCTCGATCGCGTCCGCGCCATGGAGGCCCGCGAAGAAGCGGCGGTGCTTGCCAAAAACGAGCAGCTGCGCGCCAACCTGCTGCGCTCCATCTCGCACGATCTGCGCACGCCGCTCACCAGTATTTCGGGCAATGCCGACGTGCTGCTCGACCAAGGCTCGACTGGCACGGCCGTGCTCGATGCCCAGACGCGCCGCGGCCTGCTCCTGTCCATTCGCTCGGATGCGCAATGGCTCAACGCTACCGTCGAGAACCTGCTCGCCATCACCAAGCTCGAGGGTGGCGGCATGCATCTGTCGACTACGCTCGAGCTCATGGATGATATCGTCGAGGAGGCACTGCGCCACGTAAATCCGGCCGTGCGCGAGCACGACCTTAAGGTGGTGGCGTGCGATGAGCCGGCACTCGTCAACGTCGACGCGCGCCTGATGGTGCAGCTGGTGGTCAATCTGGTGAACAACGCCATCACCTATACGCCCGCAGGCTCGCATATCATGATTTCGATTAGCGTCGACGATGGACGCGTGGCGTGCTCGGTGGCCGATGATGGTCCGGGCATCGCACCCGAAGATCGCGAGCGGGTCTTTGAGTCGTTCTACACCGCCAACCACGGTCTTGCCGACAGCCATCGCAGCGTGGGCCTAGGTCTTTCGCTCTGCCGTTCCATTGCGTTGGCGCATGGCGGTAGCATAGAGGTTGCCGCGGCGGACCCGCACGGCTCGGTCTTTACGATTGAGCTTCCCGCCGCCGACGTTTCGTTTGATAAGGAGTAGCGCTGTGCCAAACTCTGCCGTAAAACCGCTCATCTTGGTCGTTGAGGACGACCCCGCCGTTCGCAATCTTATCGTCGCTGCGCTCGAGGCGCACGGCTTGCGCCATATGGCCGTGGAGACCGCCCATGCCGCCATCGCCGCCGCCTCATCGCAGGCACCGAGTATCGTGCTGCTCGATCTAGGCCTGCCCGATATGGATGGTGTCAAGGTGGTGGAGTCGGTGCGCGCATGGTCGGGTATGCCGATTATTGTGGTTTCGGCGCGCAGCGAGGATGCGGACAAGATTCGCGCGCTCGATGCCGGCGCCGACGACTACCTGACCAAGCCGTTTTCGGTCGAGGAGCTGCTCGCGCGCATTCGCACGACGCTCAGGCGTCTTTCGTATGCACAAACGGGCGGTGTTGCCTCCGAGGGCTCGTTCGATGCCGGTGAGCTGCATATCGATTTTGATGCCGGCATCGCCACGATGGATGGCGAGGAGCTGCATCTGACGCCGATCGAGTACAAGCTCCTGTGCCTGCTGGCGCATAACGCCGACAAGGTGCTGACGCACCAGTTTATCCTGCACGAGATTTGGGGTACGGCAACCAAGAGCGACCTGGCGAGCCTGCGTGTCTTTATGGGCACGCTGCGCAAGAAGATCGAGTCCGACCCCGCGCACCCGCGCTATATCCAAACGCACGTGGGTATCGGCTATCGCTTGGTCACCCAGGGATAGGCCGGCATCCGCCATCCCACTATGAGTTGCGGTGAAATAGTTCCTGTTTGCGCCTTTACCAGGCATTTTTAGGAACTATTCCACCGCAACTATGTTTATTTGCCCTTGGGCTTGCTGGCGTAGAACTTCTTCTTTTTCGGCTTGCCGGCGGGGGAGGGTTTGCCGTCGCCGCGCGGCCCTCGGTCGCCGGTCTGCGCGTGCGCGGGCGCCGTTGCGCGAGGCTTGCGGGCTCCGGGGTTGCGCAGCTCCTCGGTTCGCTCGGCAATCTCCTCGGCGCTAAAGCCGACCTCGGCCATGGCGTCCTCGATGGGAAGTCGGCGCACAATATAGCAATGATGCACCTTCTGGTTGCGCGCGAAATCCTCGGGGATGGTCTGCGCCGTAATGTCCTCCAGCACGACGCCCGCGCGCGCGAGCTTGCGCGTCTCGGGGCGGAAACCGCGCAGGTTGCAGCTAAAGATGGCGTGGCCGCCCTGTGCGAGCAGGCGAGATACGCCGGCCAAAAGCTCAACATGGTCGCGCTGGACATCCCAGGTGCGACGGCCCATCTTGGACGAGTTCGAAAACGTGGGCGGGTCGACAAAGATCAGGTCCCAGCGGTTGCGCGTCTGGCGCTGGTCGCGAATCCAGGCGAGCACGTCGTCGCGCACGAAGTGATGCTGCGGGCCCACAAAGCCGTTCTGGTGCATGTTGCGCTCAGCCCAGTCCAGGTAGGTGTTCGAGAGGTCGACCGTCACGGTTTCCTCGACGCCGCCGTCTGCCGCATAGCAGGTGGCGGTACCGGTGTAGGCGAACAGGTTGAGGAAGCGGCGCGCCTGTTTGGCGTGCTCGCGCACCAGGTTGCGGGTGACGCGGTGGTCCAGGAAGATGCCCACATCCAGGTAGTCGTCAAAGTTGACGGCAAAGGTGAGTCCGCCCTCTTCGATGAGCGGCAGGCGACGGCGCGCGATGTTGGCGCGCTCGCCCGATGCGCCTTTGCCGGCGCCCTGTTTGCCGTACTGCGAGCCGCCGCGCGAACGCATGCGGGCCTTGGCGTGCACATGCTCGGCGGGAACATCTAGGATGCGCGGCGCGATGGCCAAGATGTCGAGCATGCGGGCCTGGGCCAGCGCGGGGTCGATGGTCTTGGGCGCGGCGTACTCGGCGATGACGAGCCAGCGGCCCGGCGTCTGCGGGCAGCCCTCGTACAGGTCGATGGCGGCGGAGTAGTCGGGCAGGTCGGCATCGTAGACGCGGTAGCAGCTCACGCCCTCACGCTTTGCCCACTTGCGACGCAAACGGGCGTTCTTGCGCAGGCGGTTGGCGAACTGCTCGGACTCGGGGATGAGCACGGGCAGCGGCTTGCCGTCGCCCAGGTCGAGCGTGGCGGCAGGTTCGGGTGTGGGGGTGCTGGCGGCTTCGTCTTCGGCGTCCGCGGTCTGCTCCTCGGCATCTGCGCTGGTCGCAGCTTCGAATGCCGCGGCGGCGTGGTCGAGCGAGGGCCAGACTTCGACGGTCGCCTCCTCGTTGTTGGGCATGACGGCGATGGAGCGCGCGGGCTCGGCATGGAGCGCGCGGGCCATAAGGCCATCGCGGGTGAGCGCGGCGACCGGTGCCGAAGCGAGTTCGGGTGCGCGGCGCAGCTCGCCTACCAACGTCATGGCGTCGTGCATGAGCGAAAGCGGGGTCTCGGTGGTGTCTGCGACCACGGCGGCGCCGGCGACAGCGCCTGCATGATCCAGCACGGTGGCGGGCTTGGCGGCGCAAAAGTCGACAAAACGCTTGTAGCCGGCGCACTTGACCATGTGCTCGGCAGTCTTGCGGGCGGCGGGGTCGATGTCTACGGCCACGATGCGCGCCTGCCGCTCGCGCGCTGCCGCCTCGCGCTCGCGCGCCTCGGCAAGCAGCTGCTCCCACAGGGCGGCATCATGCAGCTGCCAGCCCTCAAAACCCCAGTGCTCGCGTGCAAAACCCGGGGCGCGGTCAGTCAGAATGTTCACGGCTTCCAGCAGCAGACCGCCGCCGGCGCACGAGGCGTCGACCAGCGTGGGCAGGGCTTCGTTCTCGTAATCGTCGGCCGTCAGCTCGCGCTCGCATAGCGCGGTCCAGCCGACCTGCGCCAGCACCAGGGCGGCGTAGTCGGGGCGCAACACGTGCGCGCCCTCGCCGGCACGGGTCGCCGCGGGCGGCAGGCGCTTGAACAGCGGGTCACCCGAAAGGTCCAGGCTTATGCTCGCGCGGCGCTGGCGCAGCGAAAGCAGTAGGTGAACATCGGGGTCGGCGGCATCGACGTCGGCGCGACGGCCCGTGGTCTCGGCCAGGCGGTCGCACAGCGCGTCCTTGGCGCGCAGGGCCGAGAAGCGCGTGTTGCGCAGCTGCTCGGTCACACCGCGGGCGGTAATGGCGATGGTGGCGCCGGGGCGGACGATGCTCTCCCAGGCGATGTCGTAAACGCTATCGTACAGTTCATCGGCATCCTGCGCCTCAAAGCGCCCGAGTACCACGAACACGCGGCTCGCCAGGCGCGACCACAGGCATGCTCGGTAGCCTTCTTCGAGCTCGCCCTCAAACGTAGCGCGGCCCTTCAGGCGGCGGACATGCGAAAGCCCGAGGCGTTTAAGCTCATCGGCGAGTGCGGACTCAAAGCCCTCGGGGCAGCTTGCGTAAAATTCCATGGGTGACCTCTCTGATTGCGTCGCTCCATTATATGATGGATGCTTCGTTTGCCCTTATCCTCGAAAGGAACCCATATGATTGATGCGTGCCCCGAATCCGCTGTGCTCTTTTTTGACGTGGACGGCACGCTAACGTCGTTCGATCCCGACAACATGACCGACAAGGACTTCGGTGCAGTCCATCCGTCGAAGGCCGTTGTCGATGCATTTGGTCGCCTGCGCAATGCGGGCCACCAGGCATTTATCTGCACGGGTCGTCCCCTGTGGCTAATTGCCGATGGCCTGCGCGCTTTGGAGCCTGCGGGTGTCGTTGCCATGGCGGGAGCGACGCTCGAGGTCGAGGGCCGCGTGGTACACGAGGACTGCTTTGACGAAGACGTTATCGAGGAGCTTGTACGCCGTATGGCTGCGGCAGGGATTGAGGCCTTTTTCGAGACCAACGTGGCTACTTTTGCCCTGGAACCCGCGGGTGTTGAGCAGTCGTCTCTGATCGGCACTTCTGTGGTGCACAGCGCCGAGGGAATGCGCGTCGACGGCCGTCTGCGCGTGGGCAAGGTGTGCATCGTCGCGAGCGACCTGGCTCGCGTAGCCAACGATGACGGCTTTATCGATCGCGAGTTTGAGCTGTGCAACACTGGCGGTTCGAATCGCGAGCTGAGCCCCAAAGGCATCGACAAGGGCGTGGGCGTGGCGCGGGCGCTGGAGTACCTGGGCCGCACCGGCAACGCGCGCACCTTTGGCTTTGGCGACTCGGGCAACGACCTGGGCATGCTCGCTGCCGTCGAGACGGCTGTCGCCATGGGCAATGCCATGCCCGAGGTCAAGGCGGTCGCCGACTACGTGACCGACGATGTCGCACACGACGGCACCGTCACCGCCATGCGCCACTTTGGGTTGATCTAGCGGGAACCGCCCAATTACCGTTCACCCGCGGCGGGCGGCTCAAATCGGCCCGCCCTGCAAAATCGTTTTGCCGCTGGAGGGTGTGCTCAAAAACGCTAAAGCGTTTATACCGTTCGCCGAGAAGATAAAAACCCGCAGCTCACGCCTTGATAAACATAGGTAAAGTGTTTAGCAGCTTACCGGCCGTATGCAGACGAAAGGAATCAGGCAGATGGCAATCAAGGTGTTCGCTGACGGTGCAAACCTCGAGGGCATGCTCGACATGCACGAGAACGGCAACGTTCAGGGTTTCACGACCAACCCGTCCCTTATGAAGAAGGGCGGCGTGACGGATTACCGCGCGTTTGCCAAGGAGGTCCTGGCCCACATCACCGATGTATCCGTGTCGTTTGAGGTCTTTGCCGACGACGTCGAGACCATGGAGGTCGAGGCGCGCGAGATCGCTACCTGGGCCGAGAACGTCTACGTTAAGATCCCGTGCGTGACCACCAAGGGCGAGTCCACCGCCGAGCTGGTCCGCAAGCTTTCGGCCGACGGCATCAAGGTCAACGTCACTACCATCTTTACGCCTAAGCAGGTCGACGAGATGGTCGAGGCCGTTGACGCCGAGACGCCGTCCATCATCTCGCTCTTTGCCGGCCGCATTGCCGACACCGGCGTCGACCCCATTCCGTTTATGACGGAGTCGGTCAAGAAGGCCGCCGCCAAGCCCAATTGCGAGGTCCTGTGGGCGTCCACGCGCGAGCTCATCAACATTTACCAGGCCGAGGCCTGCGGTTGCCAAATCATCACGGTGCCCAACAGCATCCTGGCCAAGCGCAAGAACATTGGCCGCGACCCGTACGAGGTCTCGCTCGATACCGTGCGCGGTTTCGCTAAGGATATCGCCGCTTTGGGCTTCCATATTCTGCCGTAGGGCGAACACTGGCTGCGCCGTGGGCTGCTCGCCCCGGCCTTCCCTCTCCCTATCGCTCACGCGCTTTGCGAGAGTCGCGCTAGGGAAAGGGAAGGCCGGGGCTGCCGACACGAACTTACCAGTAGGTTGGCAATCGGCTTCCATATCCTGCCGTGGACAAAGGTACCCCCACCTGCGCCGTGCAAAATTGAGAGTATTCAGCAAGGTAAAGGTCTTTACCAGTTAACTGAAGCACGGAACAGCCCCCGTTTTGGCTCTGACGACGCTAAAACGGGGCTGTTCCGTGCTTTTTCGTCTCTGAGGGGCATCTGGAACGGCGGAATTTGCAGAATACTCGCGATTTTGCACGTCGCGAGAGGGGGTACCCTTGCTTTGGCGGTTTACTTCCCCTGCACCATGGTGAGGGAGATCTTCTTGCGGTCGCGATCGACTTTCTCGACCCATACCTTCACCGTATCGCCGACGCGCACCACGTCGCTCGGGTGCTTGACGAAGCGGTTGGCCAGCTTGGAGATATGCACGAGGCCGTCCTGGTGCACACCCACGTCGACGAAGGCACCAAAGTCGACGACGTTGCGCACCGTGCCCTTGAGTTCCATGCCGGGCTCCAGGTCGTCGATGGAAAGTGCCGAGCGGCTAAAGACCACCTCGGGCGCGTCGTCGCGCGGGTCGCGTCCGGGCTTCTTGAGCTCGTTAACGATGTCGATGAGCGTGAGGGTACCGCAGTCTAGGTCGCTGGCCAGTGCCGAGATGCTGCCCAGACGGCGCTCGATGTCGGGCACGCCGCCGCGGCTGAGCTCGCTGGCCCCAACGCCGGCGCGCTTCAGGACGGATGTGGCCACCTCGTAGCTCTCGGGGTGGACGCTTGTCGCGTCGAGTGGGTTCTTGCCGCCGCTGATGCGCAAAAAGCCCGCGGCGTTGAGATATGCCTTGGGTCCCAGCTTGGGGACCTTCTTAAGCTGACGGCGATCGGTAAAGGCGCCGTTTTCCTCGCGGTAGGCCACGATGTTTTTGGCCACGCTCGGCGTGATGCCCGATACGTATCCCAGCAGGCTTGCGCTCGCGGTATTCACGTCGACGCCCACGCGGTTGACGACGTCCTCCACCACGTGGCCCAGAGTGCGCGAGAGCTCGGCCTGGTCAAGGTCGTGCTGGTACTGGCCCACGCCGATAGACTGGGGCGGGATCTTGACGAGCTCTGCCAGCGGGTCCTGCAGGCGGCGGCCCAGGCTCATGGCGCCACGCACGGTGACGTCCAGATTGGGATACTCCTGGCTGGCGAGCTCGGAGGCGGAGTACACCGACGCGCCGGCCTCGTTGACGATGGTGTATCGCAGCTCAGGCGCCTGCTCGGCGATGAACTCCGAGACGACTTCCTCGGTCTCGCGGCTGGCGGTGCCGTTGCCGATGACGATGGTGTTGACGCTGTCCTTTTTGACGAGGCGGGCGAGCTCGCGCTTGGTGCCGGCGACGTCGTGGCGCGGCTTGGTGGGATAGACCACGCCGTGGTCGAGCAGCTTGCCGGTCTCGTCCATGACGGCGACCTTGCAGCCGGTGCGGTAGCCCGGATCGAGCGCGAGCACGCGGGCGCCGCGCACGGGGCGTGCCGAGAGCAGGCCCTCGAGATTCTTGGCAAAGACATTGATGGCCTCGGTCTGCGCACGGACGGTGAGTTTGGCGCGGGCCTCGCGCTCCAGCGAGGGGGCCATGAGGCGCTTGTAGCCGTCGGCGATGGCGGCGTCAAAGACGGGCGCGAAGACGCCCTGGCGTCGGGGCCAACGGCTGCCGAGGCGTGCCGTGGCGGCGGCGCCGTCGACGTTCACGCGCACGCGGAGCTTGCCCTCTCGCTCACCGCGGTCGATAGCCAGCACGCGGTGGTTGGGTATACGGCGCAGCGGCTCATCATAGCTGTAATACGGCTCGTAGGGAGTCTTCTCCGCGGGGTCGGTGGCCTCGACGACGATATCGGCGGTGTTTTGCGTAAAGGCGCGCAGGTCGGCGACGTTCTCGGGGTCTTCGGCCACCGTCTCGGCCACGATGTCCGCCGCGCCGGCGAGCGCCTTTTCGGGCGTGTCGAAGCCGGCTTCCTCGTTGACGTAGGCCGCGGCGGTGTCGAGTGCGCTGCCCTTGGCCGAGGCCTGCATGATGATCATATTGGCAAGCGGCTCCAGGCCTGCCTCGCGGGCCTTCTGCGCGCGGGTCATGCGCTTTTTGCGGTAGGGCTTGTAGAGGTCCTCGACGCGCTGGAGCTGCGTGGCCTCGCGAATCTGCTGCTCGAGTTCGGGCGTGAGCTTGCCCTGGGCGTCGATGAGCAGAATGACGTCCTCTTTACGCTGCTCAAGATTGCGCAGGTAGGACAGGCGCTCGTCGAGCGCGCGCAGGGCGACGTCGTCCATGCCGCCCGTGGCTTCCTTGCGGTAGCGCGAGATAAAGGGAATGGTGTTGCCCTCGTCGATGAGCTTGACGGCCGCTTCGATGTTGGCGGCCTTAAGGTTGAGCTCGCGAGCGAGCTGGGCGATAAGATCCATGGGACTCCTTGCGTTTAAGGTGCGTTTGCAGCACAGGGCTACCAAGGATACCACCCGTCCCAAAAGGCTGTTTTGGGGCCGCGTCACGAAAACGGCCTATCTACTACGTTTTACCCGTAGGGGCCGACCATGCCTGGGTTTTCCGAAAATCGGCAAGCCGTTTACCTGCGGTTTTTATTTCGCGAAATTCGGTATGGTTGAGAGTGGTCGGTTAAACGTAGTAGATAGGCCCATTTCGTGGCGCACGAATCAAGCCGAGGTACAAAATAGCCCCCTGCCCCAGAAAGATTGTCGGCAAGGTAGCAAAAATGCCCCGCGGGCAGGAGGCTGCTCGCGGGGCAAAGAAGAGGGGCTTATTTGTGGCGGACCGAGGGGTTCGGCATGGGGTTTCTACCGCGGCCGCTCTTAAAGCATTACAGCTCGACGAGCTGGCCGGTCTCGGCGGCCTCCTTGATGGCGTTGAGAAGCGTGAGCGTCTTGACGTTGTCGGCGGGGGTCACGACGGGCTCGACCTCGCGGCGAACGACCTTCACAAAGTGCTTGAGCTGCATCTTGTGCGGCAGCGCCGGGTCGACAGCCGGAATCTCCATCTGCAGCGGCTTGTGCCAGTTAGAGGCGCCGTCGTAGGAGAACTGGTGCAGGCGGGGCAGCGAAAGGGCACCCTTGGTGCCGCCGATAAAGTAGGCGTCGGCGTCGAAGGGGCGGTACTGCGGATCCTCGCGAGCGGTGGCCTCCCAGTTCCAGGGGCTGGCGGTGGCGTCGGAGATGGTCATGCTTGCGAGCGCGCCATCGGCAAAACGGACGTTGACCACGGCGGAGTCCTCGGTCTCAAAACCGCGGGCGGCGCTGGACTGCATACCCTGGACGGCAACGGGCTCGCCCAGCAGGTAGCGGAGCAGGTCGACGTCGTGCACCAGGTTGACCAGGATCGGGCCGGCACCCTTCTTGCGGCGCCACTCGACATCGAAGTACTCGTCATTCTTATAGATCATGTAGTGGAAGCTCGACACGGTGAGCTTGCCCAGCTCACCGGACTCGATGATCTCCTTGGCCTTGTTGACGAAGGGGTTGTGGCGACGGTGCTGACCCACGAGCACGGGCACGCCGGCGGTCTCGGCCTCGGCGGCGAAGGCCTGGGCATCCTCGAGATCGTTGGAGATCGGCTTTTCGACCAGCGGCACGATGTTGCGCTTGATGGCCTCGCGAGCAACGCCCAGGTGCAGGTCGTTGGGGGTGGCGATAATGACGGCCTCGGGCTTGACCTCGTCCATCATCTGGGCGGGATCGGTGTAAAACGGCACGCCGGCGGTCTCGGCCGTGGCGCGGGCGCCCTCAAAGGCGTCGGCGATGGCGACGAGCTCGGCTTCGGGCTCCTCGGTGACAAAGCGGATGTGGTTGCGGCCCATGGCGCCGGCGCCGATAACGGCAATGCGGACGGGGTTGAGCTCAGACATTTCGACTCCTTACGATGTGTGTGGGTGGCGGTGGAATGTGACAAAGGGACAGTCCCTTTGTCACATCGGCAAAACTAGGCGGACTTCTTCTTGCTGTCGGAGACCATCATGTAGACGGTGAGCACGACGGCGATAGCGGCGATCACAATGGCGCCGTAGAAGGACTGCTGATAGGCGGCGCTGCCGGCCTCGGCGTGATACAGCACGGCGGTGATGGGCTGGCTGATCCAGGTGGAAGCGGCGTAGCCCAAAAACATGATGCCGTAGTTGACGCCGATGTTGCTGGTACCAAAGGCGCCACCGGTGAGCGGCGGGTAGATGACGAGCAGGGCGCCAAAGCTAAAGCCGAGCAGGGCGAGCGCCACAAAGAACATGGCCTGCGTAAAGCTCATCGACATGATGACGAGCGCGACGATGGTGACGACAAGGCTGATGAGCAGTGACTTGTAGGCGCCGAGCTTGTCGATGATCTGGCCAAAGGACAGACGGCCAACCAGGTTGGCGCAGGTGTTGACGGAGACCACCACACCGCCGAGGGCGACGGCCGCGGCGCTCGTGGGGTCGGCGAAGAGCTGGACGGCGGCGATGGAGGCAACCTTGCCCACGAGCAGGGTGCCCGCGGTGGCGGCAAAGGCGAAGGTGACGATGAGGACCCAGAAGCGCGGGGTCTTGACCATCTCGCCCGGGGTGAGGTCGCCGAAGGTGCCGGCATGTGCACCGCCCTTGGGGGCCTCGAAGCCCTCGGGCAGCCAACCGGCCTCGGGGGCCTTCAGGAACAGGGCGGAGGCGGCGATCGTCACAAAGAAGATGACGCCGAGTGCCTTGAGGGCGCCAAAGATGCCCAGGCTCGGGATGAGCAGCGAGGCGAGCACCGGGGACAGCACGGCGGGGCCGGCGGTCGAAGCGGCCAGGGTGATGCCGGAGGCAAGGCCCTTCTTGTCGATGAACCACTTTTGGCCGGTGGTGAGCGCCGGGTTGTAGCCCAGGCCGTTGCCGATGGCGGCGACGAGCGAGAACCACAGGTAGAACTGCCACGGCTCGGTGACGGTGCCGGACATGAACCAGCCCAGGCCGTAGCACACGGCGGCGGCGATCACGACGTTGCGCGGGCCGATCTTATCGGAGATGCGGCCGGCGAAGATGCCCGTTACGGCCATGATGGTCTGAAAGACGGGGAAAGCCCAGGTAAGGGCACTCGACCACTCGGGGTAGACGGCGAGCAGATTCTTGCTCACGACGGAATACAGCGCGATGGAGCTAATGAAGAACATGGTGACGCACGCGGCGGAAAGCACGACGGCGCGACCCTTGTTGGAGTTGGTGGAAGCCATTGGACTCTTTCTAATCGATACGGGGGAGGAGCGGGCGTGTCTGCGGGCCTCCCTGCCAGGTTGGTTTACTGGTCAGTCGGCTTTGCGACGCCGGACTCATCGGACCAGAGCTCGACACCCTTGTTCTTAAGGTAGTTGTCGGCATAGGCGCGACGGCCGCCGGGCTTGGCGGTGAGGTCGCCCATCATGTTGGAGAAGCCGCCGTCGACCTTGATGGCGTCGCCGGTGGTAAAGTCCGAGCGCGTGGACGCCAGGAACATGACGGCGTTGGCGATATCGCTGACCTCGCCGATGCGGCGCGTGGCAATCAGACGGCTGCGGCTCTTTTCGACCTCGGGGTCGGCGTAGAAGTTGGCCGACATCGGGGTCTTAACAAAGCAAGGCTCGACGCAGTTGGAGCGCACACCGTAGGGGCCCCACTCGGCGGCGAGCATCTTGGACATCATGTTGACGCCGGCCTTGGTGGAGCTGTACACGCCCGAGAAGGTCTCGGGAGAGTGGCTGGCGACGGTCGAGATGTGCACCAGGCGGCCCTGGCCGGCCTTGATCATCTCGCGACCAAAGCGCTGCGAGGTGATGAAGTAGCCAGTGAGGTTGACGTTGAGCACCTGCTCCCAGTCGCTCAACGGCAGGTCTTCCATGGCTGCGAAGCGTAGGATACCGGCGGTGTTGACGAGGACGTCGACGTGGCCGAAGTCGGCGATGGTGGCGTCGACGGCAGCCTGAACCTCGCCCTCGTCGGTGGCGTTCATCTTGTAACCCTCGGCGTGGATGCCAAACTCGGCAGCGAGGTCGGCGGCAGCGGCCTTGACCTTTTCCTCGTCCAGGTCGAGCATGACGACGTTGGCGCCATTGCGGGCGAACTCGCGGCAGATCTCGACGCCCATACCGCCGAGTGCGCCGGTCACGGCGCAGACATCGCCCTCGAGCTTAAGCCAATTGCTCATAGGAACTTCCCTTCTTGTGCCTCCCGGTGGGCCGCTCCCATTAACCGACCCACGTGGTTTTCGCTGGTTATCGTATGCTTTGCGTTTGCGCAGGTGAATTGCATATTTGTTAGCATGGCGTTAACTGTAGGTTTATACTGTGCGATGCAGGCTATTCTCAATTGAGCGCGTGACCTGCGAAAATGACCCCCTGCGGTGCTGTGCGCCCGCGCGTGCGAAAACGGGAGATTGACGTGTACGATCGACGACTTGAGGCCATATCGGCCGCCGCGGAGCTGGGAAGCTTCTCGCGTGCGGCGGCAAAGCTGCTCGTGTCGACGCCGGCGCTCGTCAAGCAGGTATCGGGTTTTGAGGCGGAGTTCGGTATTACGCTGTTCGAGCGCTCGCACTCGGGCGTCAAGGTGACGCCGGCGGGTGCTCTGCTGGTGGACGACGCGCGCTCGATCATGCGCCAGTCCGAGGACGCCCTGCGCCGTGCCCGACGTGCGGCGGGCGATGGCGGTGCCGTGCGCCTGGGCGTGTCGATGATGTGCCCGGGGCGCCAAACGCTGTCGATGTGGACGGGTGTGCACGAGCTGGAGCCATCGCTGCGATTTGAGATCGTGCCGGTAAGCGATCTCTATGACGAGCGCGAATCCGTCATGCGCAGCCTTGGTCGCGAGGTAGATGTGGTGCAGTCGAGTTTTTCGACCCCGCGCTGGGGCGACACCTGCCAAAAGCTCTGCATCGTCAACGTGCCGTTTTATATCGACGTACCGCGTACAAGCCCGCTTGCGCGCAAGAGTCGCATTACGGTCGCCGACCTGGAGGGAATGCGCCTGCGCGTGCTCCGTCACGGCAACGATGCCATGGATAGCTTGCGTATCGATCTTTTGGCAGACGGCGGCGTGGACGTGATCGACGCGGACAGCTTTGACTTTGCGCTCTTTAACGAGGCGGAGGAAAAGGGCGACGCGGTGCTCACCTGCGGCGCGTGGTCGGGGGTGCATCCGGCCTTTGTGGGCGTACCGTTCCTGTGCGGCCGCGAGGTGCCGGTCTATCTGCACTACCCGCTTGAGCCCACCCTTCAAGTCCAAAAATTCGTCAACGCCATGGCTCAACTTCTCAAGTAGCTATCGTGTCGATGATTCTTTAATCCCCGTCCTAGAAAAATCATCTGGTAGAGTTGACCTCACGTGAATTTCAGCACACTGCGTGCTACCTGCACTTTTGTCATTTGGGGGAGTGAACTTGTGAATACTTCTGTCGCTAAGAAGGCCAGTCAGGCGGTGCGCCTGCTCATGATGGTGCTCACGGCAGTTCTCATTTTCTTCTTCATCAATGTTATGCTGCTCGTCTCCGATATCCAGGGCACGGTGCGCGTGGTCAACTACGCCGGTCTGGTGCGCGGTACCACGCAGCGAATCGTTAAGCTCGAGGATGCGGGCCAGCCTCAAGATGACCTGCTCAAAGCCGTGAATTCATACATCAACGGTTTGCGTTACGGAAGTGACGACCTCAACCTCGTCCGTCTCGACGACGATGAGTATCAGGCAAAGATGACCGAGCTTGCAAACTATTTTGATGAGCTTTGCGCCGAGATCATCCGTGTGCGCGAAGTCGGCTACGAGAACACCGACATCATCTCCATGAGCGAGGAGTTCTTTGGCATTTGCGACGATGCTACGCGACTCGCAGAGGACTACTCTCAGGAGAAGGCGTCGGCGCTCAACTATCTCGAGGGCTTGGTGATCATCGACATCATGGGCTTGGTGGCGACCTTTGCGGTCGAACTTGTTCGCGCGGTGCGAACTGCCGCGCTCAATCGCGAACTGCAGAGCAAAGTCTATCTCGACGAAGCCACGGGACTGCCCAACAAGAACAAGTGCGAGGAGATCTTGGGGCAGGAGCAGCCTGTCTCCGCGGAGGCGCCCGTTGCGGTGTGCGTCTTCGACCTTAACAATCTGCATACGGTCAATAACAACTTCGGCCACGAGAAGGGCGACGAATACATCCGCTCTTTTGCCCAACAACTGGGAAGTGTGGCGTCCGAGACGTGCTTTGTGGGCCGCGACGGCGGCGATGAGTTTATCGCGGTGCTGCGGGATACCGATCGAGCTGCCGCGGAGTCCTGTCTCGCTCGGGTTCGTGCGAACGTGAACGAGTATTCCGAAGTCCACCCCGATATGCCCATCAGCTACGCGGTGGGCTACGCGCTTTCCAGCGATTTTGACGAGCCGCCTACCATGCGCGAACTCTTTTCCCAGGCCGACAAAAACATGTACATCGACAAGAACCGCGTAAAGACAGCCGAGGCAGCCGGGCTGCAACGCGAGGAGCGGTAAGCTTGTAACAGAAGGCATACAAAAGCCCCCGCAGCTCGTGTGTGCTGCGGAGGCTTTATTCGTTGCGGCGCATTGTGCTTGGGTCGCTGAGATGAGTCGATTTGCCCCGAAAGAGGAGGGCATTGACCTTAGGGTCATGCCCGACGAATGAGCGGCAAATCGGCCATCTCGGCGAGCCGAACTACTCCAGCTCAAACGCTCCGGTATAGAGCTGGTAGTAATATCCGCGCTTGGCGATCAGCTCGTCGTGGTTGCCGCGCTCGATGATGCGGCCGTGGTCCAGGCAGATGATCGCGTCGGAGTTGCGCACGGTGGACAGACGGTGTGCGATGACAAACGTCGTGCGGCCCTCCATGAGCTTATCCATGCCCGCCTGCACGATGGCCTCGGTGCGGGTGTCGATGGAGCTTGTGGCCTCGTCCAGAATCATCGCCGGCGGATCGGCGACGGCAGCGCGGGCGATCGAAATCAGCTGGCGCTGGCCCTGCGACAGCTGTGCGCCGTTGCCGGTGAGCATCGTGTCGTAGCCGTCGGGCAGGCGGGTGATAAAGTCGTCCGCGCCCGCGAGCTTGGCCGCCGCGATGCACTCCTCGTCGGTGGCGTCCAGGTTGCCGTAGCGGATGTTATCCATCACGGTGCCGGTGAACAGGTTCACGTCCTGCAGCACCACGCCCAGCGAGCGGCGCAGATCGGCCTTGCGGATCTTGTTGACGTTGATGCCGTCGTAGCGGATCTTGCCGTCGGCGATGTCATAGAAGCGGTTGATGAGGTTGGTGATGGTCGTCTTGCCGGCACCGGTGGCACCGACAAACGCGACCTTCTGGCCCGGCTTGGCAAACACGGACACGCCGTGCAGCACCTCGTGGTCGGGCGTGTAGCCAAAGTCGACGTTGTCCATGACCAGGTCGCCGCGCAGCGGTACGTACTCGATCTCGCCGGTTGCGCGGTGCGGGTGTTTCCACGCCCACATGCCGGTGTGGTGGTCGGCCTCCTCGAGCTGCCAGGTATCGGGGTTCACCTGCGCGTTGACGAGCGTCACGTAGCCTTCGTCGGTCTCGGGCTTCTCGTCGATGAGCTCAAAGATGCGGTCGGCGCCGGCGAGGCCCATGACCACGGCGTTGATCTGCTGCGAGATCTGACCGATCTGTCCGCAGAACTGCTTGGTCATGTTGAGGAACGGCACCACGACGGCGATGGACAACGCCATGCCCGAGATGCTCAGGTTAGGCACGCCCAGCGCCAGGAAAATGCCGCCGGCCAGTGCGACCAGCACATAGAGCAGGTTACCCAGGTTCATAAGGATGGGCATGAGGATGTTGGCGTACATGTTGGCCTTCTGCGAGACCTCGAAGAGCTTTTCGTTGCGCTCGTCAAAATCGGCCTCGGCGGCAGACTCGTGGCAGAATGCCTTGACGACCTTCTGGCCGTTCATGACTTCCTCGATATGGCCCTCGACCACGCCGAGTTCGGTCTGCTGTGCAATAAAGAAACGCGCGGAGTTGGAGCCGAGCAGCTTGGTCATAAAGGTCATAAAGGCGACGCCGGCCACAATGACCAGGCACATCCATACGCTGTAGTACAGCATGATGAAGAACACCGTGACGATGACGATGGTCGTCATGAGCAGGTTGGGCAGCGACTGGCTGATCATCTGGCGCAGCGTGTCGATGTCGTTGGTGTAGTGGCTCATGATGTCGCCGCGCTGATGCGTGTCGAAGTAGCGAATCGGCAGGTCCTGCATGCGGTTGAACATCTTCTCGCGCAGCTTCTCGAGCGAGCCCTGCGTGACGATAGCCATGGCGCGGTTCCAGAAGAGCGAAGACAGGATGCCGACGCCGTAGATGCAGGCGAGGGTGGTCACGAGCTGTGCGATCTTGGGCTGTGCAGCTTCCCAATCGCCCGACTGCCACGATTCGCTAATAATCTGCAGGGCGCTCTGAAGGAAGGTCGCGCCGATGGAGTTGATGATGGCGCAGAGCACCACGCCGGCGACGACGAGGGGCAAAAGCACGGGGTAGAAGCCAAAAAGCGTCTTGATGAGGCGCGACATGGTGCCGCCCTTGCGGTTGAGCGCGCGCTCGGCGGTCGTTGCCTTACTCATGTGCCTCGCCTCCTTCCTGGTTCTGAGCTTGCGTTACGGATGCCTCGGTGCCGGCTTCGATGGCCCCTTCGCCTTCGGCAGACATCTTGTTTTGCGAGGTAAAGGTCTCGCGGTAGATCTCGCTCGTCTTGAGTAGCTCGTCGTGGTTGCCGATCTGCGCGATACGGCCACCCTCCATGACGATGATGCGGTCTGCGTCTTGCACGGAGCTGATGCGCTGGGCGATGATGAGCTTGGTCGTGTTGGGCAGATAGCTTGCCAACCCTGCGCGAATCTTGGCGTCGGTCTTGGTGTCGACGGCGCTGGTGGAGTCGTCCAGGATCAAGATCTTGGGGCGACGCAGCAGGGCACGCGCAATGCACAGGCGCTGCTTCTGGCCGCCGGAGACATTGGAGCCGCCCTGCTCGATCCAGGTGTCGTAGCCCTTGGGGAAGCCGTCGACAAACTCGTCGGCGCAGGCCAGATGTGCCGCCTCGCGGACTTCCTCGTCGGTGGCGTTCGGGTCGCCCCAGCGCAGGTTCTCGGCGATGGTGCCGCTAAACAGCACGTTTTTCTGCAGCACCATGGCCACTTGGTGGCGCAGGGCGTCCAGGTCGTAGTCACGTACATCCACGCCGCCCACGCGCACGGTGCCCTCGGTGGCGTCGTACAGGCGGGCGATGAGGTTTACGAGCGTGGACTTGGCCGAGCCGGTGCCGCCGATGATGCCGATGGTCTCGCCGCTCTTAATGTGCAGGTCGATATCGTCGAGCGCCTGGCGCTTCGCATGCGCGGAATACTTAAAGCTCACGTGGTCAAAGTCGATGGAACCGTCGACAACCTCGAGCACGGGCTCGGCGGGATCGGCGATCGTGGGCTCGGCGGCCAGCACCTCGGTAATGCGGTGCGCCGATTCGTCGGCCATGGTCACCATGACAAAGATCATCGACAGCTGCATCAGGCTCATGAGGATCTGGAAGCCATAGGTAAAGATCGAGGAGAGCTGGCCCACGTCGAACAGCGTGCCCTGGCTCGTGATGATGAGCTTGGATCCCAGGTAGATGATGACGACAAATGCGCCGTTGACGCAGATGTTCATCATGGGGTTGTTAAAGGCGAGCAGCTTCTCGGCGCGGGTGAAGTCCATCTGGACGTCGCGCGCGGCGGTGGCGAACTTCTCCTTCTCAAAGTCTTCGCGCACGTAGCTCTTGACCACGCGCATGCCGGTGACGTTTTCCTCGACGGACTCGTTAAGGGCGTCGTACTTGTGGAACACGCGCGAGAAGATGGGGCGTACCTTAAAGATGATAAAGAACAGTCCAAAGCTCAGCAGCGGAATGATGACCAGGTAGACCATGGCAACGCTGCCGCCCATGATAAACGCCATGGTAAAGGCGAAGATCAATACCAGCGGCGCACGCACGGCGATACGGATGATCATCATAAAGGCCTGCTGCACGTTGTTGATGTCGGTGGTCAGACGCGTGACGAGCGAGGAGCTCGAGAACTCATCGATGTTGGCAAAGCTGAACGTCTGGATTTTGTAGAACAGGTCGTGACGCAGGTTCTTGGCGAAGCCGCAACTCGCGTGGCTGCAGGTGACGCCGGCAGCGGCGCCAAAAGCCAGCGATGTCAGCGCGATGAGCACCAAAAAGCCCGCGGTGGGAAGCATCTCGGCTACGGTGGTGCCGTCTTTGATGGCGTCGATCAGGTTGGCGGTGATAAATGGAATCAGCATCTCGCAGAGCACCTCGCCAAGCACGAGCAATGGCGTGGCAACAGTGACTTTCATATAGTCGCGGATGCTGCCCATGAGGGTTTTAATCATCCAGTTCCTCCCAGGTTACACGGATTTTCTCGAGCATTTCGGCGAGCTGCTCGCGCTCGTCGTGAGTGAGGGCACTAAAGGCCCGTTCTCTAAAGCGGATGCGGGCCGCCTGGTCGATGCGGGCGTTTTCCCGGCCGGTTTCGGTCAGGCGAATGGTGAGTTGCCGTCGATCCTTGGGGTTACGGCTGCGCTCGATGAGACCGTTGACCTCGAGCTTGGACAGGATCTCGGAAAGCGACCCCGGCTTGAGGTCAAAATGCATGCCGAGTTCCTGCTGCGACATCTCGCCGCCGGGCTGCTTGGCCAGCAGGCAGATGATGGGCGCCTTGCCGGACACGCCTCCGCCATGAAAATGCATGTAATGGCCGCAAAAGCCCAGGCCGCTCAGGATGCGCTTGGCGAGTTTGTCTTCTGAGCTAACCGCTTCGGGTGCATCCGCCGGCTGTGACGGGTCGCCGTCGGGCTCGTGCGAACAAAGGTTAAGAGGTTCATCGCACATGAATTAGTGTTGCTCCTTTCTTTAGTTAGGTAGTGGAATTGTTTTGTGCCTAACCAATCTAGGAGCATGAGAAATGAATGTCAAGGTACCAAAGTAGTTGTTGCGCGGTTTTACCAAACCGCGCAACGGCTCGACGCTGCAAACCCGCCAGAGCGGCAATCTGCCTTTCAATTTCGGCGGCATGACCAGAAGGTCAATACCGCCTCGTTTCAAGGCACCTTGCTCACTCTGGCGGGTTTTCGCTGACTTCGCCAAAACATCGGCGTTGCCCGACCAGTCGTTTTGGCACTTAGGGACGTTCCTTATGTGCCGGCACTTGGGGACACTCCTTGGGCTAATTGCCGGGATAGTCGTTGGGGACGTTCTTGTTTGACTAGTCATTTAAGAACGTCCCCAACGACTACCTCGTTTTCGTAACCTTTTCGCAACAATGCGCTCTTCGCGACCGTAGCGCCCGCTCACAACGTCCCCTGCGCTACACTTAGTCGCACTGTGGCGCTGCTGCGCCGTGCCCGAACCAAGGGAGACCCTCATGAAGAACACTCAGCTGCTGCTGATCAACGATATGTGCGGCTACGGCAAGGTCGCGCTTTCCGCCATGCTGCCGGTGCTGTCGCATATGGGCTATCGCATCCACAATCTGCCGACGGCGTTGGTGTCCGATACACTCAACTATCCCAAGTTCTACATCCACGACACCACCGAGTACGTGCGCCAGAGCCTCGCCATCTGGGAGGAGCTCGGCTTTGAGTTCGACGCCATCTCCACCGGCTTTATCGTGACCGAGGAAGAGACGCGCATCATTTCGGACTTCTGCCACCGTCGCGCGCAAAAGGGTACCAAGGTGTTCGTCGACCCCATCATGGGCGACAACGGCAAGCTCTACGCCGGCGTGCCCGAGTCCACGATCGGTCTCATGCGCAGCCTGCTCGAGTGCGCCGACTATGCGGTGCCAAACTACACCGAGGCGTGCCTGCTCACCGATACGCCCATTGCCGAGCAAATCACGCCCGATGAGGGCCGCACTCTTGTGGATGCCGTGCGTGCCCTGGGCGCCAAGTCGGTGGTCATTACGAGCGCTGTGGTCGACGGTGCGAATGTCGTCATCGGTTACGACCATGTGGCGGGGGAGTACTTCACGATTCCCTTCGACCTGATCCCGGTCTATTTCCCGGGCACGGGCGACACGTTCTCGGCGGTGCTCGTCGGCCGCGTTATGGCAGGTTGGAGTCTGCAGCGCGCGACGTCCGATGCCATGCGCGTGGTGGCTGAGCTTATCGAGCGCAATGCCGACCAGGAGGATAAGTCCGCCGGCCTTCCCATCGAGGCCTGCCTGGATGTGATTGACCATGAGTAATGCTGATGAGGGCGGCGTCAAGCCTGCGGGCGGGGGCAAGCCGCTCGGCGCGCCGCGTGGCAAGCGTCCGCGTATCCGCGTGAGCTGCGTGGACCAGCTGGGTGCGTGCCGCTGCCACCATGGTCACAAGCCGGGCGACGTCTTCGACTTTGACCGCGACCGCGGCAAGATGTGTGCCATGGCCTGCCATGTGGGCTTTCCCTATATCGATATCCTGCGCTATGGCGGAACCGTGCCCGGCAACGAGCCTGGTACGGCAAAGTTCTGCTGTCCCGAGGTCGATACGCTGAACGTCTGGCTTGCCGAGATCGTCGACGAGTAGTCGAGCGCAATGTGACAAAGGGACAGTTCTTTTGTCACATTCGCCGGTGGTGCCCCTTCTATTATGCTTGTAATCTCAAATCTCTGCATTTCATCCGATTTTAGGTTCTAAAAATTTTGCGTTTCATCGATAATCAAGCGTATAAAACTTTGTATTTCATTTGATGACACTGAGGGGAGAGCCTATGCTGCGCAGGAAAATAGCTGCAGAGCTGGAGCGCTGGCTGAAGTCTGCCGAGCAAAAGGCCTTATTCATTACGGGTTCTCGCCAGATTGGCAAAAGCTATTCGATTCGCGCATTTGGCAAAGCCAACCATGCAACCTACATCGAGCTTAACCTCATGGAAAATCGCCAGGCAAAAGATGCTCTTCTCGAGGCGCGGGATGCCGATGATTTCATCAGCAGGGTGACGCTTCTTTCGGGAAAGTCGATTGCACCAGGCAAAACGCTCGTGTTTATCGATGAGGTCCAAGAGGCCCCCGACATCATGACGATGGCAAAGTTCCTTGTTGAGGACGGGAGGTGCCGCTGGGCGTTTTCGGGGTCAATGCTCGGGACTCAGTTCAAGGGCGTCAGGTCCTATCCCGTGGGGTATGTCCACGAGCTTAGGATGTTCCCGCTCGATTTTGAGGAGTTTTGCTGGGCAACCGGGGTGAGCGAGGGGGCTCTCCAAACGATACGTGACGCGTGTATCAGCGAGAGGCCCATTCCTGATTACATTCATGACGCGATGATGGCAAACTTCAGGACCTATACCGTTGTCGGCGGAATGCCGGAGGTCGTGCAGCGTTTCCTTGACACGCAAGGCGACCTTGCCTCTGTTCGTCAGCTGCAGTCAGAGCTCAACGAACAGTACCGGCGGGATATCTCCAAGTATGCAAGCGGGCGAGCCCTGCAGGTGCAGAGCATCTACGATCAGCTCCCTATTATGCTCGAGGGCGAAAACAAGCGCTTCGTGCTCAATTCCATTGACCCCAAGGCTCACTACGAGAAGTATCAGCGAGATTTTGTATGGCTTGTCGATGCCGGCGTTGCTCTCAAAGCCGATATCGTAACCGAGCCAAAATCGCCCCTGCTCAAGACGGCACGGCCATCGCAGTTCAAGCTATATCAATCGGATACGGGCATGTTGATGGCGCGCTACCCCGTTGGAGTCGCCCAAGCGGCGTATCTTGATAGCAAGGAGCCCAATCTGGGCGGCATTTACGAAAACGTGGTGGCCCAGCAGCTGGCTGCCCAAAATCGCCAGCTTTACTACTATCAGACAAAAAAGCGCGGTGAAGTGGACTTTGTGGTCGATGGACCGGATGGGACGGCTGTTCCGATCGAGGTTAAATCGGGCTCCTATTACCACGCGCACGCTGCGCTCGGTCATGTGCTTGATACGGCTGAATATGGCGTAAGGCTCGGGATTGTTTTCTCGAGAGGCAACGTTGAGCGCAACGGAGCGGTTCTCTATTTGCCGCTATATGCGACCTGGGCCCTTTCGGATGTTTTGGGCGACTCCTGCGCCGAAGGGATAAAGCTGGAGGTCAAGCCGGTCTAGGGCCAGTCCCGGATGTGGCAAAGGGGTAGTCCCTTTGTCACATTCATGAGCGTGGATTTTCTCCCACCGAGATAACGAGCGTGGATTTTCTCCCGTTTAGAGCGCACTCGAACGCTCAAAGTGGGAGAAAATCCACGCTCGTTTTATGCCGATGGCGTGGCCCGTGTGCCCGCGCCGCCCGAGCGCCTACAGCTGCTCGAGCATGGCGGTGCAACCGGCGAGTACATCGCGGTAGGTGGCGTCGAAATTGCCGGTGTACCAGGGGTCGGCCACGTCGCCGGGGCGATCGGTCCAATCGAGCAGGCGCGAGATCTTGCCATCGGGGTCCTTCCCAAAAATTCGGTACAGGGCGCGGGCGTTCTCGTCGTCCATATAGACAATGTGGTCCCAGTCGCCATACTCCGCGCGACGCACCTGACGTGCGCGATGTGCGACGACGGGAATCCCGACCTCGCGTAGCTTGGCAACGGTACCGTGGTGTGGCGGGTTGCCGATCTCCTCGGTCGAGGTCGCCGCGGAATCGATGGCAAACTCCGCCTCGCGCCCAGCGCGGCGCACGAGCTCGGTAAACACCGACTCGGCCATCGTCGAGCGGCAGATGTTTCCATAGCAGATGAACAGTACACGTTGCATATGCGGTTTCCTTTCGATCGCCATCATCGAGCTCGAGTATCGCATCTACGCCTGCGCCATCGCCCTCTTGCGTTCCCAGCGAGCCAACTTAATCGTCACCAGCGTAAGCACCCAGGCCACAAGCGAGAACGCGGCACCCACTGCGCCTACATATGCAATGCCAACGCTGCTTACCACGGTGCCGCCCACTGCGGTGCCAAACGAGATGCCGACGTTAAACGCCATGGGCTCAACCGAACTTGCGAGTACCATCGACTTGGGATGGCGGCTGCGTGCCACGTCCATAAAGTGCGTGATGCACGACACCGAGAACAGGTACATGAGCAGCGCCAGGCTAAAGACAAAGACCAGCGCGAGCGGCATGGTGCCGCCCACAGCAAACAGTCCGAGTAACGCTGCAGCCTGCAGCACAAACGTCACGAGTAGCGCCTTCATGCCAAAGCGCGCATCGATCCATCCGCCCAGGATGTTCGAGATCAGGCAGAACACGCCGTAGGCCATGAGCGTGGTACTGGCTTCGACCGTGCCCATGCCCAGCACCTGCTCAAGATAAGGCGTCACGTAGCCGTAGAAAACGTAGACCGACCCCACGCCAAACAAAAGATGAGCATGCCGGTGATGATGCTCGGCTCGCGTAGCAGACCCGCCTGCTCGCGAAAAGTGGCGGGCTCGTCGGTTTGCCCAGCGCGCGGCATAAACGCCACGAGCGCTCCGCAGATCAGAACGGCAAAGGCCAGCGTGCCGTACATGGCCACGTGCCAATCGAGCGTGTCGGCCACAAACTTGCCGATCGAAGTGACAAAGACCATTGCCACGGAAAACGCACCATATACCACCGAGATGGCAAGCGAAGTTTGCTGCGGAGACAGAAGCTCGGGGATGTACGTCACGCCCACGGCGAGCAGTGCGCCCGAGACGGAGCCCAGGATGATGCGCGAGATGAACAGCACCTGGAAGTTGGGCGCCAACGCCATGACCAGGTTGCCGAGCACAAAGACGATGCTGTAGCACACGAGCAGCTGGTAGCGGCGAAAACGCCCCGTACTGAGCGCGAGCACCGGCGTCGAGATAGCGTAGATCAGTGCGAACACGCTAATAAGTTGGCCTGCGGTGGCAAGCGATACGCCGAGTTCCGTCGCTAGGTCGCTTTCGATGCCGATGACCACGAACTCGGAGCAGCCGAGCGAGAATCCCAACAGCACGAGCAGCGCCAGGCAAAGATTGGTGCGCGCGGGGGAGAGCGCGGCGGCGGTTGACTTACTTTTTGGCGTGGTTGCGGCGGTCAAGGTTGTCACTCCAATGTCGCGTGAATAAGCGGGATTCAATCCCTGCAACTCTAACAGAATGTGACAAAGGGACAGTCTCTTTGTCACATTCGCGGCGTGGCTGCCGCCTAAACCGTCACAACATTCGATGAAAATCTCGAAAACGAGGAAAAACGTCGAATGTTGTGACGGTTTTCGTGTCCGGCGCGGGTGAGCTTCGGTGCCGTCTGGGGGTATAAGACTAGCGAGTGTTTATTTGCGAGGCCTAAGGGGCGCCCCGTATGGATATCGATAACTTTGAATGGTGGTATAGCGAGGGCGAGGCTCCGGACGAGGAGTGGGACGAGCCCGCGTCGCGTGACGTGTCGAGCGACGAGGACGAGACCGGCAACGATGCCGCTGTCGAGCCTGATGCCGCCTCCGATGCCGCCGAGCCCCTGACCTTTGAGCAGGCTTGGGCCCAAGCCGAGGCCGATGAGGCTAAGGCCGATGCCACGGCCACACTCGGTGAGCCGGCGGACATGTCCATCTTGCCGGCCAAGACCCCGCAGCCGCGCCATAACATCGACCCCGACAGCACGGCATCCTTCAGTATTCTCGACGTGCCCTCGCAGGGTGCTCAGGCGCCCGCGCCCACACGTCGTCCCAATCTGTCTCGCGAGGAAGATGCAGGACGTCGCTCTCCGCTCGGCCCCATCCTTATCGCCTTCATGGCCGGCGTTATCGCATGCTCGGTAATTGGAAACGTCTGGAGCCATGTTGAACAACAGCGAAAAGACGCCGCCAAGGTCGAGATGTCTATCGAGCAATCGCTCGGCCGCACGCGCTCGGTACATGTGTCGGTCGAGGTCAAGGACGGCGCGCCGTGGGACACCGCGCGCGGCGACAGCCAAATGCTCATCCACATCGTGGGGCGCACGCTCAAAGGGCAGACGATTGACGAGTATCAATACGTCAATTCCGCTGGTGACGGCATCGAACTTAAGCCCGGCGACTACGAGCTCACCGTCGATGAACCGCCCGTCGCCACCGACGGCACGCGCTTCCGTGCCTCAAAGCGCATGGTCCCCGTGAGTTTTAACTCACAGGCGCCCGACACGGTCGACACCACACCGCAGGGCGGGTTCGACCTTTACGTGGATACCCAGTAGGTGCTCGCCGCTCATTCCGCTATGACTACTCAATAATCGCCTGCTGTCCCGTCCCGCCGCCAAGAGTGGGACAATAGCCCTCGACACTATTGTTTATTTTTGGAGGAAGTAGCATGTCTACCGTCACTACCATCAAGCGCGGCGGCCTCACCGCGGCCATCGATTCCATGGGCGCCCAGCTCACGAGCCTTGCCCTCAACGGCAACGAGTATCTGTGGCAGGGCGACCCGGCCTTTTGGGGCAAGCACGCGCCCATCCTGTTCCCTATTGTGGGCTCGCTGCGCAACAACACGGCGACGTCTGCGGCCGGCACCTGCAAGATGCCGCGCCACGGACTCGCGCGCATCGTCGAACACAAGCTGGTCGAGGTTTCGGAGGACGGCTCCTCGGTAACGTACGAGATCACCGACACGCCCGAGTCGCTCAAGGCGTTCCCGTTCCACTTTAAGCTCAACATGACCTATGCCCTGACTGGTGACGCCACACTTACCCAGACCTTTGCCGTCACCAATACCGGCGACGTGGACCTGCCGTTCTCGGTGGGCGGCCACCCTGCATTTAACGTGCCGGCTCCCGGTGCCGAGGACGAGACGTTCGAGGATTACGAGCTGGCATTTACCGAGGCTTGGACCAACGAGGCCCCCATCATCACGCCCGATGGTCTCATGACGTTCGAGGGCAGCTACAAGGCTCCCGATAACTCGGACGTGCTGCCCATCACGCACCGCAGCTTCGATAACGATGCCATCATGTTCACCGATACCCCGGGCTTCACGCTCACGCTGCGCGGCCGCAAGTCGGGCCACGGCGTCAAGATCGACTTTGAGGGCTTTAAGTACATCGGCGTGTGGTCTGCCGCCAACGACGCCCCGTTTGTGGCGCTCGAGCCCTGGACCGGTCACACCACCATGGACACCGAGGACGACGTCTTTGAGCACAAGGTCAACACCATCACCTTGGCTCCCGGCGCTACCGATAAACGTAGCTTTAGCGTCACCTTGCTCTAGATGGGACAAAGGGACAGCCCCTTTGTCCCTTCCCACCCGCTAAGCCTCCCTGCCACATCCGGCAGGGAGGCTTTTTGGTAGGTAGTCATTGGGGACGTTCTTAAACGACTACTGTGTGTCTATTAATTTTTCGCGCACATGCCGCGCTGCTGGTTGCGGGCGTATATCCTGTCTTATTGTCAGTAACGCAAAATAGGGAAGGCACCAGATGCAACCTCGGCAACAGCGCGGCATGCAGACCCAGCCGGTATGCAGCCGTCGCATCTTTTTGGGTAGCGCTCTCGCAGCGAGCGCTTCCGTCGTCGCCGGCGCGCTCGCCGGCTGTCAGCGTCCGTCCACGCTCAAGGTGGTTCAGCCCACGACGGGCGGCGGTCGCGACGACCTGTCCGACTCCGTGATCGGCAAGGACAAGATCCGCATTGGCATGGAGGCGGCCTACGCCCCGTACAACTGGCAGGTTTCCGAGGCCAATGAGTACACCATCCCCATCGACAACGTGCAGGGCGCCTATGCCGATGGCTACGACGTGCAGATCGCCAAGATCGTCTGCAAGGCCCTCGGTGGCGAGGCCGTTGCCGTCAAGCAGAGCTTCTCGGGCCTTATCGATTCGCTCAACAACGGCCAGATCGACCTCATCATCGCCGGTATGAGCGCCACGCCCGAGCGCGAGGAGTCGGTCGGCTTCTCTGACCCGTACTTCATTGGCTACTTTGGCCTGTTCGTAAAAGAGGGTTCCCCCTACCAAAACGCCACCAAGCTCAGCGACTTTAGCGGTGCCACGGTACTCGGCCAAAAGGACACCATGCTCGACACCGTCATCGACGAGATCCCGGGCGTTGTGCACAAGAACCCGGTCGATTCGGTTCCCACGGTGTTTTCGAACCTGCTGCAGGGCACGTGCGACGCCGTGACCTACAACACCGAGAACGAGAAGGGCTATATGGCCCAAAACCCGGGTATCGTGCCGATTCAATTTGCCGAAGGCGAGGGCTTTAAGCAGGAGGTCACGGCAAACGTCGGCTGCCGCAAGGGCTCGGATAAGCTGCTTAAGCTCATCGACAAGACGCTCAGGGGCGTCAGCCAAGAGGAGCGCGACCAAATGTGGGACGCGTGCCTCGACCGTCAGCCGGCATAGGGAGGCAGCATGAAAACCATCAATCGTCTGGCCTCCTTCATCAAGGCCGACCACCGTTATGTGTATCTGGGCACGAGCGTTATCGCGGCGCTCGGCCTGGCGTTTAGCCAGCGCAACCCCACGCCGCTGAGCTTCTTGGCGCCTACGGGCGCGTTCCAAGACTGCCTCTGGGCAATCCTTTGGGCCTGGCTCGTCGTATCGGCGGCGGCGCTGGTCACCAAACTCATGCACTGGAACGACTATCGCGAAACGTCGCCGTTTGCTTCCGAGCGCTTCCGTCGCGGCGCGCGCCTGGGCAGCTACGTCGTGGTCGCCATCGCGGCGATCTTCTTTGTCGACCGCTGCGTCATGTCATTTATCGACCTGGTGCAGGTGAGCATTGTCTCGGACTCCAACCCCAGCGACTTTTTGTCGAGCCTGGTCTACATGACCTACAAGAGCGGGGACTTCTTTATCCGCGGCATCGAGATCACCATCGCGCTTGCGACCTTCGGTACCGTCATCGCATTCTTCCTGGCGCTGCTCTTTGTGTTTCTGCGTATTCAGACCTTCGATCGCGTGGATAACGACCTGGTGCGCTTCTTTAAGAGCATTGGCCGCGGCTTTGCGACCGTCTACTCTACCATCGTGCGCGGCACGCCCATGATGGTCCAGGGTCTGCTCATCTATTACGCGGGCTTCACCGTTTTGCGCGGCATGGGCTTCGAGACCGCTCAGGCCAACCAGATTTGGAGTACCTTCACCGCCGGCCTCGTCACCATCTCGCTCAACTCTACCGCCTACATGATGGAGGTCCTGCGCGGCGGCATCGAGTCCATCGACCCCGGCCAGGCCGAGGCGGCGCGCTCGCTGGGCCTGTCGCAGTGGCAGGCTATGCGCAAGGTCGTGTTCCCCCAGGGCATTAAAAACGCGATTCCGGCGCTCACCAACGAGCTCATCATCAACATCAAGGACTCGTCGGTGCTCTCGGTCATCGGCGTGTTCGACCTCATGTACGCCACCACCACTGTCGCCGGCGTGTACTACCGCCAGATGGAGGTCTACTGCGTGGCGCTCGTGGTCTACCTGATCCTGACGCTCGTGGCGAGCCGCCTGCTCGAGGCCTTTGGCAAAAAGCTCGGCGCCGGGGCTCCGGCAACGCTGCCCAGCTCCAACTAGGCTCAAGACGAGGAGAATCATCATGGCAGATACCGCCACTACCGGCGTTGCGGCCGCCGCACAGACCAATGAGCCGCTCATCCGCGTCGAGGGCCTGCGCAAGAGCTTCGGCTCGCTCGAGGTACTCAAAGGCATCGACCTGTCCGTCAAATCAGGCGAGGTCGTCACCATTATCGGCGCCTCGGGCTCGGGCAAGTCGACCTTCCTGCGCTGCCTCAACCTGCTCGAGACCCCGGACGCAGGCCACATCTGGTTTCACGGCCAGGACCTTACGGCCGAGCGCTGCAACATTAACAAGCTGCGTGAGGACATCGGCATGGTGTTCCAGGGCTTTAACCTGTTCAACAACATGGACGTGCTCGACAACTGCACGCTCGCGCCCGTCACGCTCAAAAAGATGAGCAAGGCCGAGGCCGAAAAGGTCGCGCTGGAGCATCTGACCAGCGTGGGACTCGAAAAGTTCGCGCACGCCGCCGTGGGCCGCCTGTCCGGTGGCCAAAAGCAGCGCGTGGCCATCGCTCGTGCCCTGTGCATGAATCCGCAGATCATGCTGTTCGACGAGCCGACCTCCGCACTCGACCCCGAGATTGTGGGAGAGGTGCTCGAGGTCATGCGCAAGCTCGCTGCCGACGGCATGACCATGGTCGTCGTCACGCACGAGATGGCCTTTGCCCGAACCGTGTCCGACCGCGTGGTCTTTATGGACAAGGGCGTGGTGCTCGAGGACGCCGCGCCGGCGGAGCTCTTCGGCAACCCCAAGCACCAGCGTACCCGCGAGTTCCTCTCGCGTTATCTCGAGGACAAGTAACCGACCGCAAATGTTTGCATGACAGGGCCGCTCCCGTGGGGCGGCCCTCGTCATCACAATCGAAAGGATGTCATGGCCGAGGTTTGGCGCTTCTTTGCGCATGAGGATGATTTTGCCGATTTGGACGAAGCTGGTGCGTGCGAGCGCCTGGGCCGCGTGCTGTCGTTTCCGACCATCTCGAGTATGGATGCCGAGGCGGTGAACTGGCAGCCGTTCGACGACCTGCGCGCGTATATGCAGCAGGCCTGGCCGCGCGTGTTTGCGGCGGGCGAGGTCGAGCTTATCGACCATTCGCTATTGGTGACGCTTAGCGGTTCCGACCCCGCCCTCAAACCCATCATGCTCATGGGCCACATGGACGTGGTCCCCGTGGTGCCCGGCACCGAGGCTGACTGGACGCATGCCCCCTTTAGTGGCCACGTGGACGACACCTACATTTGGGGTCGCGGCGCTATCGACATGAAGGACCAGGTCGCAGGCATTCTCGAGGCGGTTGAGTATGCGCTGACGCACGGCTGGGAGCACGAGCGCACGCTGCTGCTCGCCTTTGGCCAGGACGAGGAAACTACGCAGCACGGCGCGGGAGCAATCGGCCGCGTGCTCGAGGAACGCGGCGTTGAACTTGAATACCTGATCGACGAGGGCGACTACCGTATTGTTTCGGCTGCCGAGTACGGCGCGGGCGAGGGCTGGCTTATGCATGCCGACCTTGCCGAGAAGGGCTATGCCGATATCATGCTCAAGACGAAGAGCGAGGGCGGGCATTCCTCCAACCCCTACGGTGGCACATCGCTCGAGGTGCTGAGCCGCGCTATCGCCGCAATCTGCGATATCGAGTGGCCGACGCGTGTGACCGATCTGCTTGCCGCACAGCTTGTCGAGCTGGGGCTCTACACGGCGGATGAGATTGCCGCCAACGGGGATGCCATTGTCCGCGACTGCCTCGCCAGCAAAAAGCTCTACCCGCTCGTGACGACCACCTGTGCGCCCACGCAGATCGAGGGCGGCAGCACCGGCGCCAACGTGATGCCGCAGGATATGTGGGCCAACATCAACTTCCGCATGCTCGAGGGCACGAGCGTGGCTGACGTTGTGGCGCGCTGCCGTGAGGCGGTTGCCGGGGCGGGCCTTGCCGGACGTGTGGAGGTCGAACTTGGCCCCGGCAGCTCCGAGCCCTCGCCGTCCCCGCGTGTCGGTGGTCCCGGCCTCGAGGCCGTCCGCGCCATCGCCGCCCGCTATTTCCGTGATCCCAAGCCGACGGAGGAAAACGGATCGTCTGCGGTGGGCCAAGAGCCGATGAGCATCGTGCCCTCGACCGTGATTGGTGCAACCGATGCCGCCAACTACCAGCGCATTTGCCACGAGTGCATCCGCTTCTCCGCCTTTGTGGTCGACGATGACGAATGCGACCGCGGCGTCCACGGCACCAACGAGCGCATCACCCGTCGCGCCTACCTCCAGGGCATTCGCTTCCTCGTCGCTCTACTCCAAACGCTCTAGCCAAAAAGCAAGCCCTTGGTGCAATGGGGTCAGGTTTGTTTGCACCAATCATTCCGTGCGGGTTATATGCAGGTTTGTCTGCGCACGCTATCATGTATGGGTTAGACCGCAACTATGTACCCCACACGCGAAGGGATGCGCATGTATCTGAAGATCGACATGTTCTAGCTGGGCTTACCCCCGCAGTGGCGCCATGCGCCCCATCAACTCTGCCGATTTTCATCTTCACGCATATAAAGGAGTCCTGCCATGCGCGACAAGCTCGAAAAGATCATCAAGGCCTACGAGGAGCTCGAGAAGAAGCTGTCCGACCCGGCCGTCGCCTCCGACATCAAGGAGTTCACGCGTCTCAACAAGGAGTACGCGCACCAGTCCGACCTCATTGCTGCCTCGCGCGAGTACATCGGCGCGCTCGACGACATCGAGGCTGCCAAGGAAATGCTCCACGATACCACCGACGCCGATGAGAAGGAGATGCTCCAGATGGACATCTCCGAAAACGAGGCTAAGCTTCCCCAGCTCGAGGAAGATATCAAGTACATGCTCATCCCGAGCGACCCCAACGACGACAAGAACACCATCGTCGAGATCCGCTCCGCCGCCGGTGGCGACGAGGCGGCCATCTTCGCCGGCGACCTGTACAAGATGTACCAGCGCTTTTGCGAGTCTCGCGGCTGGAAGACCACCGTGCTCGATTCCAGTCCCAGCGAGGCCGGCGGCTTTAAGTCCATCGAGTTCAAGGTCGAGGGTGACCGCGTCTACTCCGTCATGAAGTTCGAGTCCGGCGTGCACCGTGTCCAGCGCGTTCCCAAGACCGAGTCCCAGGGCCGCATCCAGACCTCCACGGCAACCGTCGCCGTGCTTCCCGAGGCCGAGGAGATTGACGTCCAGATCAACCAGTCCGACCTGCGCATCGATACTTACTGCGCTTCGGGCCCTGGCGGTCAGTGCGTTAACACCACCTACTCCGCCGTGCGCATCACCCACCTGCCCACCAACACCGTGGTGCAGTCGCAGGAGCAGCGCTCCCAGATCCAGAACCGCGAGGTCTGCATGCAGATGCTGCGCGCCCGTCTGTACGAGATGGAGCTTGAGAAGCAGCAGGCAGAGCTTGGTGCCGAGCGCCAAAGCCAGATCGGCCACGGTAACCGTTCCGAGAAGATCCGCACCTACAATCAGCCCCAGGACCGCGTGACCGATCACCGCATCGGTTTCAACTCCACCTACAACGGTGTCCTTCTGGGCGACCAGCTCGGCACCGTGATCGAGGCACTCGCCGCCGCCGAGCGAGCCGAGAAGCTGGCGCAGGCCGTTTAAGTTACGGCGTTTTACCAAACGCCGTAACTGCTCGACGCTGCGCGCCGCCCAGAGCGACAATTTGTCATTCAAAAGGCAAGGCATGACCAGAAGGTCTATACCTTGCCTTTTTCATGCCAACTTGTTCGCTCTGGACGTCGCTCGCTGTCCGTCCTCTACCTGCAGCGTTGCCATCGCTGCCGAAGACGGCAATTGGTTAGTTGGCACTTAGGGACGTTCCTTTTCTGCCGGCAGTTTGGGACACTCCTGGCTTAGTAGTCATTGGACGTTCTTAAACGACTAGTCAAATAAGAACGTCCCCAATGACTAGGTTAGGCACATTGCTTTGTGAGTTTATTCAATCTTCTTTAATAACAATTAAGTTGTTTACCTGCTTAAAGTTACTTATCATTTTTAAAAATAATGCTCGAAAAAGCGTCCGAGAAGTCGCGGGGCGATTTTTGATGGGTCGTGCGTCAAGCGATGTGGCAAGTTCTTGGTTAGATATTGGTCAGTTTTGGGCAACCTTGCCAAAAGCTTGACGAATGCAGATTTAGACGTCGACGAATGAACATTTTAGGCAGGTTCCAAGCAAAATTCTGGGCTGATTCTCGATAATCGCCTTCAATCGCCCCTTGCCATGCGCTGGCCTCGCGTACAATCTGCTCCGACATTCGCGCGCCGCCTGGCGCTTAAGAGGGGAGGACCCCATGGCAAACGAGATCTGGACCATCAAACGTTGTCTCGAGTGGACCAAGGAGTACCTGGCCGAGCGCGGCGAGGAACACCCCCGACTTTCTGCCGAGTGGCTGCTCTGCGCTGCCACGGGTCTGGCGCGCATCGACTTATATATGCGTATGGACGAGACGCTCGATGCGGCGCAGCTCGAGACCATGCACGCGGCGGTCGTCCGCCGCGCCAAGGGCGAGCCGCTGCAGTACATCACCGGCAGCACGCAGTTCCGCATGATCGACGTCGCGTGCGCCCCCGGCGTACTCATTCCGCGTCCCGAGACCGAGATGCTCGTCGAGGAAGTTCTCAATTATCTGGATGCCGAGGTGCTGAGCCCCGAGGCTGCCGCCCGTCAGCGCGTTGAGCTGCCCTGGAACGACGAGGTCGAGCAAGCGCGCAAAGCCGAAGCCGCGTTGGCCGACGAGCGAGCGACGGCCGAGCGCCGTGCCGCTAACCTCACAGCTGCCGATGAGGCGGCGCTAGGCAGCGACGTACTGGGCAGCCGTGCCTATGCCGAGGAACTGGCCGACCGCGAGGCCGAGGAAGCCGCCGCGCAGGCAGCAGATGCCGAGGCCGAGGAGGCCGCCGAGCCCGAGCTCGACGAATACGGCATCGCCATCGAAGGCGCCGACCACGAGGCGTCTCTGACGGAGGATGCCGCCGCGCCCGCTCCGGTCGAGCCCCGTATCGCCCGCGTTCTCGAGGTCGGCTGCGGCACGGGCTGCATCTCGCTTTCCCTTGCCTGGGAGCGCCGCGGCCATGTCGTCTGCACCGCTACCGATATCGAGCCGCGTGCCATCGACCTGGCCACCAAAAACCGCGACGCGCTCGGGCTTACGTCCGATGAGGTCGCCTTCAACCTCACAAACCTGGTGAGCTCTATCCCCCGCGAGGAATGGGGCACCTTCGACGTGCTCGTCTCCAACCCGCCCTACATTCCGACTGACGTCATGCGCTCGCTACCGCACGAGGTCAAGGACTTCGAGCCCGATTTGGCGCTCGAGGGCGGTGCCGACGGCCTCGATATCTTCCGCCGCCTGCTCAATGCGGCGCCCTATATGCTGCGCGCCGGCGGCCTGTTTGCCTGCGAGCTCTACGAGGGCGCCCTCGACGCCGCCGCCGAGCTCTGCCGCCAGGCGGGTCTCTCGGACGTGCGCATCGTCCGCGACCTTACCGATCGTCCCCGCATCGTTCGAGCCATCGTCACCGAGCCCAAACAGCGCCAGTAACATTTATTAACTGGTTAGCAAAAATTATAAAGTAGTTTATAATTAGGACGGCTGAAAGAGGTCGGCCCATGCAACCTCCTACCTTTCGGGAAATCATTGCCCTACTCAAGCACGATGGATTCGTGAAGGTCGCGCAAGTCGGTAGTCATGCTAAGTATGTTTCTGGTGACCGCGTTGTCACCGTGAACGGTTCTGGTGGTGATCGACCAAAGAAGGGCACGTGGGCAAGTATTCGTCGCCAAGCTGGATGGTAGTTGGAGGCAAAATGAGGCAGCGATTTACCTATGACTGCGTTCTCATAAAAGAAGACGACGGTTACTGCGCTAGCTTCCCGCAGATTCCCGGCGCCTTTGCCGATGGCGATACGCGCGAAGAAGCGATTGCCCATGCCACCGAGGCACTGATGGCGTTTTTGGCCGACGACCTCAACAACGGTTTGACTCCGGCAGGGTACGAACGCTCGGCCGAGGTCGTGGCCCTTTCAGTCGAAATCGACCACGATGACGCTCGGGAAGCGGCGTGCCGAACATTTAAAGACGCAGCGCTGGACCTCAAAGTCTCCGCTCCGCGGATTACCGCGCTGGTCAAAGCCGGAAAGCTCGATGTTGAACTCGTCGACGGCCGTCGGATGATAACGATAGACAGCATCGAGCGCTACGCCGCCCAAGAACGCCACGCCGGCAGGCCAAAGAAGTTCGTCGCAGTCCAATAACCCCCTCACTTTCACCGACTACTAGAGCCGCTCACCAAACCAACATGCGCTCTGGGCAAATAGGTTGAACGTTTCGTGCGAGAATGCCCCTCAGTAAACAAACTTTCACCAGAGCGTAAGGGGCTGGCATACACATGCAGACGGTCTATCGGGTATTCGAGGGAGCGCGCGAGCCGCATCGGCTCGCCGTCGAGCGTACGGCCGAGGTACTCAACTGTGGTGGCTTGGCCCTGATCCCGACCGAGACCGTCTATGGTGTCGCCGTGGCAGTCAATGCCTTCTCGGACGCCGTGCCCCAAGATACAAGCGAATTCCCATCGTGGCCGCGCGATCCGCAGGCTGCCGTCAACGGCGCCGCAGTCCCTGCGCTCGGTACCGGCTACCGTCGCATCTTTACCCTCAAGCAACGTGAACTCACCCAAACGGTCGCCTGGCTGGTCGATGATGCCGAGGCCCTCGACCGCTACGGCGTGGATATTCCGGAAGAGGCCCGCGTGCTCGCCCGACGATGCTGGCCGGGTGCCCTGACTATCGTGGTCAAGGCGGCGCCCTGCGTGCCGACCTTTATGCGCGCCGCCGACGATACGGTGGCCCTTCGCGCGTCGGCCTCGCCCGTGGTGCAGGCGCTCATCCGTACTTGTGGCGGTCCGCTTGCCTGCACCAGCGCCAACACGCACGGCGCGCCCGCGCCGGCAAGCTTTGCCGCCGTTGAGGACCGTATTCTGGAGGGGGTCGATGTGGCCGTCGACGCGGGCGAGACGCCGTGCCGCGATGCTTCGACCATCGTGACGTTTAAGCATGGCGAGCTCCAGATCCTGCGCCAAGGCGCACTTCCCGCATCAGAGATCGAGCGGGTCCTGTCCGACCCGATGCAATAGAAAGGTGTAAGCGATGTCGTTGAATCTAGGTAGCCTGGGTATGGAAGACGCCTCGTTTAGCTTTGGCGGTTCCTACATCATGGCGCTCGACTGCGGCACCACCTCGGTACTCGCGACCATCGTCGACGAGTACGGCTGCATTGTCGCCCAGGCGCGTCGTAGCGTCAAAACCAGCTTCCCGTGCCCCGGCTGGGTGGAGCAGGATCCCACGGAGGTGCTTGCCAGCCAGATCGGCGTGATGATGGAGGTCCAGTTTAAGAGCGGCATCCATTCCGATCGCATCGCCGCCATCGGTATCTCCAACCAGCGCGAGACCACGGTGGTGTGGGACCGCATAAGCGGCCAACCCATCTATAACGCCATCGTGTGGCAATGCCGTCGCACCGCACCTCTGATCGACGAGCTGGTCGAGCAGGGCGCAGAAGGGCTGGTTCGCTCCCGCACGGGACTCACGCTCGACCCGTATTTCTCGGCCTCCAAGGTGCAGTGGATTCTCGACAACGTTGACGGCGCACGCGAGAGCGCGGCGGCGGGCGACCTCATGTTTGGCACCATCGATACCTGGCTCATCTACAACCTCACCGGCGGCCAAACCTTTGCCACCGACTACACCAATGCCAGCCGCACGGCGCTCTTCAATATTCATACGCTGGACTGGGACGATGACCTGCTGGCTCTCTTCGACATCCCGCGTGCCATGATGCCCGAGGTCCGTTGGAGCGCCGGTGACTACGGCCGCGTCGCGAGCGACATCATGACCAACATGCCGCCCATCATGGGTGTGGCGGGCGACCAGCAGGCATCGCTGTTCGGTCACTGCTGCTTCCATCCCGGCCAGACCAAAAACACCTATGGCACGGGCTGCTTTATGCTCATGAACACCGGCGACGAGATCGTCGAATCCAAGAATGGCCTGGTCTCCACCATCGGTATCGCTGCGAACGGCAAGGTCAGCTATGCGCTCGAGGGCTCTATTTTTGCCGCCGGCTCAACGATGAACTGGCTGCGCGACAACATGGGCGTTATCTCCAACGTATCCGAATCGGCACAGCTCGCCTCTTCGATCGGCGATAACGAGGGATGCTACTTTGTCCCCGCTTTTGCGGGCTTGGGTGCACCATGGTGGGACGCGCACGCCCGCGGCATCGTATGCGGTCTGACCGGCGCCTCGAGTCGCGCGACCATCGTGCGTGCCGCTTGCGAGTCCATGGCCTATCAGAGCTATGACGTGCTGCGTGCCATGGAGCAGGACGTGGGTCTTTCGATCGAGCGCCTGTCCGTCGATGGTGGCGCCTCGCGCAACGAGTTCATCATGCAGTTCCAGGCAGACTTGCTGGATATCCCCGTACTGCAATGTGAGTCGGTGGAGACAACGGCGATCGGTGCCGCGTATCTGGCGGGCCTCGCGGTTGGGTATTGGGAGGATCTGGAGGAGCTGGAGCAAAACACCCAGATCGTCAAGACATTCCATCCCCATATGTCCGTTGAGCGTCGCGAGCACAACCTGGACGGTTGGCACGATGCGGTCAGGCGTTCGCTTAGCACCGCTCAATAGGGCTGCGACGGGGCGCTCGATACAACAAACCGTTAAACTTATGCACGGCGCGAGGCAACAACGTCGCCATGCGCCTTGTCAGCAAGGCCATCTTCCGGCCGCAACGAAAGGGGCATCAACCCATGACCGTCACCTACGATACGTCCCGTGTGACCCTTGTCGATCACCCGCTCGTCCAGCACAAACTGTCGATCCTGCGCGACAAGGAGACCGGCACCAACCAGTTCCGTCAGCTCGTGCGCGAGCTCGCGCTTTTTGACGGCTACGAGGCCATGCGCGACCTGCCTATGGAAGACGTCGAGGTCGAAACCCCCATCACGACCGCCACGTTCAAGCAGCTTGCCGGCAAGAAGCTCGCCATCGTCCCCATTCTGCGCGCGGGCCTTGGCATGGTCGACGGCATCCTCGACCTGGTGCCTTCTGCCCGCGTGGGCCACATTGGCATGGAGCGCGACGAGGTCACCCACGAGCCGCATGAGTATTACTGCAAGATGCCCAAGGATATCGACCAGCGTATCTGCCTGGTCGTCGATCCCATGCTCGCCACGGGCGGTTCTGCCGAGATGGCTATCGGCTATCTGCGCGAGCGCGGTGTCAAGGACATCCGCATGCTGTGCATCGTCGCGGCCCCCGAGGGCCTCAAGTCGCTGACCGAGAAAGATCCCGATGTGCATATCTATACCTGCGCCATCGACGACCATCTCAACGAGGCCGCCTACATCGTCCCCGGCCTGGGCGATGCCGGCGACCGCATCTACGGCACGCTGTAGTTGTCGGGCCTTGTCGGCTACGGTCACAAATACGAAGAAATGGTGCGCGCCGGCGAGTAAAAGACGTCCACGCGCACTCCTGTTAACGGACGTTTAGCCCAGATGGGTTCGCGAAAAAACGTATTACCGTACCTGCGGCATAAAGAAGGTCTTAAGAAAACGAACAGGTGCGTATTAACCGATGCTTTTTCGGTTGTACTTTAGCGATTGGCTCGTACAATAGTCACCAATGTTTGGCGGGAACTGTTCTGGGAAGCGTTAAAAGAGGAAAGTGAGGACGCCAGTGTTTCAGATAGCCGATCTGCTCGCTATCGTTGCAGGCGCCATCGCGGGCGCGGTCGCCTTTCTTCCCTTTGTCTTTACGCTCAAGCCGGTTCTTGACGATAAGCAGAATGCGGACATGCTCAAGGGCATGGTGAGCCTGGCGGTCTCGGCGATCGCGCTGCTCGTCTTTACCCTGGTCGTGTTCGCGTTGTTCGGAGAGGCGTTCCGCATGTTCCTCTTGGGCGAGGCGATCGGCTTTGTGGCCTTTATGGCCGCCTGCACGGTTCGCGTCGCCAAGGCGCTGCGAGATCCTCATGAGGTCGAAAGGTAAGTCGTGGAAATTTTTGAAAAGCTGCCTGATGAGATTAATCATCTGGTCAGCGAGTTCAGCTCCACCCCTGTCGTGGGCGATCTGAGCTGCGGCATCACGCAGTACTCGTTTTGGCTGATCGTCTCCACGATCGTGCTCCTGATCGTCCTGGCCGTGTTCAAGAAGAAGCAGACCCTGGTCCCCAAGGGCTTCTTCGTCAACGGTTTCGAGTACATCATCGAGTACGTCGAGAACGATATCGGCAAGGGCGTCGTGGGTGAGAACTGGAAGAAGCACTTCCCGTTCCTGTGCTCGCTTTTCCTGTTCATCCTGATCAACAACATGATCGGCCTGATCCCGGGAATGAAGCCCGGCACCGGCGCAATCGGCTCCACCGCCGCGCTCGCCATCTTCGCCTTCGTGTACTTCATCTACTACGGATGCAAGGCTCACGGCGTGATCGGCTACATCAAGAGCCTCGCCCCGCAGGGCGTGAGCTTCCCGATGAACGTGCTTGTGTGGGTCGTCGAGCTTTTCTCGACCTTCCTGCGCCTCATCACGCTCGCCGTCCGTCTGTTCTGCAACATGTTCGCAGGACACGTGGTCATGGGCTCGTTCGCCATCATGGCGAGCATGTTCATGCAGCCGCTGCTTCAGCAGGTTTCCGCGGCCCACGCCGTCGGCGCCCTGCCTTCGCTGGCCTGGCTTGCCATCCTCATCCTGATTTATACGATCGAGCTTGTGGTCGGCGCCATCCAGGCTTACGTCTTCACGGTCCTTACCGCCGTGTATGTCTCCGAGGCAGAGGAGGTTGCGGAGGAGGAGTAGTCTTCCGTTCGCGCCTTAAAGGTAAGGCAATTCGTTAAACCGCCGGTGCCCGTACCCATGGAGCCCGGCAGTTATAAAAAGGTTATCCTGCGTGAAATAAGACACGCACGACAAAGGAGGAATCGTGGGAGTTATCGGTTACGGTCTCGGTGTTATCGGCGCTGGTCTTGCTATCGGCCTGTCTGCTCTGGGTGCTACGGGTGCTATGGCCCGTCAGCCTGAGGTCCAGGGCCGCGTGTTCACCGTCTTCATCATGGGCTCCGCCTTCGGCGAGGCTCTGGCTCTGATCGGCTTCGTTGTCGCGCTGATCGTTAAATAGCACGGAGCGTCAAGTATGAATCTTTCATCCCAGAAGAGCGCGATCGCACTCTCCGCGTCCGCGGCCGCGCTGCTCATGCCGGTTTCCGCGTTCGCCGAGGACGGCGCCGCCGGTGCGGACATCCTCATCCCTAAGATGGCGGAGTTCATCCCGGCGCTTATCGCCTTCCTGATCATCTGGATCGTGCTGGCCAAGGTCGCCCTGCCGGGCATCATGAAAACCATGGAGGAGCGCGGCAAGAAGATCGAGGAGAGCCTCGACGAGGCCGAGAAGACCAAGCAGGAGGCTATCGCCAAGCGCGCCGAGTCCGACTCGATCGTCACCGACGCCCGTCGTCAGGCTGCCGACATCGTTCTCGAGGCCCGTAAGGACGCCGAGTCCGAGCGCGCCCGTATCATCGAGGCTGCTCACAAGGAGGCCGAGGAGATCATCGCCAAGGCCCATACGACCGTCGAGGACGAGCGCAAGTCCATCTACGCCGGTGCCGCGAGCTCCATCGCCGACCTGTCCGTTGCCGTCGCCACCAAGATCGTGGGCGAGGCACTCGAGGACGAGGCCGGGCAGAAGAAGCTCATCGAGCGCTACATCCAGGAAGCAGGTAGCCTGAATGCCGACTAGCCGCTATCAGGACAAGGTGCTCGAGACATACGCGCGCTCCCTTCTGGAAGCCGCTAAGGCCGAGAACCATGTGTTCGAGGACCTCGAGATGATCGAGCGCCTGGCTTCTGCCAGCCCCGAGATCATCGCCGTGCTCGACACCATGTCCAAGCGCGACCAGCTCGACCTTCTTCCCAAGGTGGCAGCTGCCTTTAAGTATGTTGCCGAGGAAGACGAGGATGTAGTGGGCGTGACCGTCACCACGGCGATCCCGCTCGACGACGAGCTGCGTCAAACCATCACTAAGAAATGCGAGCAGGACTTCGGTCGCAAGGTATTCCTTATCGAGCAGGTCGACCCGTCTATCGTGGGCGGCCTGGTGCTCGAGGCCCGCGGCGAGCGTCGTGACATTTCCGTCAAGACGCAGCTGCGCGTCGCGCAGGAGACCCTCGCAAACTCTGCTAATTCGTACGGAGGTGAAGCCTAATGTCCGAAACCCTCAATGCCCAGGATATCGCCAAGAAACTGCAGGAGCAGCTCACGAGCCTCTCCGCGACGGTCGATACGCATGAGGTTTCAACGGTCGACGAGGTAGGCGACGGCATCGCGCGCGTCACCGGCCTCAAGAGCGCCATGGCAGGCGAGCTTCTGGAGTTCAAGAGCTCCGATACCGGTGAGACCGTCTTCGGCCTTGCCCAGAACCTTGACCGTGACGAGGTCGGCGCCGTTCTGTTTGGTGCCGTCGACTCCATCAAGGAAGGCGACGAGTGCCGCACCACTGGCCGCATTATGGATATCCCCGTGAGCCGTGCCATGCTCGGCCGCGTCGTCAATCCGCTCGGCCAGCCCATCGACGGTTTGGGTGACATTGTCGCCACGCACCGCCGCCCTATCGAGTTCAAGGCCCCCGGCGTCATCGACCGTACCCCGGTGTGCGAGCCGGTTCAGACCGGTCTGCTCGCCATCGACTCCATGGTGCCTATCGGCCGCGGCCAGCGCGAGCTTATCATCGGCGACCGTAAGACCGGTAAGACCGCCATTGCCATCGACGCTATCCTCAATCAGCGCGGCAAGGGCATGGTCTGCATCTATGTCGCCATCGGCCAGAAGGCTTCCACGGTTGCCAACATCCGCGAGACCCTCGCTCAGCACGGTGCGCTCGACTACACCATTATCGTTTCGGCCACCGCTGCCGATTCCGCCCCTATGCAGTACATCGCGCCTATGGCCGGTGCCGCTATCGGCGAGTTCTTCATGTACAACGGCGAGGACGGCAAGCCCGCCAGCGAGACCAACCCCGGCGGCCACGTGCTCGTCATCTACGACGACCTGTCCAAGCAGGCTGTGGCCTACCGTCAGATGTCGCTGACGCTGCATCGTCCGCCCGGACGCGAGGCCTATCCTGGCGACATCTTCTACCTGCACTCTCGTCTGCTCGAGCGTGCCGTCAAGATGTCCAAGAAGAACGGTTACGGCTCCATGACGGCTCTGCCGATCATCGAGACCCAGGACGGCGACGTCTCGGCCTACATTCCGACCAACGTCATTTCCATTACCGATGGTCAGATCTACCTGCAGTCCGAGCTCTTCTTCCAGGGTCAGCGCCCGGCAGTCGACGTGGGCATCTCCGTGTCCCGCGTCGGTGGCGACGCTCAGACCAAGGCCATGAAGCAGGTTGCCGGCAACCTTCGTCTGGACCTCGCTTCGTACCAGGAGCTCGCCGGCTTTACGCAGTTCGGCTCCGACCTCGACGAGGCCACGCAAAAGCAGCTTACCCACGGCGCTCGCATGACTGAGCTCCTTAAGCAGCCGCGCTACAAGCCGTTTGAGGTTGGCGAGCAGATTGCAGTTCTGTTTGCAGGCAACGAGGGCTTCCTGGACGACCTGGAGATCGCCGACGTGCTGCCTTTCCGCGCTGAGCTTATCGAGTACCTGGACAACGGCTTTGGCTCGCTGCTCGACAAGGTTCGCGCCAAGAAGATCGACGATGACACCAAGGCTGAGCTTCTGCGCGTTATCGGTGACTTCAAGCAGCAGTTCATGGCCAAGCACCATGCCGATACGACTGGATCAGAGGAGAACTAAGCCCTATGGCCAACCTTCGCGACATTAAGAAGCGAATCTCCTCGGTTACCACGACCAAGCAGATCACGCGCACGATGGAGATGGTCTCTACGGCCAAGATCCGTCGTGCCCTCGATCGCTCCAAGCAGGCCGAGCCTTATAAGGAGGCGCTGACCGACGTCATGTTGACGGTCGCCGGTGACGCCTCCTGCTCGGGCACCGATCCCATGCTGCAGAAGCATGAGAGCGTCAAGCATGGCCTGATTGTCGTTATTGCCTCGGACCGCGGCCTTGCCGGCGGTTTCAATACGACGGTGGAGCGCACGGCCGAAAAGCTCGCCGCTTCTTGGGCGAACGACGGCATCGAGTGCGAGATCATCGCGTGTGGGCGCAAGCCGGCCACGTATTTCCGCGACCGTGCAAACGTCGTCATGCACTTTGAGGGCAATTCCTCCGAGCCCGATTTCAATCAGGCCCGCATGATCTCCTCTCATATCTGCGATGCGTATCGTGTCGGTGAGCTTGACCGTGTCGAGCTTGTCTACCACCACGCTAAGAACCGCGTGGATCAGGAGCTTCGCGTCGAGCATCTGTTGCCGCTCGACCCCGAGATGATCGCTATGGCCCACGGTCCGCGTAAGAACGAGACCGACGCCCCTAAGCGCATCTCGTCCACGTTCGAGTTCGTGCCCTCTCCCGAGCATGTTCTCGGCAAGCTTGTGCCGTCTTATATCCTGACGGTCATCTACCAGGCCCTGATCGATTCGGCGGCTGCTGAGCAGGGTGCACGCCGCAAGGCCATGCACTCCGCGACGGAAAACGCCACCGCGATCATCTCGACCCTTACCCGCACGTATAGTCGCGTGCGCCAGGCTTCGATCACGACCGAGATTAACGAGATCGTCGGCGGAGCCTCAGCATTGGAGGAACAGTAATGGCTAATAACACCGTAAAGCTTGCGGTCGAGGAAGCCACCAAGAAGACGACTGCCGGTGATGGTCGCATCGTGCGAATCATCGGCCCTGTCGTCGACGTCAAGTTTGACGGTGCGGTGCCCCCGATCTACAACGCGCTCACGGTCGAGGCCGAGACCCCGATCGGTCACCTGAGCACGATCCTCGAGGTTGAGAGCCAGCTTCCGGGCGGCGTCGTCCGCACGGTCGCCATGTCCTCGACCGACGGTCTGCAGCGTGGTCTCATTGCCACCGATACCGGTGAGCCCATGAAGATGCCCGTTGGCCCCAAGACACTCGGCCGCATTTGGAACGTCATGGGCAAGCCCGTCGACGGCAAGCCTATGCCCGAGGTGGAGGAGTTCTATCCCATCCACCATGCGGCACCTCGTTTTGACGAGCTCACCACCAAGACCGAGATCTTCGAGACCGGCATCAAGGCCGTCGACCTGCTTGAGCCCTACATCCGTGGCGGCAAGACAGGCCTGTTCGGCGGCGCCGGCGTCGGCAAGACCGTTCTGATTCAGGAGCTCATCAACAACCTCGCCCAGGAGCATGGCGGCACTTCGGTGTTCACCGGCGTCGGCGAGCGTACCCGTGAGGGTACCGACCTTTATCTCGAGATGAGCGAGTCTGGCGTTATCGACAAGACCTGCTTGGTCTATGGTCAGATGAACGAGCCGCCCGGAGCGCGTCTGCGCATCGGTCTGGCCGGCCTTACCACTGCTGAGTATTTCCGCGATCGTGGCCAGGACGTTCTGCTGTTCATCGACAACATCTTCCGCTTCTCCCAGGCCGGTTCCGAGGTTTCCGCACTGCTGGGTCGTATGCCGTCCGCCGTCGGTTACCAGCCTACGCTGGCTACCGAGATGGGCGACCTCCAGGAGCGCATTACCTCGACTAAGACGGGTTCCATTACCTCCGTCCAGGCCGTCTACGTCCCTGCAGACGACCTGACCGACCCGGCGCCTGCCACGACGTTTACGCACCTCGACGCCACCACGGTTCTTTCGCGTAGTATCTCGTCGCTCGGCCTGTTCCCGGCTATCGACCCGCTCGCGTCTTCTTCGGACGCTCTCGATCCCTCGATCGTCGGCGAGGAGCACTACCGTGTCGCCGTCAAGGTCCAGGAGCTCCTGCAGGAGTACTCCGACCTTCAGGACATCATTGCCATTCTGGGTATGGACGAGCTGTCCGAGGAGCAGCGCCTTACGGTCAACCGTGCCCGTAAGATTCAGCAGTTCCTCTCGCAGTCCTTCCATGTCGCCGAGAAGTTCACAGGCAACCCCGGCGTCTACGTTCGTGTCGAGGATACCGTCCGCTCCTTCGCCGAGATTGTCGACGGCAAGGCCGATGACCTGCCCGAGCAGGCATTCCGCTATGCCTCCACGATTGAGGACGTGCGTGAGCGCGCCCGCAAGATGGAGGAGAAGTAGGTTATGCGTATCCGCATCGTGTGCCCCGTGAGCCTCGCCTATGAGGGTGACGCTGCGTTTGTGTCGATTCCGTCTACGGATGGCGAGTTTGGCGTTTTACCTGCTCACTCCAGCGAAATCTGCACGATCGACCGCGGTTACGTTCGCGTTTCCGATAAGGCCATGGGCACTGTCGACCACACGTTTGCCGTGGCCGGCGGCTATGCCCAGGTTGCGGAAGATGTCGTGACCGTCCTCGCCGAGCGCGCTTGCGATTTGGCGACCGTCGACGCCGACAAGGTTAAAGCTGATATTCAAGGTTTTGAAGAGAAGCTGGGTAATTTGTCGGAGGATGATGCACGCCGCGCCTACCTCTATAATGAAATCGCATGGTGTAAGCTCAAGCTTGCCCAATAGTCAAACGTTTTAGCGTTCGACCATTTGCGAACACATCATGCCCGGGATGGCCCAGCCACCCCGGGCATGCTTTTTGAAAGGGTAGACCTTGGATATTATCCGCGTTGAGGGTGGCCACGCCATCGGAGGTTCCGTGCCTGTTTCGGGTGCTAAGAACTCCGCGCTCAAACTTATGGCGGCAACGCTTCTGGCGCCGGGCAAGACGACGCTGCGGAACGTGCCCGATATTTCCGATGTCCACGTGATGGGCAAGGTGCTCAAGGGCATGGGCGCTACGATCGATGTTCTCGACGAGCACACGCTCGAGATCGATACCTCCCAGGTCGATTCTTGGGAGGCCCCCTACGAGCTCGTCGCTAAGATGCGTGCTTCCACCGCCGTCATGGGCCCCCTGCTGGGTCGTTTCCATCGCGCCAAGATCGCCATGCCGGGCGGCTGCAACCTGGGTGCTCGCAAGATCGATATGCATATCTTGGGTCTCGAGGCTCTGGGCGTCGAGTTCGACACCGCCCACGGCTACATCAACGCCAGTGCTCCCCAGGGTCTGCACGGCACCACCGTCACGCTCGAATTCGCGAGCGTGGGCGCCACCGAGAACCTCATCATGGCTGCCGTGCGCGCACAGGGCACCACGGTTATCGACAACGCTGCCCGCGAGCCCGAGATCGTCGACCTTGCCAACATGCTCAACGAGATGGGTGCCAAGATCGTCGGCGCAGGCACGCCCGTCGTGACCATCGAGGGCGTGGAGGAGCTGCATCCCGTTACCCATTGCGTGGTGGGAGACCGTATCGAGGCCGGTACCTTTATCGTCGCCGGCGCCCTCATGGCCGATGAGCGCGGCGTCGATGTTACGGGCTTCTGCCCCATCCACCTGGGAATGGTGCTCAAAAAGATGGAACTTATGGGCATCGAGTGCGAGCGTATCGAGAACGGCGTCCACGTCAATCGCGTCGAGCGCATCAGGCCGGTCGATATCCAGACGCTTCCGTTCCCGGGTTTCCCGACCGACATGCAGGCGCAGATCATGGTGCTTTCGGCCCTTGCCGACGGAAGCTCCGTAATTACCGAGAACATCTTCGAGAACCGCTTCATGTTCGCCTCCGAGCTCGTGCGTATGGGTGCCGATATTCGTATCGAGAGCCATCACGCCATGATTCACGGCGTCAAGGGCTTCTCGGGCGCACAGGTCACCTCACCCGACCTGCGTGGCGGTGCGGCTCTTGTGGTTGCCGGTCTTATCGCCGATGGCGTTACCGAGGTCTCGGCCATCCATCACATCAAACGTGGCTACGAGCAGTTTGTCGAAAAGCTGCAGGCGCTTGGCGCGCATGTCGAACATGCCACCGTTCCCGATCCCGTCATCTACTAATGCAGGTTGCCTATGTTTAACAAGAAGCCCCTAGCGGATAACACCCGAAGACCCTCGACTGGTGCGCAGGCCAAGATCTACAGTCGCGACAATGTCGCACGCTATTCCGAGCGCGCCCGTCAGCGCCGTCGCGGCCGCACGGTTCGCCGTGTCGCGCTCATCGCCGTGCTCGGTGTGTTGCTGAGCGCCACGACCGCTGCAGGTCTGTGGTTTGCCACTATCATGGGCAAGCTTGGTGACTCCAATGTCATTACCAACAACCTGCGCCAGATTCTGGTCGATACCGATGAGGCAAAAGATCCGTTCTACGTGTTGCTTCTTGGTACCGACGGTCGTCCGGGCGAAGATACGTATCGTGCCGACTCGATTATCCTGGCACGCATCGACCCCACGCAAAAGCAGGCGACGCTCATTTCCGTTCCGCGCGACACCAAGGTCGTGTACAAGGGCGAGACCATGAAGATTAACGCCTGCCACACCGTTGGCGGCGCCGAGGCCATGGTCCAGGCGGTCAACGAGCTGTGCGGCGTGCAGATTTCTCACTATGCCGAGGTCAGCTTTGACGGCATGCAGTCGCTTATTGATTCGGTTGGCGGTATCGACATCAACGCGACCGACGACGTCGACGATCCCGAGCACCTGGATATTAAGATTACCGCTGGTCAGCAGCATATGGACGGCGCTACTGCCCTTACCTATGCCCGCTGCCGCTACACCTATGCCGACGGCGATTACACGCGCATGCGCCATCAGCGTCAGGTGCTTGGCGCCCTTGCCAACCAGATTCTCAATAACTTCGATGCCACGAAGATCTTTGGCCTGGTTAATTCGCTGTCCGATATGCTCGTAACCGATATGAGCGTTCAGGATATCGTGTCCACGGTCAACGCCATGCGCGGCATGGATGTCGAGGGCATCTACTCGGCCAACCTGCCCTCGTACGCCGACGACAGCACTATGATCGACGGCGTGAGCTATGTCTTTGTTTACGAAGACGAGCTTAAGGAAATGATGGCCCGCGTCGACGCTGGTGAGGATCCCAAGGGCCCCAACACCATGGGCCTTTCAGACGGCTCCAGCTCCACGATCGGTGACCTCAACAACAATACGTCCGAGGACTACGCATATGGCACCGCGACCTCGTCGGGTGGCTCGGACGATTCCGACGATTCGAGCGACGGCTCCGATTACTACGAAGAGCCCACCGGTGACGGCAACGGCTACGAAGCCAACTATTAGAGTTACGCGGGCTTACCAGCCCGCGTAACGGCTCGACGCTGCGCGCCGCCCAAGGCGACAATTTGTCATTCAAAAGGCAGGGCATGACCAGAAGGTCAATGCCCTGCCTTTTTCATGCCAACTTGTTCGCCTTGGACGTCGCTCGCTGACGTTGGCTCAACCTGCGATGCCGACTACTTTTCTTGCACCAAAAATCGCCCCGTTCTCTGTTGAGGACGGGGCGATTCGTCTTTTGGGCTTATGCAGCCAGTCTTATGCGAAACGGGCGACGAGCTCCTGCAGGACGTCGGTCATCTTGACGAGCGAGCTGACCGGGACAAACTCGTTGACGCCGTGGTAACAGTAGCCGCCTGTCGAGAGGTTGGGGCAGGGCAGGCCGCGGAACGACAGCTGTGCGCCGTCGGTGCCGCCGCGAATCGGCAGTACTTGGGGCTCAACGCCGCAGGCAAGGTAGGCTTCCTTGGCAACATCAATAAGCTCGGGATAGTCACGAACGATCTCGGCCATATTTCGATACTGCTGCTTAATCTCGACCGTTACGCGCTCCTCGCCCAGTCGCTGGTTGAGCAGTGCGGCGGCGGCATTCATCAGCTCGAGTTTCTGCTGGAACTTGGCGGCATCGTGATCACGGACGATATAGCGCGCCGTGGCATGGTCGACCGTTGCCGAGACGCCCTCAAGGTGATAGAAGCCCTCGTAGCCCTCGGTGTATTCCGGGCGCTGCTCGTAGGGGAGCAGGGCGTTGAAGTCGCAGAACAGGTTGCCCGCGTTGACCATGCGCCCCTTGGCGTCGCCGGGGTGAATGGACTGGCCCTCAAAGCGAACGGTTGCCTCGGCGGCGTTGAAGCACTCCCACTCAAGCTCGCCAACCGGACCGCCGTCGACCGTGTAAGCGTACTTGCAGCCGAAGGCCTCGATATCCAACAGCTCGGCACCGTGACCGATTTCCTCGTCCGGGCAGAAGCAAATGCCGAGCGCGGGATGGGGCAGGGAGGGATCCTGCGCGATGCGTGCGACAAGCGCCATGATTTCGGCGACACCCGCCTTGTCGTCGGCGCCCAGCAGCGTGGTTCCGTCGGTGCAGACAAGGTCCTCACCCACCAGGTTGTTGAGGGCAGGAAGTTTGGCGGTGCTCATGGACACGGGCTTGCCGTCGACGATGCCGCAAACCAGATCGCCGCCCTCGTAGTGCACGATGTGCGGCGCTACGCCGGCGATCGGCGCGACCTCGGTGGTATCGAGGTGCGCGATCAGGCCCAGGGCGGGCTTATTCTCGGAGCCGGCGCTAGCGGGAATGTGCGCGCAGACATAGGCGTTTTCGGTTACATGGGCATCGGTTGCACCCAGCTCGCGCAGTTCTTCGGCAAGCACGTTGGCAAGGTCAAACTGTACGGTGCTCGACGGCACCTGGTCGCAGTTGGCATCCTCGGACTGCGTGTTGATCTGGACATAGCGCAAAAAACGCTCGAGGACGTCGGGGTCCGTGGTGGTGTTTTCCATAAAGATCGCTCCAATCTTGGTCGTCGTGTGCAACAAGAACTCTAGCACGGTATGCCGCGGCATACCGCGACGCTTGGATGGGGTAGAATCAGCCATTGAGTGCAGAAGGGACGGATGTTCATGGATACGACAAATAGCTCGCGCGAGCTACACCTAACGGTGGCGAACGAAGACTACTTGGAGTGCATGGTTCGCATCGAAAGTGAAGATGGGGAGACCGGCGGCGTGCGGTCGGTCGATATCGCACAGCGCCTTGGCGTCTCGAAGGCATCGGTCAACAAGGCGGTTTCGGCTCTCAAGGCATCTGAACTTGTCGAACAGTCTCACTACGGCAAAGTTATCCTGACTGACCGTGGGCGCGAGGTCGGCTCGGCTATCTGGTATCGCCATCGTCTGGTCCGCACGTTTTTGGTTCAGGAGCTCGGTGTCGAATTTGAGCGAGCCGATTCCGAGGCCTGCATGATGGAGCATGCTCTATCCGAGGACACGATGAACCGCTGGCTCGCCTATCTCGAAAAGCAGGGAATCAGCGTCGAGGAATAGCGGGATATATATGGATACGAGTTATTACAACCGCTTTGGTGCCGAGGAACTTACGCGCCGCTTGTCGAGCGAGACCTTGTTGGCGCAGGGCCCCATGGGCAGTGTTCTGTTGAGTGAGTACGATGCCGCCGACATTCCACCGGCGTTTTGGAATCTGGCAGAGCCGCAGACCGTTTCTCGTATCCATCGCTTGTATGTCGCCGCCGGCGCGCAGGTGCTCATTACCAACACCTTTCAGGCATCAAGCTATGCCCTCAAGCACGACCAGATTGCGCCGTCCGTGGCGGAGGTCAATCGCGGGGCCGTCGACGATGCTCGCCAGGCGCACCCACAGCTGCTGCTGGGCTCGATGGGCCCGATTTGTATTGAGTGGTTTGCCGAGGACTCTGCCGAGTATCGTGAAATCCGAGGCATTGCGCGCGAACAAGCGCACGCCTTGCTCAATGCTGGTGTTGACGGTCTGCTGATCGAGACGGTGACGTCTATCCGTAATTTGCAGCCCATGCTTGCCGGCGCCCGAGATGCCGCCGACGGTATGCCTGTCCTGGTGAGTTTTGTCGTTGACGATAAAGGCGACCTGTTGGGCGATGGCCTCAACATCGAGGCAGCCGTTTTGTACGCCGAAAAACACGGCGCAAACTCGGTTGGTGTTAATTGCTGTTCGCTTGCGGCCGCGAACGCGGCGGTGCCCAGGATGGTTGCATCGGCGACTACTCCCGTCACGGTGCGTCCCAACGCGGGAAATCCGGTTCAGACACAGGATGGTCCCGTGTGGCATGAGGACCCCGAAGCCTTCGCTCGCGCATGCGTCGAGTGGAAGCGGGCGGGCGCCGCAATGGTAGGCAGCTGCTGCGGAACCACGGCGGTTACGACAGCCGCTATGGCAGATGCGCTCAATATATAGAACCCGAAAATGGGAGTATCGAATCACCGCCCCCGCTGGGGCGGTTTTTTTGTTGGCGGTGCGCACCTCGACGCTTTTGCCTAAACGGTGAACGAGCGTGCCGGCGGCTTGCCGGATGCCCGTTGCGGGTATACCTCATGCGTACCATGATCCAAACACTGCGAGGTGTCTGCGCGTGTGCGCGATAATTCACTTTGGAACTGACGGTTGGCGAGCTCGCGTCGACGGAGACTTTACTATCAACAACGTCGCTCGTGTCACTGATGCTATCGGCAGGCTATGGCAAAAGACGAATCCCGGTAAAACGGTATATGTAGGATTTGATACTCGGCCGCAAGCGCGCGAGTTCGCCGAGCTCGCGGCGGGCGTGATTGCCGCCCACGGGCTCGATGCCGTGCTCGTGTCTCGACCGGTGCCGACTCCCGCTCTTACGTGGGCGGCTGCGTATGACGGCGAGGCATGCGGCGCGCTTATGGTGACGGGCTCACATCATCCGCAGGGCTATCTATGCCTCAAGCTGCGGATGGGTGATGGCTCGACGGCCAACCAGGATGTCATCGAAGAGCTCGAGGAGACGATGGCCGCCGAGCCGCTGGGGCTTGAGGGGCAATACCGCACGGCAGATATCATTCCCGACTATATGCGAGCGGTGGCATCGTTTGTCGACGCGGATGCCATTCGCGCCGCGCATATGCGTGTGGTGGTTGACCCCATGGGCGGAGCTGCGCAGGGATATCTTGCCGACTTGCTTCGAGAGCTTGGCGTCGAAGTCCATGAGATTCACGCCGACGAGACGACCGATAGGGGAGATATCTGCCCCGACCCGGTCGAGCCGTGGGTGGATGCTTGTGAGCGCGCAGTTGTCGAAGACGGGGCGTGCGCCGGTCTGGTGACTGATGGCGACGCCGATCGTATCGGCGCGGTTGATGAGCGCGGCAGATATATACATCCACATCAGATCATGGCGCTCGTTTTGGGCGATTTGGTCCAGTATCGCAATCTAAAGGGACGCGTCGTCGTCAACCTTTCATGCTCCACGCTTGTGCGTCGCATTGCCGAGGCGCTCGGTTGCCGCGTGGTCATCAAGCCCGTCGGTTTTAAATATATAGCCGCCGAGATGAAGAAGGGCGGCGTTCTCGTGGGCGGTGAAGAGGCCGGTGGTATCGGTATCGCCGCGCACATGCCCGAGCGCGACGGCATCCTTGCCTGCCTGATTTTGTGCGAGCTCATGGCCAAGACCGGCGCGCCCTTGGGCGTGCTTATCGATCAGCTCGAGGCGAGCTTTGGCAAGACGAGTTACGGACGTCGAGATTTGCGCCTTGAGGCCGAGGATGCCGAGACGTTGCGCACGCTGCTTCCCGGCGTGAATCCCAAGTCGATATGCGGCAAGGCGCCGCAGAGCGTAAGCCATATGGACGGCTTACGTCTGGCATTTGAGGATGACACCTGGCTGCTGATCCGTCCCAGCGGGACCGAACCGGTGGTGCGCGTGTACGCCGAGGGCTTTTCGGTGGAGGAGCGCGATGAACTGCTAGATGCCGGCTGCGCTTTGGCCAGGGGCGCATATCGGCTCTAGCCAAGGGGCCACTCTATATAAAGATGTGCTCGGCGAGCGGTAGCTATCAACTGGCAAGCGTCAGTTGAGGGCACAGTTGTGTAGGAAATGTGTGCGCCCAGATTCCCGCCCCCGGGGCCCCTCCGGTCTGGCAATATATCTCCTTGCCGCGC
>NZ_JBJXBN010000008.1:183107-185381 GCF_046116915.1 Collinsella sp. wc0583 | reverse complement strand
CCCATCGCGCCGAGAGTACTGCGGGGTCAGCCCGTGGGAGGCCAGGGCGCCGCTGACCGGTGGACGGCACCGAGCCGCCATCGAGATTGAGAAGGGGGAGGCCTCGCGGCCTCCCCCTTTTTTGCGTTTATAGGCAACATTCTTTTTGCAATTAAATCAATTTAATCATCCACCGCTGAATATAGACGTTCACCGTTCTTTTGTCGGTTCTCTGTTCTCAATGGACTAATATTTGCTTTAGCGCACTGCTGCGCTTGTCCTGTTTTACACGGGTCGTTTTATTGATTGTGACGGAAGGACTCACATGGCAGATGTTCATGAGCTGCTTGATACTTGGATTGCCAATGTCAAGGACGAGGAGCTCCTCGCTGAGCTTAACACGATGAAGGAGCAGGGTGATGAGGACGCCATCACCGACGCTTTCTTCCAGGATCTCGCCTTCGGTACTGCTGGCCTTCGCGGCACTATCGGTGCGGGCACTAACCGTATGAATATCTATACGGTCGGTCGTGCGACCCAGGGATTCGCTGACTACCTCAATGCGACCTTCGAGCATCCGACGGTCGCCATCGCTCGCGATAGCCGCAATAAAGGTGAGCTGTTCGTTAAGACGACGGCTGCCATTCTTGCAGCAAACGGCGTGACTGCTCTCGTGTATCCTAAGATTTCTCCCGTGCCGACGCTTTCCTGGGCCGTCCGCGACCTTAAGTGCTCCGGTGGTATTTGCATGACCGCTAGCCATAATCCGGCGCCTTATAACGGCTATAAGGCCTATGGCCCCGACGGCTGCCAGATCACCAGTGAGGCCGCCGATGCAATTTCTAAGGCTATCGCCGAGACCGATGCGTTTACCGGCGTGAAGTCTATGGACTTCGATGAGGCTGTTGAGCAGGGCCTTGTCAAGTGGATTGACGACTCCTGTCTCGAGCGTTATTACGAGGCCGTCCTCGCTCGCGGCGTGACGAACCTTTCTGCCGAGGAAATTGCCGGCGCTCCGCTTAAGCTTGTCTACACGCCGCTCAACGGTACGGGCCTTATCCCCGTTACTACGGTTCTTGAGCGCGCTGGCATCACCGATGTCACGGTTGTTCCCGAGCAGAAGGAGCCTAACGGCGATTTCCCGACCTGCCCGTATCCTAACCCCGAGATCCGTCAGGCTATGCAGAAGGGCATCGATCTCTGCGAGCAGGTTCACCCCGATCTGCTGCTTGCGACCGATCCCGACGCCGACCGTGTTGGCGTTGCTGTCAAGAATGGTGATGACTACCTGCTGTTGACCGGTAACGAGATGGGCGTCCTGCTGCTCGACTATATTTGCAAGACCCGTGCCGCTCGCGGCGAGGATCTCACAAAGAAGGTCGCGGTCACTACCATTGTTTCTTCCGCCATGGTCGATGCTCTGGCCGAGGAGTATGGCTTTGAGCTCCGTCGCTGCCTGACGGGCTTCAAGTACATCGGTGACATCATTACCTCGCTTTCCGATGCTGGTGAAGTCGATCGCTTTATCTTCGGTTTCGAGGAGAGCTACGGCTATCTGGCCGGTGATCACGTACGCGACAAGGACGCGGTGAGCACTTCGCTGCTGATTTGCCAGATGGCTCAGTATTACAAGCTGCAGGGTAAGAACCTCGCCGACGCGATGCACGAGCTTTACGAGAAGTATGGCTACTATCACAACAAGACGATTTCGCTGAGCTATCCGGGTGCTGAGGGTGCTGCAAAGATGGCGGGCATCATGGCCGGTCTGCGCGAGAATCCGCCTGCGGAGCTCGCAGGGTCCAAGATCGAGGCTGTTGTGGACTACAACACCTGCGTGAACGGCCTGCCCAAGGCAAACGTCATCGAGTTCGATCTCGAGGGCGGCAACAAGGGCATTGTCCGTCCGTCTGGTACCGAGCCTAAGATCAAGCTGTACATCTTCGCTAAGGGCGCGGATGCAGCTGAGGCGGATGCGGCGCTTGATTCCATCGAGGAATCTGGTCGCAAGCTGTTGGCCTAAGGGTTTGAAATCCTATTTCCATAGATAGGCGGAGGAGGGGATCTCGGATACGAGGTCCCCTCCTTTTTGGATTTAAAGGCGGATGATTCTTGGTTGTGTAGGAAATGTGTGCGCCCAGATTCCCGCCCCCGGGGCCCCTCCGGTCTGGCAATATATCTCCTTGCCGCGCGGCCCGGTCGAACCGGATGGACCGCGCAGGCGTGCACCTTGAGAACCGGATACTGCGAGGATGGACACTTACTTCAGTGTCGCATCCGGGCAGACATCGAACCATT
>NZ_JBJXBN010000008.1:85577-183097 GCF_046116915.1 Collinsella sp. wc0583 | reverse complement strand
GCGTGCACCTTGAGAACCGGATACTGCGAGGATGGACACTTACTTCAGTGTCGCATCCGGGCAGACATCGAACCATTTGAAATGGTCTAACTTGGATTTGTTTTTCGCAAGGCCGCCGAGAGGCGGCCCCGAGAAATTCCTTTTCCTATACTAGAACCATATGAATCGAACGGAACCGATCAGCGATGAACTGAGAGGACCGGACGGGCTCGAAGCCCAGAATATTTTGGACGGAGAGTTCGATCCTGGCTCAGGATGAACGCTGGCGGCGCGCCTAACACATGCAAGTCGAACGGCACCCACCCTCGGGTGGAAGCGAGTGGCGAACGGCTGAGTAACACGTGGAGAACCTGCCCCCTCCCCCGGGATAGCCGCCCGAAAGGACGGGTAATACCGGATACCCCGGGGTGCCGCATGGCACCCCGGCTAAAGCCCCGACGGGAGGGGATGGCTCCGCGGCCCATCAGGTAGACGGCGGGGTGACGGCCCACCGTGCCGACAACGGGTAGCCGGGTTGAGAGACCGACCGGCCAGATTGGGACTGAGACACGGCCCAGACTCCTACGGGAGGCAGCAGTGGGGAATCTTGCGCAATGGGGGGAACCCTGACGCAGCGACGCCGCGTGCGGGACGGAGGCCTTCGGGTCGTAAACCGCTTTCAGCAGGGAAGAGTCAAGACTGTACCTGCAGAAGAAGCCCCGGCTAACTACGTGCCAGCAGCCGCGGTAATACGTAGGGGGCGAGCGTTATCCGGATTCATTGGGCGTAAAGCGCGCGTAGGCGGCCCGGCAGGCCGGGGGTCGAAGCGGGGGGCTCAACCCCCCGAAGCCCCCGGAACCTCCGCGGCTTGGGTCCGGTAGGGGAGGGTGGAACACCCGGTGTAGCGGTGGAATGCGCAGATATCGGGTGGAACACCGGTGGCGAAGGCGGCCCTCTGGGCCGAGACCGACGCTGAGGCGCGAAAGCTGGGGGAGCGAACAGGATTAGATACCCTGGTAGTCCCAGCCGTAAACGATGGACGCTAGGTGTGGGGGGACGATCCCCCCGTGCCGCAGCCAACGCATTAAGCGTCCCGCCTGGGGAGTACGGCCGCAAGGCTAAAACTCAAAGGAATTGACGGGGGCCCGCACAAGCAGCGGAGCATGTGGCTTAATTCGAAGCAACGCGAAGAACCTTACCAGGGCTTGACATATGGGTGAAGCGGGGGAGACCCCGTGGCCGAGAGGAGCCCATACAGGTGGTGCATGGCTGTCGTCAGCTCGTGTCGTGAGATGTTGGGTTAAGTCCCGCAACGAGCGCAACCCCCGCCGCGTGTTGCCATCGGGTGATGCCGGGAACCCACGCGGGACCGCCGCCGTCAAGGCGGAGGAGGGCGGGGACGACGTCAAGTCATCATGCCCCTTATGCCCTGGGCTGCACACGTGCTACAATGGCCGGTACAGAGGGATGCCACCCCGCGAGGGGGAGCGGATCCCGGAAAGCCGGCCCCAGTTCGGATTGGGGGCTGCAACCCGCCCCCATGAAGTCGGAGTTGCTAGTAATCGCGGATCAGCATGCCGCGGTGAATGCGTTCCCGGGCCTTGTACACACCGCCCGTCACACCACCCGAGTCGTCTGCACCCGAAGTCGCCGGCCCAACCGAGAGGGGGGAGGCGCCGAAGGTGTGGAGGGTGAGGGGGGTGAAGTCGTAACAAGGTAGCCGTACCGGAAGGTGCGGCTGGATCACCTCCTTTCTAGGGAGATAAATCTTCTAGAGAGATCAACTTAACTCGAATAGAGGGCAGGAGCCCGTCCGGCAGATGTCTTCCCGGTACGTCCCCGCAGCACCCGGTCCCCGGGGTCGCACCCGCGTACCTTGAGAGCCGCATAGCGATAGGAGAGAGATGGAAGAATCTTCTTCCAGACTCGATTCTTTTCTGCGATTTAAACAGAGAATGATAGCAATCATTCATCCGATCCAAACAAGAAGAATTCACTTATATATGAGTGAGGAGCATCTGATCGCGAGCACAGTACATACACTGTGCCGCGGTATGAGATACCCGAATTGCGACATACGAGCGCTATTCATGATATCGATTAATTAGATTAGTTAGCGACACGTGGATATCCCGCGGGCCCGAGAGCGGTCCCGCAAGATACCACGGGCGCACGGCGGATGCCTTGGCACAGGGAGCCGATGAAGGACGCGGCAAGCTGCGATAATCCCCGGCGAGGAGCACACATCCTTCGACCCGGGGGTCTCCGAATGGGCGAACCCATCCACAGCAGTGTGGATATCCCCACCCCGAACGCATAGGGGTGGGGAGGACAACCCGGGGAACTGAAACATCTAAGTACCCGGAGGAGAGGAAATCAATCTCGAGACTCCCCGAGTAGCGGCGAGCGAAAGGGGACCGATGGCCAAACCGTCGAGCGGGCATACCCGGCAGGGGTTCCGCCGACGGGGTTGCAGGGCCGCGCATCCGGGGGCTGCCGCCCCCGGGCGCAGGTCCGGCTGGGGAGCGGAACGGCATGGGAGGGCCGGCCGCAGCGGGTGACAGCCCCGTACGCGAACCCAGACCGGACGGCGCGACGCGGTCCCTGAGTAGGGCCGGGCACGTGAAACCCGGTCCGAACCTGGGTGGACCACCATCCAAGCCTGAGTACTACCCTGTGACCGATAGCGCACCAGTACCGTGAGGGAAAGGTGAAAAGCACCCCGGGAGGGGAGTGAAACAGTACCTGAAACCGTGCGCCCACGAGCAGTCGGAGCACCTTTATGGTGTGACGGCGTGCCTTTTGTAGAATGAGCCAGCGAGTCGCTGGCGCGGGGCGAGGTTAACCGAAAGGGAGCCGGAGCGAAAGCGAGCCTTAACAGGGCGACTTGAGTCCCGCGCCGCGGACGCGAAGCCGGGTGAGCTATCCGTGGGCAGGCTGAAGCGGGGGTAAGACCCCGTGGAGGGCCGAACGCACGTCGGTTGAAAACGGCGGCGATGACCTGCGGATAGGGGTGAAAGGCCAATCAAACCCGGAGATATCTCGTTCTCCCCGAAATAGCTTTAGGGCTAGCGTCGCGCGTTCACCGCCGGAGGTAGAGCACCGGATGGACGAGGGGGCTTCGCCGCCTACCGAATCCAACCGAACTCCGAATGCCGGCGGCCCAGAGCGCGGCAGTCAGAGCATGTGGGCTAAGCTGTGTGCTCGAGAGGGAAACAGCCCGGACCGCCCGCTAAGGTCCCCAAGTTCCAGCCGAGTGGCAAAGGATGTGCGTCCGCCCAGACAACCAGGATGTTGGCTTAGAAGCAGCCATCCATTCAAAGAGTGCGTAACAGCTCACTGGTCGAGTGGACATGCGCCGACAATACACGGGGCTAAGCTGGACACCGAAGCGGCGGGATTTTAATTCATTAGAATCGGTAGGGGAGCTTCCCATGGGCGGAGAAGCCGTCAGGGCGACCGACGGTGGAGCGCATGGGAGTGAGAATGCTGGCATGAGTAGCGAGAGACGAGAGAGTAACTCGTCCGCCGTGAACCCGAGGTTTCCTGGGCAAGGCTAATCCTCCCAGGGTCAGTCGGGGGCTAAGGCGAGGCCGGGAGGCGTAGCCGACGCGCAGCAGGCAGACATTCCTGCACCGCGCACGCGGCGCTACGACCGACGGGGCGACGGATGGGGGTGGCTCGGCGGGGTTCTGGACGTCCCCGTGATGGAGCGCGGCCCGCGGACCAGGGAAATCCGGTCCGCACACAGGGCGAGGCTCCGGACGAAGCGACTGAGCGAAGCGAGTGAGCCCGAGGTCCCTAGAAAAACCCCTAGGCAGGCGCGTGCGCGCCCGTACCGCAAACCGACACAGGTGGGTGGGTAGAACATACCGAGGCGATCGGGTCAACCATGGTCAAGGAACTCGGCACAATGGCCCCGTAACTTCGGGAGAAGGGGTGCCCGCGCGTACGTGAACGGACTTGCTCCGGGAGCGGAGGCGGGCCGCAGTGGAGAGGCCCAAGCGACTGTTTACCAAAAACACAGGACTCTGCAGAAGCCGCAAGGCGACGTATAGGGTCTGACGCCTGCCCGGTGCCGGAAGGTCACGCGGAGGGGTTAGCCGCAAGGCGAGGCCCCGAAGCCAAGCCCCGGTAAACGGCGGCCGTAACTATAACGGTCCTAAGGTAGCGAAATTCCTTGTCGGGTAAGTTCCGACCTGCACGAAAGGCGCAACGACTTGGGCGCTGTCTCGACCATGGACCCGGTGAAATTGCACTGGTCGTGAAGATGCGACTTACCCGCGGAAGGACGGAAAGACCCCGTGAACCTTCACTGCAGCTTGGCATTGGCCGCTGGTCCCGCGTGTAGAGGATAGGCAGGAGGCGAAGATCCGGAGGCGCCAGCCCCCGGGGAGCCGCCCTTGGAATACTGCCCTCGCGCGACCGGCGTCCTAACCCGAGGCCGTCAACCGGCTCGGGGACCGTGCCAGGCGGGCAGTTTGACTGGGGCGGTCGCCTCCTAAAGGGTAACGGAGGCGCGCGAAGGTCCGCTCGGGACGGTCGGCAACCGTCCTTTTGAATGCAAGAGTACAAGCGGGCTTGACTGCGAGGCCCACAAGCCGAGCAGGTGCGAAAGCAGGCTCTAGTGATCCGGCGGCCCCGAGTGGGTGGGCCGTCGCTCAACGGATAAAAGGTACTCCGGGGATAACAGGCTGATCTTGCCCAAGAGTCCACATCGACGGCAAGGTTTGGCACCTCGATGTCGGCTCATCGCATCCTGGGGCTGGAGCAGGTCCCAAGGGTACGGCTGTTCGCCGTTTAAAGCGGTACGCGAGCTGGGTTCAGAACGTCGTGAGACAGTTCGGTCCCTATCCTCCGTGGGCGCAGGAGAATCGATGGAGGCTGCCCCCAGTACGAGAGGACCGGGGTGGACGCACCTCCGGTGAACCGGTTGTCGACCAACGGCACGGCCGGGTAGCCGCGTGCGGCGCGGATAACCGCTGAAGGCATCTAAGCGGGAAGCCGTTCCAGGGATTAGTTCTCCTTCCGGTAAGGGCCCAGGTAGACTACCTGGTCGATAGACGGCAGGTGCAAGGACGGCGACGTCCTCAGCCGAGCCGCACTAATCGCCCGAGCTCTTCCGGAACCGCACCTCGCGGCCCGCGGGACAAGCGCTCATGCGCGGTCCGGGCACGAGGATGCCCCCGAGTCATCTTTCCTATGCGCCATGCGGCCCCCAGGGCACGTGTACGCGATACCGGACACCGAGAACGGTGGGCGCCGCCCACCGGTCAGCGGCCAGAGCATGGGGGGCACGCCCGGTCCCGTTCCGAACCCGGAAGCTAAGCCCCATCGCGCCGAGAGTACTGCGGGGTCAGCCCGTGGGAGGCCAGGGCGCCGCTGACCGGTGGACGGCACCGAGCCGCCATCGAGATTGAGAAGGGGGAGGCCTCGCGGCCTCCCCCTTTTTTGCGCTTATAGGGCCATCACTCCACTGTCGCTGTGTTTTTGACCCTCGTTTGTTGCATCTTCTGCGAACGGGCTACAATGTCATAGTCTGTGCAGCATGGAGGTGATTATGGCCGAAGCCGGAATCGGCGTTGATATCGTCGAGATTTCCCGAATGAATTCAATCCTTGAGAAGACGCCCGCGTTTGCTCGGCGCGTGTTTACCGATGAAGAGCGTTCGTATTGCGATGCCTCGTCTCGTCCTGCCGCGCATTATGCCAGTCGTTTTGCTTCTCGCGAGGCGGTACTTAAGGCGCTTGGTACGGGTTTTAGCCAGGGCGTTGGCCGTAAAGACGTTTCCGTAACGCGCGATAAGCTCGGCAAGCCAAAAGCGCTGCTTTCGGGTCGCGCTCTTGAAATCGCCCAGGAATTGGGCGTTGTCGAGGTTGCTCTTTCTATTACTCTGACGGGTGACTTGGCTGTTGCTAATGCCATTGCGATCACCGAGGATGCTCGACCTAAACCCAAGGAAGAAAAGGTGAGCACGAAGGAGCGCGTTGCTCAGACATTTAAAGAGGCTCGTTCTGTCTTAGACGAGCTCGAACAGCTGCAACAATCTGCTTTGTCGGAACATCTGGATGATGATCCGCAAGATGCGCTAGGAGCATAGATGAAACCGGTTTTGAGTACCGAGGAAGTCGTTCGCCTCGAAGATATTATCGAGCGTGAGGGTACCTCGAAGGCCGAACTCATGGAGTTGGCGGGCGAATTTGCTGCCAACGAGATTTTAAAGCTCAACCCCGATCGCGTTCTTGTATTGGTCGGTTTTGGCAACAATGGCGGAGATGGCTGGGTTGCCGCTGACATTCTGACGCATAAGGGCGTTGATGTAGATATCGTCTCTCCGGTTGAGCCGGATGAGATCCCTGCCGCTCTCGCTCGTCATGTCGCCCGTCGTACTGCTGGTCGCGACGTGCATGTGTGTGTCGGCCCCTCTCGTGATGAGCTGGAGGTGCTGATTGATAAGGCTGATGTTGTAGTCGATGCCATTTTTGGTACCGGTTTTCATGGTGATCTTCGTGCGCCGTTTTCAATCTGGATCCCCACGGTCAATGAAAATGCCGATTGCGTTGTCTCCATCGATGTTCCTTCGGGCCTGAATGCCGAGACGGGTGTGGTGGATGACGACTGCATTCGTGCCGAGCGTACGGTGACGATGATTGCTCCCAAGATCGGCTTATACAGCGCTGACGGTCCCGAATATGCAGGCGATCTGGTCTGCGGCGGTCTGTATGACCGCCTTGATGAGGTTATTGACGATGTCGACCATGCTGCCGAGATCGTGGAACCCGGTGACCTTGTGGACTATTTTGCTCCGCTGCCTACGAATATCGATAAGTACTCGCGCGGCTCGGTGCTCATTGTTGCCGGATCGGCGCAGTATCCTGGTGCGGCCATTATGGCTGCCAAGTCCGCTGCCCGCGCAGGCGCCGGCTATGTGGCAGTCGCGACTCCGGATGCGTGTGCCAACCTTATCCGCATGGCGCTCCCCTCGATTCCGGTCTTTGCTATTCCATCTGATTCCCGCGGTTCTTTTGGTGCCGCTGCGCGCATGACGGTATGTGAGATTGCCAAGAAATATAGCTGCGTGCTGTGTGGTCCCGGCATGACGACATCTGCCGGTGCCATGCAGGTGGTTTCGGGTCTGCTTGAGCTCGACGTACCGCTTATCTTGGATGCCGATGCTCTCAACTGCCTTGCCAAGATTGCAATCGATGGCATCGACAGTAATCCCGAGATGTATCGTCGTGAGCAGCCGCTCGTTATGACGCCGCATTATCGTGAGCTTTCGCGTCTCGTCGCCGGTGATGAGGTCAATGACCTTGGAACCGCGATTGCCGCCGCGCAAAAGGTTGTCTGGGCCGCCGGTTCCGATAACCTCGTTGTTATCGCCAAGGGCCCGACGACGGCCATTTGCGGTGTTGAGCGCGTGCTGCTGCCGCTCTCTGGCCCGGCGTCGTTGGCGACCGCTGGCTCGGGTGACGTCCTTGCGGGTATTCTGGCCGGCACGCTAGCCACCATGCGCGATGAGATGGACCGCTGGGAGCTGCTGTACTCGTATGCCGTCGCGCTTCATAGCTATGCCGGTTTTGCCGCGGCGACGGAGTTTGGCGAGAAGAGCGTTATCGCGACCGATCTTATCGACTTGATCGGTCCCGCCATGGAGTTGGCGGCAAAGGATGCGCTCGATGATCTGGGAATCACGGACGAAGGGTCGGATGACTAATTATGAATAAAGCCGATTTGACGCGTTGGTCCTGGGTCGAGATCGACCGCGGGGCGCTTCGCCGCAACACGAGGGCCTATAAGAATTTGCTGAATCCGCGTCAGCGCCTGTGCTGCGTGGTTAAAGCCGACGCTTATGGTCATGGAGCTGTTGAGTGCGCCAAGATTATGTATTCGGCCGGCGCCGACATGTTTGCCGTGGCGACGGTTAACGAGGGCGTTGAGCTCCGACAGGGCGGGATTACGAAACCCGTCCTTATCCTAAGCGAGCCGCCTATCGAGGCCATTCCGACGTTGCTCGAGTTCGATATCATGCCCTCGGTCTATACGTCCGACTTTGCTCTTGCGTATGGCGAATGTGCCGTCGCGGCGGGCAAGGTGGGCAAGTATCATCTCGCCATCGAGACGGGCATGAACCGCATCGGCGTACATTACACGCAGGTGCTCGACTTTGTCCGCGGTATTGATTTCCATCGCGGTATTCAGTGCGACGGCGTATTTACGCACTTCGCCACGGCCGATGAACCTTCGGGCTGGGACTACAAGCTGCAGTGCCAGCGCTTTACCGAGGCCGTTCAGGCCATTAAGGATGCGGGTTTTGAGTGCGGTATCGTGCATTGCGCCAACACGCCGTCCTCGATGCTCGACCCCTCGATGCATTTTGATATGATTCGCGCCGGCGTTGGCTTGTATGGCATGCAGCCGTGCGAGCTGAGTAGCCGTGTGATGCAGCTCGATCCCGTTATGAGCGTTCATGCGCGCGTGACGCGCGTGGCGCACCCTGCGATGGGCGAGGGCGTGGGCTACGGTTTTACCTACCGCGTACCGCGTACGCGCGTTCAGATCTGCACGCTGCCGATCGGTTATGCCGACGGCCTATCGCGTACGCTTTCCAATCGTATGGATGTGCTGTATCGCGGCGAGCGCGTGCGTCAGGTTGGCAATATCTGCATGGATCAGTTTATGGTCGCCATTCAGTCCAACCCGGCACACGAGATTCCCGAGGCCGAGTATGGTGACGAGATGATTATTGTCGGCCGCGATGGCGATGCCGAGATCACTATGGACGAGATGGCCCGACTGCGCGGAACGATTAACTACGAGGTCGCCTGCGGCTTTGGCATGCGTCTCGACAAGGTCTACGTGTAGGAGCCGCTATGGGCGTCATGCACATTCCCGGCCATACCCATCAGGCGCCACGTGAGGTCGCACTCGAGGAGATTGAGGCTGTTTTAGGCGACTGCCATCTCTGCCAGCTCTATCAGTCGCGCCATAACATCGTGTTTGGCGTGGGAAACCCCCACGCTCGCGTCATGTTTATTGGTGAAGCACCGGGTCGCAACGAGGATTTGCAGGGCGAACCTTTTGTGGGGGCGGCGGGTGAAGACCTCAACGGCATTTTGTCCCTGGCAGGTCTTAAGCGCGAGGACGTCTATATCGCCAACGTGCTTAAGTGCCGCCCGCCGGGAAACCGCAATCCGCGTCCCGAGGAAGTGCTGGCTTGCTCACCGTTTTTGCGCGAGCAGATTCGAAGCATCTGGCCCGATATCATCGTGACGCTCGGTAACCCCGCAACGCACTTTGTGCTCAAGACCGAGATCGGCATTACCAAGCTGCGCGGCAGGTTCCATCAGATGGGCCACTTTGTGGTGATGCCGACGTTTCATCCTGCGGCGGCGCTGCGCAATCCGGCGTGGCAGGAGTTGCTGGAGGAAGACTTTAAGATGCTGGGCGACTATCTGGAGCGGCACCCCGCGCCGGAGACCGCCTCGGAATAATAATAAGGAGCGTATATGTCCCTGGAGCGCCTGGGGGTAGGTACCTATAGAACGGCCCGTACTGCCGATACGGAGCATTTTGGCGAGCTGGTCGCACCGTGTCTAGAAGATGGCGATGTGCTGATCTTGACCGGCGGCCTCGGGGTGGGCAAAACCCACTTTACCAAGGGCGTTTCGCGCGCTCTGGGCGATGAGCATATGGTCACAAGCCCTACGTTCGCACTCATGGCCGTTCATGACCAAGGGCGTATTCCGCTGTTCCATTTTGATCTGTACCGCCTGGAGCATGCCTACGAGCTTGAGGATACGGGCATTTTTGACGTGCTGGGCTATGAGGGTGTTTGCCTGCTGGAATGGGGCGAGCAGTTTCAGGATGAACTGACAGATGAGTATCTTTCGGTGACGCTTAAGCGCGACGAGGACGACAGCGACGTGCGAACGATAACGCTCGAGGCGCACGGCGAGCGCGCTAGGGAGCTTTCCCATTTGATAGATAAGGCTGTACAAGATGAGCTTGCATAACGATAACGCGCTGGTGGTGGCGCTCGATACATCGACCGACATGCTTGCCTGCGCGGCAAGCTGGATTGATGGGCAGACGGGTGAGGCGAAGCTGGTGATTGGCGACCATATGTGCCGTCGCCATGCCAACGTGGAGCTCGTGAATACTGTTGATGGCGTACTGAAGCAGACCGGCCTGGATCGCAGCGATGTCGGCTGTTATGTGGTCGGCCGCGGCCCGGGTTCGTTTACGGGCGTGCGCATCGGCATCTCCACCGCAAAGGGTCTGGCACGCGGTGCCAACGTGCCGTTGCTGGGCGTGTCGACACTTGACGCTTGCGCCTGGACAGCATGGAAGGCCGGCGTACGCGGCAAGCTTGGTGTTCTTGCCGATGCCATGCGCGGCGAGGTGTACCCGGCGCTCTATGTGCTGGGGGATGAGGGTCCCGAGCGTCTGTTTGAGCGCGAGCGCGTGGTCAAGGCCGCCGTGGCGCTTGATGAGTGGCGCCAGACCGCGGACTGGGATCAGGTTCAGTTAACTGGTGACGGTCTCGTGCGTTATGGCAAACTGCTGGGCGAGGATGAGACGGCGCGTTGCGTGGAGCGAGACCTGTGGTGGCCCTCGGGCGAGGGCCTGCTGATGGCGCACGCCGCAGGCGATGGCGATCCGGCTCGCGTCTTGCCGATCTATACGCGCCTTTCGGATGCTGAGGAAAACGAGCGCAGGCGTCTTGGGCTTGCCGAGAGCGCGCAGAGTGAAATTACGGGCGTGGCTGATGAGCTCGCCGGTCGCCATCTGCAGTTCCGCCCCATGGGTGCGGCTGATGCCGAGGGTGCGAGCGCTCTGGAGGCAGCCTGCTTTGAAGGCGCCGGGCACGAGGCATGGACCCCGAGTATGTTCCTGTCCGAGCTGGGTCAGGACGTTGCCGCTCCGCGCAGCTGGTGGGTTGCGCACGATGACGGCCAGCTCCTGGGCCTTGCCGGCGGTATGGTCGTCGACGGGGACGTGCAGATTATGGACGTTGCCGTCGATCCGGCGCATCGCCGCGAGGGCATCGCCCGCAAGCTTCTGTCGCACGTGAGCTATGACGCGCAGATGCTCGGCTGCACCACGGCTTCGCTTGAGGTTGAGGACGGCAACGAGGCCGCAATTGCGCTCTATGCCGCTCTGGGCTTTACCGAGGCGGGTCGTCGCCGTGGCTATTACGGTGCCGGCAAGGATGCCATCGTCATGACGGCGCCGCTGCCCCTGGTGCTTCCTCTCGACAATGCCTCGCCCGAGCCGACGGCTGCCGAACAGCGTGTATGGCCGCTGCCCGCGCCCGAACGCAACGCTGAGGAGCGTGCCGAAATCGAGCGCCGCCGCCTGGTGCTTGCCATCGAGAGCTCCTGCGACGAGACAGCCGTGGCAATTATCGATGCGGACGGCAAGATGCTGGCCAACCAGGTGTCGACGCAGATTGATTTTCATGCCCGCTTTGGCGGCGTGGTACCCGAGATTGCCTCGCGCAAGCACGTTGAGGTCATCGTGGGCGTCGTAGATGCGGCGCTTGAAGATGCCGCGGCGTCGCTTGGCCTTGAGGGCGGGGCGATTGCGCCAAGTGAGCTTGCCGCCGTGGGCGTGACGCAGGGTCCGGGCCTGGTAGGTGCCCTGGTGGTGGGTGTTGCCTTTGCCAAGGGCTTTGCGTATGCTGCTGGCAAACCGCTCGTGTGCGTCAATCATCTGGAGGGTCACCTGTTTGCCAACCTGTTGGCGCAGCCCGACCTTAATCCTCCGTTTATCTTTACGCTCGTTTCGGGCGGGCACACCATGCTCGTGCACGTAAAGGCATGGGGCGACTACGAGGTGCTTGGCGAGACGCTGGACGACGCCGTGGGCGAAGCCTTTGACAAGGTGGCAAAGGCGCTGGGCCTGGGCTATCCCGGCGGCCCCATCATCTCCAAGCTTGCCGAGACGGGCAACCCCAAGGCGATCGATTTTCCCCGCGCGCTGAACAGCAGGGGAGACTACCGCTTCTCGCTTTCGGGCCTCAAGACGGCGGTGACGCTCTACATCGAGCAGGAGACCAAGGCCGGGCGCACGATTCACCTGCCCGATTTGGCGGCTTCGTTTGAGGCGGCGGTCTTTGACGTGCAGTACAAGAAGGCCAAAAACGCCCTGCATGCTACCGGGTGCAAGGAGTATTGCATCGGCGGCGGCGTCTCGGCCAACCCGCATCTGCGCGAGATGATGATCAAGAAACTCGGGCGTCAGGGAATCCGCGTAACGGTGCCGCCCTTGTCTGCCTGCACCGATAACGCCGCCATGATCGCGGAGGTCGCTCGCCGTAAATTCGACCGAGGTGAAATCTCGCCGTTCGATGTCGACGCCGATCCAAACATGACGCTGTAGTCGTACGGGTGCGGTCCCCGACCGGAGGGGCCGGATATAAGGTTTCCTGCTCTACAGTCCTGCGCAAGACGAAGGCCACATTAAGTGGCCTTCTTTGCGTGCGGAACTCGCGATAAACCTTATATCCGGCCCCTCCGGTCGGGGGCCTTTCTGTATCGATATAGCTTCTGGGCTGGATCGGCGTCGACAACGTCCAGCAAGGTTAACAAGCCAGCGTCGAATTTCCGACGTTCTTTAGCTGAAAGAAAAAGTTGGCGTGCGGAGCTTTGCTCCGCACATTTGGGATGGGAGTCCCTGCGCGCCGCGGGAACCGGGCTGCCTATATGAACTTTATCGCGAGTTCCGCACGCAAAGGAAAGCACTTAATGTGCTTTCCGTCTTGCGCAGGACTGTAGAGCAGGAAAGTTCATATAGGCAGCCCGGTTCCCGCGGCGCGCAGGGACGTCTCTCAAGCAAAAACTGTCGCAGGATAAAGTCCGAGGTCAGTGGCGCTTTATACCGAGAAATTCAAAAAAAGTTGAAAATTCATTACATATTTGCGTTGACTTTAGGTAACTAAAGTTTCATACTCCTTTTCAACCACTGGGGGATGTGAAGACGCACGGATCGTTCACATCATGATTGAAGAGGATTTCTTAGACATGTTCACGCATCAGCTAAACATTATCAGCGTAGTAATTATCTGATGCGGGTTGGCACATACAGCTAGCCCGTACGATAACGGGCGGCTGATGAAGATGAGGGCCGTCGAGCGCAACCGACGGCCCTCATTTTTTATGTCTGGGAAGTTCTTTTTAGAGGAGGAAATGTAATGAACGGAGTTTTGCTCATGGTTGTGGCCGCGGCGGTGCTCGCCTGCGGCTATCTGGGCTATGGCCGATGGCTGGCCAACAAGTGGGGCGTTGACAAAGAGGCCCTCACGCCGGCCAAGCGCATGAAAGACGGCAACAGCTTCTCGCCCGTCTCCGCCTTCACCGCGTTCTCGCACCAGTTCAGCTCGATCTGCGGTGCCGGCCCTGTCACGGGTACGATCGTCGCTATGGCCTTCGGCTGGCTTCCCGTCGTGCTCTGGGTCCTCGTCGGCGGCATCTTCTTTGGCGCCGTCCACGACTTTGGCGCCCTGTACGCCTCGATGAAGAACAACGGCAAGTCCCTGGCCCAGCTCATCGAGAAGTACATCGGCAAGACCGGCCGTCGCCTGTTCCTGCTGTTCTGCTGGCTGTTCTGCATCATCGTCATCGCCGCTTTCACCGACATGGTCTGCAAGACGTTCATGTTCACCCCGGCCGTTGACGCTTCTGGTGCTGCTACCGGTGCCATCGACTTCACCAAGTCCTATGCCGCCGGCTGCGCTGGCACCATCTCCATCCTGTTCACCTTCGTCGCCATGGCCTTTGGTTGGGCCCAGAAGAAGTTCAACCTCACCGGCGCTGCCGAGTTCGTCACCGGCGTGGTACTCATGGTCCTCATGTTCGCCGTCGGCATGCAGTTCCCGGTCTACCTGGACAAGTTCCAGTGGTTCGCCGTCGTCATGGTCTACCTGGTCTTTGCCGGTGCCATGCCCATCCAGATGCTCAAGACCCCTCGCGACTACCTCACTTCCATCATGATGATCGTCATGATCGTCTGCGCTGTCCTCGGTATCGTCGTCCTGGGCGCTAACGGCCAGGCCACCATCACCGCTCCGGTCTTCACCGGCTTTAGCAATGCCTCGGGCATGATGTTCCCGGTCCTGTTTGTCTCCGTTGCCTGCGGTGCTCTCTCCGGTTTCCACAGCCTCGTTTCTTCTGGTACCTCCTCCAAGCAGGTCGAGAAGGAGCAGGACGCCGTCAAGGTCGGTTACGGCGCCATGATCGTCGAGTCCTTCGTCGGCATCCTTGCCATCATCGTCGCCGGCATCATGTTCTCCGACATGAACACCGCCGGTACCGGCGCCCTTAACGCCGGCGTCGCTTCCACCCCGTTCCAGATCTTCGCAGCTGGCATCTCCCGCGGTATGCAGGCCTTCGGCGTTGACGGCACGCTCGCAACCGTCTTCATGACCATGAACGTTTCCGCTCTGGCCCTGACCTCGCTCGATGCCGTCGCCCGCATCGCTCGCACCTCGTTCTCCGAGTTCTTTGCCCAGACCAACGACGCCCTGGCCATCGAGTCCAAGGCCGGCTACATGAAGGTCCTCGGTAACCCCTGGTTCGCCACGGTCGTTACCCTGCTTCCTGGCCTCGCCCTCGCCTTTGGCGGCTATGCCAACATCTGGCCGCTCTTTGGTGCTTCTAACCAGCTGCTCGGCGGTATGACCATGATCACCCTCGCCGTGTTCTGCAAGTGCACCGGCCGCAAGGGTTGGATGCTCTACGTGCCCGTTGTCTTCCTGCTCTGTTGCACCTTCACCTCGCTGGTCCAGAGCGCCATGGGCTGCATGACCGCCGTCCAGGCCTACGGCTTCTTCGGCACCATCCCGGCTACCGCCACCACGGCTGCCGTTTCCGTCGCCGCCACCAAGGGTCTGCAGCTCGTCTTCGCCGTCCTGCTGATGGTCCTGGGCCTCATCGTTGCCGTCAACTGCCTCAAGGAGTTCTTCGGCAAGGAGGCCGGTTCCATGCCCGACGAGGAGCCCGAGTGGTCCGAGATGGGCAAAGTCGAGTATGGCCGCGCCGCTGCCGCCGAGGCTCCCGCCGACGCCGAGGCTGCCAAGGCGTAATCGACCTGACGAGTTGAACGTCACATCTATACAACTCGATAAGACCGGGTCCGCGGCTGCGCGGGCTCGGTCTTTTTTCATTACGGGCTTTAGCCTGTGCGGGGCGCGCAGCGCGCCGCATCAGAAACCACCCGCTATGCGGGTGGGGCCAAACGGCTTTACAAAGCCGCCCCCTCGCCGGACACTTGCGATTGTTCAGGCCGCAAGGAATCCGAGTCGAGAGGGCGGTGGTGGCGTATGGCCCAGAAGGCCTACAGCCTGTCGCACACGAAGTGGATGTGCAAGTACCACGTCGTGTTCACGCCGAAGTATAGGCGCAAAGTCATCTACAACCAAATAAGGTCCGACCTTGGGGAGATCTTCAGGAAACTCTGCCAGTACAAGGGGATAGAGATCATCGAGGGGCACCTGATGCCCGACCACGTCCACATGCTGCTGGCGATACCGCCGAAGTACAGCGTATCGAGCGTGATGGGCTACCTGAAGGGGAAGAGCTCGCTGATGATATTCGACAAGCACGCGAACATGAAGTACAAGTTCGGCAACAGGAAGTTCTGGGCCGAGGGCTACTACGTGTCCACCGTCGGCCTGAACGAGGCCACCATTGCGAAGTACATCCGGGAGCAGGAGAAGGCCGACATCGCGATCGACCGGCTGAGCGTCAAGGAGTACGAGGACCCCTTCGATAGGGGGCCGGGGCGTAAATAGCGCCGGTTTGACCGGCCCGTCACGGGTCAATCTGCAGTGCGGCCCGAACCCCGTGAGGGCCGGCGCCTTTAGACGCGTGCCGGAAATCCAAGGGTTATACCCTAAGAGCAAACCACCCCTTTTAGGGGTGGTTTTGATGCAAAAGCGGGCGATGCCCGAGTGTTCTCGCAGATGTTTTGCGTGGATAAGGGCGCGCGTTGTACCATATAGACGTATATGTGTACATATGAAAGGGGCCCCGTGGCCAAGACGGTATATTCCGATAACCAAAATAATGTCGATGCCCTGGCTGAGCGTCTGAGCAGCCAGACGTCGCTTTCTGCCGAGCGTGCCAAGCTAGTTGCCTACGACCTGCTCTGCCGCAAGGCACTCAAGATCAAGTCGAGCGCGCTGGCGCAGATTTTCCGCTCCGTCGATAAGGAATGCGACACCAAGGCGATGCGCGACGAACTCATCGCGGCAAAGATCGTTACCAAGATCGAGGGCAGCGGCATTAACGGACGTCCGGCGTTCTATACCATTCATGCCGAGATAAGTGATGCTCAGGAGCAGCTTGCCGAGGCTGTCGAAGAGGCCGTCGAGGACGTTGTCGAGGTGCCCGCTTCGGTGGAAACGGCCCCGCGCGAGCATGTCGATACCGACGAGCTGCTCGATGAGAACGTCGTTCGCGCCTTTACGGCCAAGGCCGGCCGCGGCGGTTTTGGTGGGGGCGGCAAGCGCGATGCTCAGCGCCGTGCCCAGCAGGAGCGCTTCCGTCGTGCCGTGGCTCAAAAGGATGAACTCGATACCGAGACTGTTGTGACCGAGGTTGCCGCTGAGTCGCAGAAGCCCGCGAAGGAGCAAAAGCCCGTGGAGGCCCAAGAGCCCAAGCGTCGTCGCGGTGCTCACTTTAAGGCTGTGCAGCAGGATGTCGCGCATGAAGCTGAAGAGCCTTCCGAGGTTGCGGACGATGTTGAGGAGTCTGCCAAGAGGGCTCCGGGTTCGTGTCGTCCCGGCCGCGGTTTTGCGGGACGCGCGTATCCCGTAAAGCGTCAGGAGAAGGGCGAGCCGGCTTCGACCGCTCAGGCCGATAAGGCCGAACAAACTGAGAAAACCGTTGAGCCGGTGGCTTGCGAGCAGCAACCTTCCGAGTCGCAGCCTGCGGCCGACGCCGAGGTCAAAGCTCAGCAGTCCGCTGATAAGCAGACGGGGGAGAGCGCTTCGAGCAAGCCCCGCCGTCGTCGTCACCGTGGCGGTCGTGGCTCAAATGCCGAGGCCCCGGCCGAGAAGGCGGCGACGCAAAGCAAGGATGTGAAGGCTGAGGCCCCGGTGGAGCAACCCAAGCGCCAGCCGGCGAAGGGGGACAAGCCCGAGCGCCTGCAAAAGGGTCCGTCCGCGCCAAAGCAAGAGCGTAAAGCTCAGGCAGATTCCAAGCGCAAATCCCAGGCGCAGTCCAAACCGACTGCAAACGATGTGGCCCCCCAGCAGCCTGAGCCGCTCGCTCATGGCGAGGTTTCGGCGTTTGCTCTGGCCCGTGTCCTGGGCAGGCAGCTGCTCAAGGTCGTTCCCACGCCTACGGCGCTCTCCAAGATTAAGGAGCAGCAGACTCAAATTGTTAAGGTCGAGGGCAAGGACGGCAAAAAGGCTCCGCAGCGCACTCAGCACAACGAGATGTCCAACCGCAAGATTGCCGAGGAGATTGCGATCATCCAGGCTTGGATAGAGCAGAATCGCGGCGCCGACACGCCGGTCGCTTCGCGTCGCCAGCGCGCCTACCAGATTTTTAACGATGAGAAGGCCTTTGACGGCAAGCATGGCGAGCGTCTGATTCGGCGTATGACCGAAAAGGGCATTAGCATGCAGGCAATCAAGGTTGCTCCCAACCGTCCTGTGCACTTTACGGGCTTCTTTACGCTGGGCGCCGACAAGCCGTTCATTATGGTCGAGAACCTGGACACCTATGACGAGATCGTCAAGCTCCTGCGCGGCCGCAAGCACGCTAAGCTTTTTGGCACCAAGGTGGGTGGCGTGATCTTTGGCGGTGGCTGCAAGGCGAGCGTTTCGCACGCACTGGATGATTATCTGGCCGAGATCGGCTATCGCTTTAACTATGTCTACTACGTGGGCGATATCGACCGAGAGGGTGCGCGCATTGTCGAGCAGACCCGTAATGCCAATGTTGTTGAGATTCGCCTGCATGCCGGTATGTATCGCGCCATGCTCGCCGAGCACAAGCGCCGCGTGAAGGCCGGCGGTGAGTGTGAGCCCGCGGCTGCCAACCAGGGCGTGCCGCAGAACCTAGCGGCGACGATCAAAGATTTGCCTATGGTCACGCGCGTGCAGTTCCGCAACGTGCTGCGCGAGGGCGGACGCATTCCGCAGGAGATTCTGATGACCGCCGACTATCGGGATGGCGACTCGGGAAGCTTCGACCGCATGCTGAACAACTAAATTTCGCCGGCCCCGGGAGAGCGTGGACACCGGCTTAGGTTTCCTGCTCTACAGTCCTGCTCACGACGGAGGCCACATTAAGTGGCCTTCTTTGCGTGCGGAACTCGCGACAAACTTAATGCCCGGCCCGCCGGGGCCACGCGCCATTTTGTAGATGGCGCCTCGCTTTTCGGAACTGGGCTGATATTTTCTAGATGTAAGGCGCTCTTGGTCCTTTCGGGCTTGGGGCGTCTGTCTTATATAGGTAGATTCCTTGCGGGTTCGAATCCCTCCGCTTGGCGGCGTTGGCTCGATTTTCTTAACGCGAGGAGCTCTCGGTCGACGTGGGACGGAGGGATTCCGCGTCCGCCTGCCGGCGGCCGCGCCCCGCTGCGTCGCTTCGCTCCTTGCGTGCTGCGCTGGAAAACGCTTCGCGTTTCCTCAGCTCCGCACCCTTGCGGGTTCGAATCCCTCCGCATGCCCACGAAAAAGCGCTCCAGGTTCATAAGAGCCTGGAGCGCTATGTTCTTTGGGGCTGGGACGGAGGGATTCGAACCCCCAACAGCCGGCACCAAAAACCGGAGTTCTACCGTTGAACTACGTCCCAATGTGTAGTGTTGCCCAAAAGCAACCCGTTTAGTTTACCTAATCTGCGAGGGCATCGCAAACGCCATCGAGCAGGCGTACGGCGAGTGTCTGCGCATCACTTGCGGTGAAGGTTCCGTTGTAGCGCGTCATGCCCGTGAGCTCAATGCGGATGCGCGCGGGCTTTTGCTGCGCGGCGACATTGGCGGTGCGGATGCGCTGTGCAAGGTTGTGACACTCGGCAAGGGCGATCGTGGCGCGCGGCGCAGCATCTGCGGGCAGCTCATCGCTTGCGATCTCGAGCACCAGATCCACGTCGGTCGGAACCTCGGAATCGCAAAGCATCATGCCGCTGCTGTCGGTCGTCGCCGTGGCGATGTTCCACATGCGCGATGCAACGCTGCGTGCGATGGGGTCCTCACCGATGACGGCAATCTGGAAGCGCTCGAGCACGTTGGCGGCGCGGGCAAAACCGATGCGCGACTCGGCCTCGGTAACCGAGGGCTTGCCCTCCCACACGTGATGCAGGCGGTTGATATAGGCGTAGGTATCCTGGAACGCCATGCCATCGGCAAACAGGCCAACATTTTCCTGGAACTGCTGCAGAGCGGCCTCGGTGTGCGGGCCAAAATAGCCGTCGTCCTCTCCGCAGGCAAAACCCAAAACGTTGAGCGCGCGCTGCAGGGCCTGAACGTCGGCGCCATGGAAATTGGGCATGCGCAGATAGAGCGTGCGGTCGCCCAGTTTATACGAGGCGTCTACCAGGGCGCTCCAACAGGGGATATCGACGGCGCAGCCAGCGGCAAGGCCACTGTCGAGCCTAAAGGTGCCAACAGCCTGCTCGGTGGTGGTGCCAAAGCGCTTGTCGGAGACCTCGGTGTCATCGATTGTATAGCCGAGCTGCAGAAGGCGGGACTGGACGTCCTCGACGGCTGCTCCCTGCATGCCCGTTGTAATAGGTTCCATGAACGAACCCCTTTCGGCGTACCATTCGTACTATTTGAGCGTGTGTCGGATAGACAACGCAAAGGGATGCATAAACATGCACTCAACAGTGTAGCAAGTTGTACCCAAATACGCTGCTGACAGGTTTTATTACCCCCGCTAGTTAAGGCGCTCCACAAAGAAATCTGCCATGGAGAGGAACAGCTCGCGTGCGTGCGGATCAAGCTCAACGTTCTCGATGGCCGCTTTGGCCTTGGCGGTCAGGTCGAGCGCGTAAGTGTGGGCGTAATCGATGGAGCCGGTCTCCTGGAAGATCTCCACGGCGCGTGCAAGTTGCGCGGGGTCCTCGGTGCCCGAGGAAAGGATTGCCTCGACCTCGTCGTGATAACGCTCGTCTGACAGGGCGTGCACGGCGACGAGGGTGCGCTTGCCCTCGGTGATATCGGTGCGGAAGTCCTTGTTGGCGGCCTCTTTGGTGCCGATCAAGTTGAGCAGATCGTCCTGAATCTGAAAGGCAAGGCCCGTGTGTAGACCAAAGGCGCGCAGCGCTTCGATTTGCCCATCGCTGCCGCCGCCGATAATGGCTCCGGCGGCAAGTGGCGTGGCTCCGCTGTAGTACGCCGTCTTGTGTGTTGCCATGTCCAGATAATCGTCGACCGAGATGTCAAAGCGTCCATCGCGGACCCAGCCCAAGTCGAGCGCCTGGCCCTCGATGGTGCGAACGATCATCTCGGTGAGCTCGTGGAGTACACGGAGTTTCACGTCTGCCTCGAGTGTGGGGTCGTCGAGAACCGTCTTGGTGACCATGGTGAGCGCTAAATCGCCGCAGTTGATGGCAAGGCCCGTGCCCTCGGTAAGGTGCATGCAAGGCTTGCCGCGACGCAGCTGGCCGTTGTCGGCTATGTCGTCATGGATAAGCGCTCCCGACTGAAAGTGCTCGATAGCTGCCGCCGCGCTGCGGGCGCTCTCAAAGCTGCCACCTACCGCGGTGGCGGCGAGCATGCAGATGAGCGGGCGGTGGCGCTTGCCGGCATTGGCCGTAAATGTCGAGAGCGGGGTATACAGGTAGCGCTCGATATCGGCAGAGGTCGCCTGTCCGTCAAAGAACGTGGCCAGATAGTCGTTGATCTGGCCAAAGTGCTGGGCTAAAAAGCTGGTAAACGGACTGGACACGGGTTCTCGCATTCTTTCTTAGGTTGCATCGTTGCGGTGTGCAGATACCATATTGCCACATTGGAGTTGCCGGCGCGTCTGTTTTGGCGATTTGGGGAAACGGGACGCGTGCGCGTGCCGGCTGCTTATATAAGCCTAAAGTGCTCGAGCGCCTTGACGACGCCATCTTTGTCGACCGAGTCGGTGATGTAGTCGGCGCGCTTTTTAAGATAGTCCGGCGCATTGCCCATGGCGATACCGACATCGACGGCGTTCATCAGCGAGACGTCATTGCTGGCGTCGCCGATGCCGTATACGGTTCCGTGGTGGGGATCGAGGGCGTCGAGTACAGACTGGATGCCCCCGCGCTTCGTGCATTCGCGGGGCGAGATTTCGGTTACCTCGAGTTCGAGCTCGTTAAAGCACAGCAGCGGCTCAAGTGCCTTATCTTGAGCGATGTGGTTGGCGAGCGATGTAGACATCAAGATCTTGTAGGCACTGTAATGTTGCAGCTGCGTGACTGCGTCGCCCAGGGTGCGCGCGTATCCGGGGGCATCGGGGGCATCGGCACTCATGCGCACGACGCCGTTGAGGCCCTCAAAGCGGATGACCTCGCCCGACTGCTCAAGATAGGGGGCAAGGCGCTGCAGCATGCCGGGCGTCATCGACAGATCGCGAATTGCGTGTCCGTTGATCTCGGCGTAACCGCCCGCAAGACAGACGATGCCGGTCCAGGGCAGCTCAAGAAGTTTGGGGTGGATGCAGCTGAAGGTGCGCCCTGTGCAGATAAACGCCATATTGCCCTTGGCAACAAAATCACGGATGGCTTGCGAGACCGCTTCATTGGGATAGGGGGAGAGGTCTCGCTCGCTCTCGGGAAGCTCTTGTGCCACTCGAGGGTCTTGCCACGCGAGCGTGCCGTCAATGTCGAAGAAGCAGATATCGCCGTGCTTGTGGGTTGGGCTGGCGACAGGGGAGGCCGAGGCGGTGGGTACAAATCCCGGCTCGAGGCCCATGATCTGGTCAAAATGCTCTTTAACGCGGGGAACGGAGATGCCGATGATCACCTGGGCGGTCTTGCCCGTAATGATGAGGCCCTTGGCGCCCGCCGCGACAAACGACGCGTTATCTGCAACGATGGAAGGGTCTGCGACCTCGACGCGCAGGCGCGTGGCGCAGTTGGTTGCGCCCGCAATATTGCCAACGCCACCTAAAAGCTGAATTACCCGCTCAGCGAGGACGTGATCTTGATCGGATTGACTATTGACCTCGTCATTGGGAGATTGCTCTTTGGCAAAGCCGCTTCCCGTTAAATGATCGATTGCCGCGCGATTGGCGACATGATCCTCGCGGCCCGGCGTCTTAAGGTCATAGATCAAGATGAGTGCTCGAAAACTAACAAAAAAGATGAGGCTAAAGGCAAGGCCGATACCGAGCGCCAAAAGATAGGCACTGGCATGCGTGCGCATGAGCGGAATAAAGTTGAAGGCTGCCATCTCCATGAGGCCGCCCGAGAAGATGCCGACGATGCCAAAGAGATTCATGGTTGTGGCAAGGCAAGACGATAAGACGGCGTAGAGAAAAAAGAGCCCGGGGTGGGTGAACATAAAGAGAAACTCGAGTGGCTCGGTAACGCCGCAAACCACCGAGGCGATGATGGCGGGAACAAGGATGACCCTGAGGCCGGCGCGGCGCTCTGGTTTTGCGGTGGAGTAGAACGCGGCTGCGATGGCGGGAAGGCCAAAGAGCTTGACCCAGCCGGTGGCGGTAAAACCGGCCCACGGCGCAAGTTCATTAAGGGGGCGCGTGCTATGGGAGAGGATGGGGAGCAAGCTGCTCCACGTGGCGTAGATGCCGTCGTTAATGACCAGGTTGTCGTAGTAGATCGGCATGTAGAGCAGGTGGTGCAGCCCCATGGGCTCGAGTGCTCGCTCCAAAAGCACAAAGATGCCCACGCCAAAGGGGCCGACGCTCGTAAGTGCATGGCGCAGCGTTTCGGTCATTGCGTATACGGAGGGCACGATGGCGGCCGAGATAGCGGCAAGGGCAAACACGGCAAAAAAGCTGATGAGGTAGACCAGCGAGGAGCCCGAGAAGGTGCCGAGCCAATCGGGAACCTTGGCATCGTAGAAGCGGTCATGGATGGCGACGACGGTTGCCGATACCGCCAGTGGGCCGATAATGCCGGTGTCGAGCGTCTTGATGCCGTCGATGATGGTGATGCCGCTAGCGGAGGTCAAAGACGACGGGTACTTAAGTCCAAGATTGTCTCCGCTCAGCTTAACGATTTCGCTCAAAAAGAAGCAATAGGCAAAATAGGCCACGAGTGCCTCGAGGCAGCAACGTGCCGGTTGCTTTTGGGCAAGGCCGATGGGCAGCGCTACAGCAAAAAGGAGCGGAAGGCGCTTAAAGACCGTCCACGAGCCGCGCTGGATGATGGTCCAAAAAACGTACCAAGGGGTTCCGTATACGGCGAGATCGCCGACGATGTCCGCGGTCGTTGCGAGAGCGGAGACGCCGACCATGAGGCCTGATATAGAAAACAGCATGGCGGGCGCGAACATTGCCCCGCCAAAGCGTTGGATTTTTTGCAGCATGTTCTGCCTCCCGAATATCGAGGCGCGTTGCGCGTGGTGAAACGTTTAAACAATGGATTCATTGTAGAGGACCAGACGATTGTCGTACCGGCAGTTTTGAGCGAAACCGGTTTGGGCGCGACAGAAACCGTCAACGGTTAAATCCTGTCGCTTTGCCGATAATCGGTTTAAACAACTTTAAGAAATGCTATCCTGCCTAGCCATACATATTCATTAGAGGTGAAGTCATGCCAAAAGCGATTTACGAAGGAATCTACCGCGAGATCCGTTCGCGCATCATTAACGGGACCTATGCGTTTCAGGAGATGCTGCCAACCGAAGCCGAGCTGACCGCGGAATTTGGCTGCACGCGCAATACCGTCCGCCGCGCTTTGAGCATGCTGGCCGACGGGATGTTTGTGCAGCCCATACACGGCAAGGGCGTGCGCGTTATTTGGCTTAAGGGCGAAACCGACATGTTGGGCGCACTCGAAGAGGTTGAGTCGTTTGGCGAGTTCGCAAAACGCAACAATGCCGTTGCATCGACGGACGTTAAGTCCTTTGAACATTTGATTTGCACCGAGCAGCTCTCTCGTCGCCTGGGCTTTAAGGTGGGCGAGGAGCTGATTCGCGTAGTGCGTGTCCGAAGCCTCAACGGCAATGCGCGCCAAGTGGACCATGGCTATTTTTTGGCGTCGATCGCCAAGGGCCTGACTCCCGAGATCGCGGCAGATTCTATTTACGGCTATCTGGAGCACAAGCGCGGTGTCAAAGTGATGGCGAGCCGTCGTACGGTGAGTGTCGAGCTCGCCAACGATGAGGACTGCAGCTATCTTGACCTCGGCAAATACAACTGCGTTGCCGTCATGGAGAGTCAGTCGTACACCTCGGATGGCATCTTGTTTGAGGTGACGCACACTCGCACACACCCCGAGATCTTCCACTACCGCGTCAACTCCAAGCGATAGCCGGCTAGCTCGCAGCCTGACGAGACTCATGTCCTCAAAGCGAAAACGCCCGGTCAAACCGACGATGCATCGGTTTGACCGGGCGTTTTCTCTGCATTCGATAACAAATAATTGTTTATACAAAACTTGTCAAGTATCAAGTTGAAATTACCGTTCACCGAAGTTTTTCTACCGCTCTAGTAATACTTGTTCAAACAACTAGCCAAATAGCGTATCGTTCAAATCAGCAAAAGGGGCAAAGTCCCCGAGCCAATCTCCGAAGGCGGCGGCAAAGGGTGCCGCCACGGTGTGAAAGGGTGGATTGTAATGAAGAACGAAATGAGCAGAAGGCAGTTCCTGGGCTTTGCTGGTTCCGCGGCTGCGGTTCTTGGTCTGGGTCTCGTGGGTTGCGGTGGTTCTGCCGGCTCCGGCTCCTCTGCTTCTGGTGACGCTGCCGAGGTCTACTTCCTCCAATTCAAGCCCGAGGTCGACAAGGAGTGGAAGGAGATCGCCAAGGCCTATAAGAAGGAGAAGGGCGTCGAGGTCAAGATCGTGACCGCCGCTTCCAACACCTACGAGGAGAAGCTTAAGTCCGAGATGTCCAAGAGCTCCGCTCCGACCCTGTTCCAGGTCAACGGCCCCACCGGTCTTAAGAACTGGAAGGATTACTGCGCCGACCTGTCCGATACCAAGCTGCGCGGTGAGCTCATTGATGACTCCCTGGCTCTGCAGTCCGACGGCAAGGATGTGTGCATCGACTGGGTCCAGGAGAGCTTCGGCATCATCTACAACAAGCAGCTGCTCGAGAAGGCTGGCTACAAGGCCGAGGACATCAACTCCTTCGACAAGCTGAAGGCTTGTGCCGATGACATCCAGGCCCGCAAGGACGAGCTTGGTGTCGAGGGTGCCTTCACTTCCGCCGGCATGGACGACTCCTCCAGCTGGCGCTACACCACCCACCTTGCCAACATGCCGCTCTACTACGAGTTTGAGAAGGAGCACAACCAGGAGGACGACGAGATCAAGGGTGAGTTCCTCGACAACTACAAGCAGATCTTCGACCTGTACATCACCGACTCCACCTGCGATCCTTCGCAGCTTGCTTCCAAGACCGGCGACGACGCCACCAACGAGTTCGCAACCGGCAAGGCCGTCTTCTACCAGAACGGCTCTTGGGCCTACTCTGACCTCGTCAAGGCCGGCATGACCGACGATCAGATTGGCATGATGCCGATCTACATCGGTGTTGACGGCGAGGAGAACCAGGGCCTGTGCTCCGGCGGCGAGAACTACTGGTGCGTCAGTTCCCAGGCTTCCGAGGATGCCCAGAAGGCCACCGAGGACTTCATGTATTGGTGCGTCACCGCTGACACCCCGACCAGCATCATCGCCGACAAGATGGGTCTGACCGCTCCGTTCAAGAGCGCCAAGGAGACCACCAACGTCTTCTCGCAGCAGGCCGTTGCCATGGCCAAGGACGGCAAGAAGACCGTCGCTTGGGACTTCGTCTACATTCCCTCCGAGGAGTGGAAGAAGAACCTCAAGCAGGCTCTGATTGCCTACGCTGCCGATAACAGCAAGTGGGACGGCGTCAAGAACGCCTTCGTCGATGGCTGGAAGACCGAGAAGGCCGCTTCCGAGTAAGCAGTTGCTGCCCAAGCTATCTGATTAGCGACAGGGGGCGGGCAGACGTTGGTTTGCCCGCCCCCTGCATATTGAAAGGACCCTTTTATGGGCAAAGCACTCAAGCGCTGGTGGCCGCTCTTTATGCTGCCCACGTGCCTGGCGTTTATGATCGGGTTCGTGATCCCTTTTATCCAGGGCTTCTATCTCTCGTTCTGCCAGTTTATTATCATTAGTAACGCGCACTTTGTCGGTATCGAGAACTACGTGCGCGCGCTGTCCGATCCGCAGTTCTCCACGTCGTTCTTCTTTACCGTGGCGTTTGCCTTCCTGTCGACGGTGCTCATCAACGTGATCGCCCTGGCCATTGCGCAGGCGCTCACCCGCAAGGCGCTCAAAGGCACCAACATCTTCCGTACGATCTTCTTTATGCCTAACCTGATCGGCGGCATCGTGCTGGGCTACATTTGGCAGATTCTGATCAACTGCCTGCTCTCCAACGTGGGCGCCCAGCTCATCGCTCTTAACTCTGCTGCTGGCTTCTGGGGCCTTATCATCCTGACCCTGTGGCAGCAGGTCGGCTACATGATGATCATCTACATCGCTGGTCTGCAGTCCATTCCGTCCGACTACATCGAGGCCGCCAAGGTCGACGGCGCTACGGCATGGCAGACGTTTTGGAAGGTTAAGATCCCTAACCTGATGCCGACCATCACCATCTGCCTGTTCCTGTCCATCACCAACGGCTTTAAGCTGTTCGACCAGAACCTCGCCCTTACCGGCGGCGCCCCCGCGCACTCCACCGAGATGCTCGCCCTGAACATCTACAACACGTTCTATTCGCGTGCCGGTATCGCATGGCAGGGCATTGGTCAGGCCAAGGCGGTTATCTTCTGCATCCTGGTCGTGGCCATCTCCATGATCCAGCTTAAGGCCACGAGGTCCAAGGAGGTGCAGCAGTAATGAAACGCGATAAGGTTATCAACCGCGCGCTCTCGATTTTCTTTACGATCCTGTCGCTCGCGTGGATCTACCCCGTGTTCATGATTGCGCTTAATTCTTTTAAGAAAGCGACCGCAATCAGCACCACCACGGCATTCGATCTGCTCACGCCCGAGACGTTCAACGGCCTCGCAAACTACATGCACGCCCTTAACGAGCAGGGCTTTGCCTCGGCATTTATGTACTCGCTCATCATCACGGTCACGTCGGTCGTGCTGATCTTGGTGTGCTGCTCCATGTGCGCTTGGTACGTGGTTCGTGTCAACAACAAGATCTCGAACTTCTTCTATTACCTGTTCGTGTTCTCGATGGTCGTGCCGTTCCAGATGCTCATGTTCACGCTGTCCAATTTGGCGGACCGCATCGGCTTTAACACGCCGTTCAACATCTGCTTTATCTATCTGGGCTTTGGCGCGGGCCTGGCGGTCTTTATGTTCGCCGGCTTTGTAAAGAACATCCCGCTCGAGATCGAGGAGGCGGCCATGATCGACGGCTGCAACCCGGTCCAGGTGTTCTTTAAGATTGTCCTTCCCATCATGAAGCCCACCTATCTTTCGGTCGGCATTCTCGAGACCATGTGGGTCTGGAACGACTACCTGCTGCCCTACCTTACGCTCGACTCCACCAAGTACAAGACCATTCCTATCTTGATCCAGTACTTCCGCGGCGGCTACGGCCACGTCGAGCTCGGCCCCATGATGGCCTGCATCATGATGGTCGTTATCCCCATCGTCATCATGTACATCCTCTGCCAGAAGTACATCATCGACGGTGTGGTGGCAGGTGCCGTCAAGGGCTGATGCCGTAACTGTTTTGCAAGTTTTGGCGGCGTCCCTCAGCGCGGCGCCGCGTATCGAAAGGTAAAGACATGGCCGAGATTGTTCTCAAACATGTTCAGAAGGTGTATCCCAACAACGAGTCAAAAAAGAAGGGCTTCTTTGGCAAAAAGAAGAAGACCGAGGAGAAGAAGCACAACCTCAAGGTTACCGAGGACGGTGTGCTCGCTGTAGAGGACTTCAACCTCACCGTTCACGACCAGGAGTTCGTCGTCCTCGTTGGCCCCTCTGGCTGCGGTAAGTCCACGACGATGCGCATGGTCGCCGGCCTGGAGGACATTACCTCGGGCGATGTGCTCATCGATGGCAAGCGTGTCAACGACGTCGCTCCCAAGGACCGCGACATCGCCATGGTGTTCCAGAGCTACGCTCTGTACCCCAATATGACGGTGTACGAGAACATGGCATTTACGCTCGAGCTCAAGAAGGTTCCCAAGGACGAGATCGACCGCAAGGTTCGCTCTGCTGCCGAGATTCTGGGCATTACCGAGTACCTCGACCGTAAGCCCAAGGCGCTCTCCGGCGGCCAGCGCCAGCGTGTCGCTATCGGCCGCGCCATCGTGCGTGACCCCAAGGTTTTCCTGATGGACGAGCCGCTGTCCAACCTGGACGCCAAGCTTCGTAACCAGATGCGTGCCGAGCTCATTAAGCTGCGCCACGAGATCAAGGGCACGTTCATTTATGTTACTCACGACCAGACCGAGGCCATGACCCTTGGCGACCGTATCGTGGTCATGAAGGACGGCGTCGTCCAGCAGATCGCCACGCCGCAGGAGGTCTTCAACCATCCCGCGAACATCTTCGTCGCCGGTTTCATCGGCGTGCCGCAGATGAACTTCTTCGATGCCCAGCTGGTGCGCTCGGGCAACGGCTTTACCGTCAAGACCGAGGATATGAACGTGGCGCTCGCCCCCGAGACTTGCGCTCAGCTTGCCCTCAACTGGAACGGCGGCGACGTGAAGGAGATTACGGCCGGCGTGCGTCCCGAGCAGATCCTGCTTGCCGACAAGGGCGAGGAGGGCGCGCTCCAGGGTACCGTCGAGGTGACCGAGCTCATGGGCTCGACCGAGCATGTCCACGTGACCGCTCCCGACGGCCAGTTTGTCCTGATTATCCCCGTCGTCGACCTCGAGGCCAAGGGCGCGCTCAAGGCTGGCGACACCATCTGGTTCAAGTTCGAGAAGAACGCGACCCACCTCTTCGATAAGGTCTCTGGCAAGAACCTTATCTAGGCCCGGTGCATCCAGGCCCTCCCTTTGGGCGACTGCGGTATTGCCATCCTTTTGCCGCGGTCACATATAAGGCTCCCCTCCCGTCCACTGGGCGAGAGGGGAGCCTTTCTTTGTGTTGGGATTGTCTGACCGGTCGTTTGTCTCGATCTGTAACGGGTAGGGCCGATTTCGGACGTTAGATGTTACAGATCGAGACGGTTCCGCTGAGCTAACCATTTCATCTAAATCTGTAACACCAAAGGTGAATTTCAGCTGCTAGATGTTACAGACTGAGATAAACCCAAGGGAAGGGGCCGGTATGTCTCAATCTGTAACAGCTGGGACCGTTTTTACCGAGTAGCTGTTACAGATCGAGATTATTTGGTCGAGACAAATCACGGGCCGGCGTATCGGCACAAAAAGCGGAGCCGCGTTGCCGCGACTCCGCTTCCAAGAGGATGGGTAAGGGGAATGGGTTAGTCTAGGTGCCAGATCTCGTCGTTGTACTGGGAGATCGTGCGGTCAGACGAGAAGGTGCCGGCGTTGGCGATGTTGATCAGCGCCTTGCGCATCCAGGCGTCCTGGTCCTCGTAGTCGGCCAACACGCGCTCCTTGGTCTGGATGTACTCCTCGATGTCGAGCAGGGCCATAAACCAGTCCTTGCCCTTAATGTCATCGTGCAGGCGCTGCAGGCGCTCGACGTTGCCGGTCGCCATAAAGGCCGGGTTGGTGATGAAGTCCACCAGCAGTTTAATGCCGGGCTTGCGGTAGAGCACACCGGCGTCATAGGTGCCGTCGGCATAGAGCTGCTCGACCTGTTTGGACGAGGCACCAAAGGTATAGATATTCTCGTCGCCCACGAGCTCGGCAATCTCCACGTTGGCGCCGTCGAGCGTGCACAGGGTTAGGGCGCCGTTGAGCATGAACTTCATGTTGGAGGTGCCGCTCGCCTCCTTGGAGGCCAGGCTGATCTGCTCGGAGATATCAGCGGCGGGGATCACGCGCTCGGCGGCGGTGACGTTGTAGTTCTCGATCATGATGACCTGCAGGTAGGGAGCCACGTCGGGGTCGTTTGCAATCCACTGCGACAGCGTCAAGATCAGATGGATGATGTCCTGCGCGATAGTGTAGGCAGGCGCCGCCTTGCCGCCAAAGATGATGGTGACGGGGTGCTTAGGTCTGTTGCCGTTCTTGATATCGAGGTACTTCCAGATGATGTAGAGCGCGAGCATCTGCTGGCGCTTGTACTCGTGGATGCGCTTGACCTGGACGTCGATGATGGCGTTGGAGGGAATGGTCACGCCCTGCTCGAGCGCCATGAACTGGCGCATGATGGCCTTGGCCTCGACCTTGGTGGCGGCCAGGCGCTCAAGAACGTCCTTGTCGTCGGCGAACTTGGCGAGTTTGCTCAGATCGCCGGTGCTGCGCCAGTCGGTGCCGATCACATCGTCGAGCAGGCTGGCGAGCGCGGGGTTGGCCCCATGGATCCAGCGGCGGAAGGTGATGCCGTTGGTCTTGTTGGAGAACTTCTTGGGATAGATCTCGTAGAACGGATGAAGCTCGGTGTCCTCCAGGATCTTGGTGTGGAGGGCGGCTACGCCGTTGATGGAGAAGCCAAAGTGGATGTCCATGTGGGCCATGTGGACGGTGTCGTGCTCGTCGATGATGGCGACGCGCGGGTCATCGTGCTCGGCCTTCGCGATCTCATCGAGCTTGACGATAATGTCGGCGATGGCAGGGGAGACCTTCTGCAGGCTGGCGAGCGGCCACTTCTCGAGCGCCTCGGCAAGAATCGTGTGATTAGTGTAGGCGACCATGGAGCGTACGATGGTCACGGCCTCGTCAAACTCGATGCCGTGCTCGGTGGTGAGCAAGCGAATGAGCTCGGGGATGACCATGGTGGGGTGCGTGTCGTTAATCTGGACCACGGCGTAATCGGCCAGATCGTGCAGGTTGCTGCCGCGCTCGACGGCCTCGTCGATCAGGAGCTGGGCGGCGTTGCTCACCATGAAGTACTCCTGATAGATGCGAAGTAGGCGGCCCTGCTCGTCGGAATCGTCGGGGTAGAGGAACAGGGTGAGGTTCTTGGCGATCTCGGTCTTGTCGAAGTCGATGGAACTGCCGGGGACCAGGCCGTCGTCGACGCTTGCCAGGTCGAACAGGCGCAGGCGGTTCTTGGTGGGCTGGCCGTAACCGGGCACATCGATGTTGACGAGCTTGGAAGTAACGGCAAAATCGCCGAACTCGACGGTGTAGGAGCGGTCATCGTCGACTAGGATGTCCTGCTCACCGAGCCACTCGTCGGGGACGGCCTTCTGCTGGTTGTCGACAAAGCGCTGACGGAACAGACCGTAGTGATAGTTGAGGCCCACGCCATCGCCGGTCAAGCCCAGCGTGGCGATGGAATCCAGGAAGCATGCGGCCAAGCGGCCCAGGCCGCCGTTGCCGAGTGACGGCTCGACCTCGAATTCCTCGATCTTGTTGAGGTCGTGACCTGCGGCGGTGAGCTGGTCCTTAACCTCGTCGTAGATGCCGAGGTCGATCATGTTGTTGATGAGCAGCTTGCCGATCAAAAATTCGGCGGAAATGTAATAGAGCTTTTTCTTGCCGTTGTTGAGCGGGCAGGCGGCGGAGCGCTCCTGCACGAGTTTGACCAACAGCTTGTAAATGCGACGGTCGTCGAGCTGCTCGAGCGAGGTGCCAAAAGACTGCTCGGCGAGTTCCATGAGGTTAATTTGGGGCATGTTTTCTCCTGTGATGGGTTGTTTCATGTCTGCAATTCATAAGAAGCCCGCGCGAGGGGATTGGGGTGGCCTCGCGCGGGAAAAGCAAGCGCGTCCGCACGGTGGGGAGGGGTCGGGCGCGGTGGCTCCTATTGAGGAAGCTCGATTTCGGCTTCCGACGGGATGCGGAAGTAGGTCTCGGTCCAGTCGGTGAGTTTGTGCTCGAGCTCGCGGGTGATGGCGCCGTCGAGCATGCGCCAGGTCCAGTTGCCGCCCAGCGTGGCAGGGGTGTTGATGCGCGCCTCGTTGCCCAAGTTGAGCAGGTCCTGCATGGTGTAGATGCACGTGTCGCTCACGCTGGCGGCGATGGTGCGATTGAGTGCATCTGCCATGGGTTCGCCGACCTGCTGATGGGTGTACAGGGCTGCCTGCTCGCGCTGACGCGGGGTGGCCGTTCCCTCAAACCAACCGCGCGCCGTCTCGTTGTCGTGGGTGCCCACATAGGCGACGGTGTTGGCGATGTAGTTATGCGGCAGGTAGTACGAGTTGGTGCCCTCAAAGGCAAACTGCAGGATCTTCATGCCGGGGAAGCCCGAGTTGTCGCGCATGTCGATGACGCCGGGGGTGAGGAAGCCCAGGTCCTCGGCGATGATGGGCAGCGTGTCGAGCTTTTCCTCGAGCGTCTTGAAGAACTTGAGGCCGGGACCCTGCGTCCACGAACCGTAGGACGAATCGGGCGAGGAGAACGGCACCTCCCAATAGGCCTCGAAGCCGCGGAAGTGATCCAGGCGGATGACGTCGTACATGTCGAGGGCGGCGCGAATGCGGCCCTCCCACCAGGAGAAGCCGTCGGACTCCATGGCGGCCCAGTCGTAGATGGGGTTGCCCCAGTACTGGCCGGTGGCCGAGAACTGGTCGGGCGGCGTGCCGGCGACGCTCACGGGATTGCCGGCGGCGTCGATCTTAAAGAGCTCAGGCGTCGCCCACATCTCGACGGAGTCACGCGAGACATAGATGGGCAGGTCGCCGATGATGAGAATGTCGCGCTCGTTGGCATAGGCCTTGAGGCGGCTCCATTGGCGGTCGAAGAAATACTGCGTCATCTGGTGGTAGAGCATGCGCGCGGGATGGGCGGCGCAGACCTTGGCAGATGCTTCGCCGCGGGTGCGCAGTTCTGCGGGCCACTCCCAAAACGCCTTGAGTCCGCACTCCTCTTTGACGGTCATGAACTCGCAGTAGGGGATGAGCCAGTCCTCGTTGGCCTGGATAAAGTCATCGAAATCGGCCGGCTTGTCGGCAGCAAAGCGCTCGGCGGCGCGGTCGAGAATCTGACGGCGGCCGCCAAAGATAGCACCGTAGTCAACATTGCTGGGGTCGGATCCCAGGTACACGCCATCGATATCGCGCTGCTCCAGATACCCTGTCTCGATAAGCTCGGCAAAGTCGATAAAGTTGGGGTTGCCTGCGCGGGCCGAGAACGACTGATAGGGCGAATCGCCATAGCTGGTCGTCGTAAGGGGCAGAATCTGCCAGTAATGTTGTTTGCACGAGGCGAGAAAATCGACGAAGTCGTAGGCATTCCAGCCAAAGCCGCCGATTCCGTATGGTCCGGGCAGAGATGAGACGGACATGAGGACGCCGCTTGCACGCTCCATGAGTGCGCTCACCAACCTTCTTGTTGTGGGGTCGGCCTGCCGATGGGTGTGCAGTCCGCCTCCGATGTTCTGATTCGATACGCCTATTGTAAAACATGTTGTTTAAACATGTACAGGCAAGATAAAAAAGTTGGTCGATTTTCGGCGAATGGCTACACACCATGAAAAAGCCCCGACCTCACAACGTGAGATCGGGGCAAGAGCGGTATGTAGGTTTTTGCTACTCGGCGTCGGCGAAGCCGTTGGGGTTGTGGCTCTGCCAGTTCCAGCTATCGCGGCACATGTCCGCGATGTCGTACTGGGCCTTCCAGCCCATCATGCGCTCGGCCTTGGAGGCATCGCACCAGTTGGCAGCGATGTCGCCGGCGCGGCGCTCGCGGATCACGTAGGGCAGCTCCTTGCCACAAGCCTTGGAGAAGGCGGCGACGACCTCGAGTACCGAGGTGCCGGTGCCGGTGCCCAGGTTAAAGATCTCGACGCCGGTTTTGCCGTTCATCCAGTTGAGGGCGGCAACGTGACCAGAGGCCAGATCGCACACGTGGATGTAGTCGCGCACGCCGGTGCCGTCGGGGGTGGGGTAGTCGTTGCCAAAGACCTGAACGGCCTCGAGCTTGCCCACGGCGACCTGGGCGACATAGGGCACCAGGTTGTTGGGGATGCCCTTGGGGTCCTCGCCGATCAGGCCCGACGGATGAGCGCCGATGGGGTTGAAGTAACGGAGCAGCACGACGTCCCACTCGGGGTCGGCGGTGTGGACGTCCATAAGGATCTGCTCGATCATCCACTTGGTCCAACCATAGGGGTTGGTCGCGGGCTTCTTAGGATCCTCCTCGGTGACGGGCGGGTTGTCCGGGTCGCCGTAGACGGTCGAGGAGCTCGAGAAGATGATGGACTTGCAGCCATGGTTGCGCATGACGTCAATCAGCACCAGGGTGTTCTCGATGTTGTTGTGGTAGTACTCGACGGGCTTGCTCACCGACTCGCCGACGGCCTTAAAGCCGGCAAAGTGGATGACGCGGTCGATCTGATGGGTATCGAAGATCTTGTTCATCGCATCGCGGTCGAGTACGTTGGCCTCGTAGAAGGTGAGGTTCTTGGCGGCCTCGTCGCCCACGATGGTCTTGACGCGGTCGACGGCGACGGCGCTGGAGTTGGAGAGATCATCGACGATGACGACCTGGTAACCACCCTCGAGCAGCTGAACGACGGTGTGCGAGCCGATAAAGCCGGCGCCACCGGTAACGAGGACGCAGGTGTCTTTGGGGTCGAGTGCTTTGGACATGTAGTCTCCTATCGAATCAGGAACACTTCTAGAGGGGAGTATAGCGCAGGCAGGGACGCCCAAATCGTACGCGGCAGGAAAAGCAGAGGATTATGTTAACGTACTCATAACAGAGCTTGCGTACGCATAACCTGATCTTTGGCATTTGCTTACGAGCCGCCGACCTTGCAGTTTCCTGCCGTTCGTGGAAATCGTTGGGACGCGCCATATGTACGCTAATATGTATGAGTTGAGCGACATATAAATAAGCATGTAACGGAGTACATATGTCACCAAACAGCGATTCCATCCTTTCCCAGGAGCTCTCGCGCCGCACTGCCCTCAAGGCCCTGTTCGGCGCCGCTTCTGCGGCAGTTCTTTTTGGCCTGCCCGCTCGCGCCCATGCGGCGGAGGCTTCCAAAGAAACCACCGATAAACTGAATGCCGCCCAGGCCCAGCTCGACGAGGTTCAGGCCCAGCTCGACAGCATCGCAAATGAGTATGCGGCGCTGGCCAACAAGAATGCCCAGACCCTCAACGACATCGAGAATGTCCAGGGCAAGATTGACGACACGCAGGCCCAGATCGATGAAAAGAAGGCTGAGCTCAAGAAGAAGCGCAACGACCTTTCCGATCGCGTGGCCGCCAGCTACAAGTCCGGCGGCACGAACATCCTGTCGCTGCTGCTGGCCTCTGGCTCGTTTGAGGAACTCGTCGCCAACGCGCATTACGTTGAGAAGATCAACAAGAGCGACCGCGATGCCATCGAGGATATTCAGACCATCCAGGAAGAGCTCGATGCGCAAAAGACCGAGCTCGAGTCGCAGAAGGCCGACTTAGAGAAGCTCAAGGACCAGCAGACTGCCCAGATGCAGGACATGCAGGCCAAGCAGCAAGAAGTCCAGACCGTGCTGAACGGTCTTTCCGACGACGTCAAGGAGCTCATGGCTCAGCGCGATTCCGAGATCCTCGCTGCCGCCCAGGCTGAGGAGGCCGCTAGGAAGGCTGCCGCTGCCGCGGCTGCCGCGAACAAGAACAATTCCTACTCGGGTGGTTCGAGCTCGGGTGGTGGATCGTACGCGCCCGGAACTCCGCAGCAGAATGCCGGCTCGGGCAAGCAGCAGGCTGTCGTCAACGCGTGCTACTCCACGCCTTCGCCGGGTCAGAACTGGTGCGCGGCGTGGGTCACCAATGTCTTCCGTAACGCCGGCGTTGGCTACTTTGGAGGCAATGCGTGCGACATGTTTAACGCCTGGTGCTATAGCTCCGACCGCTCGGCGCTGCAGGTGGGCATGATCGTGGCCGATTCCTCGCACAGCGGCACGGGTGCTCCGGGCCTTATCTACGGTCATGTGGGTATCTACGTTGGCGGCGGCATCGTTATGAGCAACGAGGGTGCCATTACATCGAAGTCGCTCGATTCGTTCATTAGCTTTTATGGTACTGGCTCTGGCGTGCGCTGGGGCTGGCTTGGCGGTATTGCACTGTCGTAACGGCGGTTTGGTCCGGGACAGTCCGAGAGGCATAAGGTTGCCTGCTCGGGCAGTCCTGCTCGCACGGAGAGCACATTAAGTGCTCTCCGGCTCGTGCGGAACTCGCGATCAACCTAATGCCTTTCGGGCAGCCACGGACCTCTCGGGTCCAATACGTCACACGCCGGACTGGGTTGGCTTATAGGACAAAAAGTGTGTCCACGTTGGGGGCATCGGCGCAGGTCGATGCCCCTTTTTCAGCCGTTTAAATTCCGTGCCCGCTTTTAACCGCTCGGACAGAATGTGTGTCCGGTTGCCTGTCGTTCCCGCAGGTAGATAACCTTTTCCGGAACCGTTAAATACCCTTTCGGAAGAGGTGCCCATGAAGGCCGTTTATTGCCCCTACTGCGGCGGTCGGACCAAGCGCAACGGCAGGACCTCATCGGGGTCCCAGCGGTGGAGGTGCACGGCCTGCGGCGCGTCGACGACGGTGAGGTACGACGACACGGCGACGAGGCTGGACGAGTTCCTCGGGTGGCTCCTCTCCAAGGACTCCCAGGCGGCGATGCCGGGCGGCGGGCGGTCCTTCAGGCGCAGGACGGCCGAGTTCTGGGAGGTCTGGCCCATGCCCGTCCCCGACGGCGAGCTGCACCGCGTGCTCCACGTCGACGGGATCTGGGTCGCGCGCGACCTCGTGGTGCTCATATGCTGCAGCGGCGAGAGGGTGGTCTCCTGGTACATGGCGAGGTCGGAGAACTCGAGGGCGTGGTCGGCCCTCATGTCGCCGATCCCGGCGCCCGAGGTGGTCGTCACCGACGGCGGGAGCGGGTTCGCCAAGGCCGTGCGCGAGACCTGGCCGCGCACCAGGGTCCAGAGATGCACCTTCCACGCCTTCTCGCAGGTCAAGCGCTACACGACGACGCGGCCGAAGCTCCAGGCGGGGCGCGAGCTCTACCTCATCGCGCGCGACCTCATGGGCATCGAGACGCTGCACCAGGCCGAGCTCTGGGTCGAGCGCTACCTCGACTGGTGCGGGTTCTGGGCCGACTTCCTGGAGGACAGGACCGTGGTGGACGGCAGGAGGGTCTACACCCACGAGAGGCTGAGGCGGGCGCGCTCGTCGCTGTCGTCGCTGGTGTCGGCGGGGACGCTGTTCACCTACCTCGACCCCGCCCTGGCCAAGGCCGGCCCGCTGCCGTCGACCAACAACATGATCGAGGGAGGGGTGAACTCGCAGCTGAGGGCCGTCCTGCGCAACCACCGGGGGCTGACGTCGGTCAAGCGCGTGAAGGCGGTGTTCTGGTGGTGCCACGCGCACTCGGGGGACGCGAGGACGGCGCGCGAGAAGCTCGCCACGATGCCGACCGACGCGGACATCGACTTCCTGTTCAGCGTCTACTCCGCCTCGCCGTCGCGCGAGGACGGAGGGCCGGAGTGGGGCGACAGGGCCGTGTGGGAGGACCTCCACTGCAGGGACCCGTATCCGTTCTGGCTGGATTAATGGATGGAAACGGATGTTCTATCGGGACACACATTTTGTCCTATAAGCCACTGGGTTATCTGAATAAATATGGCGAAGGCCCCTTTCGGGGCCTTCTTTTTTATAAAAATTCGCCGACTCGGTGGACTTCGGGTTCTAGGTCTACGTTGAATTGGTCTTTGACGGTTGTCTGGATGTGGCGGATGAGTTCGTCGACGTCGGCGGCGGTGGCGTGGTCGGCGTTGACGATGAAGCCGCAGTGCTTCTCGCTCACCTGCGCGCCGCCAACGGCGTGTCCTCGCAGGCCGGCGTCCATGATGAGCTTGCCGGCAAAGTAGCCCTCGGGGCGCTTGAAAGTGGAGCCGGCACTCGGCATGTCGAGCGGCTGCTTGTCCTCGCGGCGCTGGCGGTAGTCGTCCATGTCGGCCTTGATCATCGCGGCGTTGCCCGGAGCGAGATTGAAGGTGGCCGAAAGCACGATGAAGCCGTCGTCGGCAATGCGGCTCTTGCGATAGCCCAGGTTGAGCTCATCGACATCGAACTCAATGATATTGCCGCTGCCGCGGGTGCCGTCGTCGAGCTGGCGAGCGGGTTTGTAGACGCGCACGGACTCCAGCACATCGGCCATGCAGGCACCGTAGGCACCGGCGTTCATGTAGCAGGCGCCGCCGACCGATCCGGGGATGCCCGAGATGGGCTCCATGCCGGTGAGGCCGGCCTCGGCTGCCGCCGCGGCGACATCGGAAAGCAGCGCGCCGGCTGCCGCCGTGACGTGCGTGCCGTCGACGGTGATGTTGGAGAGACCTTCGCCCAGCGCCACGACGACGCCGCGGATACCCTTGTCGCCGACGAGCAGGTCGGAGCCGTTGCCCACGATGGTGAGCGGCAGGTCGCAGCGATAACAGGTGTCGAGCGTGGCGACGAGGCCCTGCTCGGTATCGGGCGTGACAAAGACGTCGGCCGGGCCGCCGATCTTAAACGTGGTGTGCTCGCGCATGGGCTCGCTCATCAGCACGTTGTCCTCGCCGGCAACGCCAGCAAGCGCGCACAGCAGGTCCTCGTTAAAAAAGTCGTTCTCGTGCATACGAATATCCGCCTTTTGGTGGTTGTTGTCATCAATCGATTGCAATATACCCCACCCGGACGGATTTGGTGCGCTGGCGGCGATAAAACAGCCGTCTACCGGATTGGTAAAGTGTTTATCACCGAGGTAGAGGGGTAGTCGCTATACTTTCAAGAGATTGCGCGTAAACCCGGAAGGAGCGAGATGGCCAACAAAGTCACCCTCAAGCAGATCGCCCAGGAGGTGGGGCTTTCCCCCTCGTCGGTCTCGCTTGTGCTCAATAATCGGCCCTGTCGCATCTCGGAAGAAAACCGCAAACTCATCAAGGAGGTCGCGGCGCGCAACCACTATGTTCCTAACCAGATTGCGCGTAGCCTGGTCATGCGCGAGTCGCGCACCCTGGGCCTTATCGTCCCTAACATCGAGAGCCGCTTTTTTGCCTCGCTCGCCGGTAGCCTGGAAAAGCGCTGCCGCGAGGACGGCTATGCGCTCTTCATTACCAGCTCGGGCGGAAGCGCCGATGACGATCTGGAGCTGCTGCGCCAGCTGGTGACGCGCGGCGTTGATGGCGTCTTCCTGGTCGTAGGTGACGAGTTCTCCGACGACCGCGCCCTGCGCGAAGAAGTCAGCCATCTGCCTATCCCTGCCGTGATGGTCGACCGTGCCATTGAGGGGCTCGAGTGCGACAAGGTGATGTTCGACCACGAGATGGGTGGCTACATGGCCACCCGCTATCTGATCGAGCAGGGCCACCGTCGCATTGCCTGCTTGGTTAACGCACGCCGTTCCAATACGGGGCGTAAACGACTTGCCGGCTATGAGCGCGCGCTGCGCGAGGTTGGCTTGCCTATCGACGCACGTTTGGAGTTTGAGAGCGAGTACTACATTCCGAGCGCCTACGAGGCCTCGGAGGCAGTGCTCGCGACCGACGCCACCGCCGTATTTGCAAGCTCGGATAACATTGCCCTCGGTTTGCTCAAGCGCTTGCACGAGATGGGGAAGAGCATTCCGGGTGACATTTCGGTCGTAAGCTATGACAACTCGGCGGCCGACGTTCTCTTTGAGCCGGCGCTGACCGCCATTGAGCAGGATCCTGGTGTCCTTGCGGAGCATGCTTTTGGCTGCATGTCCAAGCGTCTTGCCGGTAGGGGCGGCAGGCGTGCCGAAGAGGTCGTCCTGGAGCCGGCGCTTATCGTTAAGGGCAGCGTGCTCGAACTTACCGAATGTAGCTAAGCGTACTTGTTTGTTTGCATAGATTGCATGCGGAGTGTCCGCTATTTGCCGGCAGGCACCCCGGCCCTCGTCCGTTAACTCTTCCGCTGGGCGAGCCATAGACGCCGCGCACCGATAGGGTAAGGCAGCGGCTTGAAATTGGTGCTATATTCAGCTTGAGTTGTTTAATGCTAGTACGGGAGGCTGATATGGGGCTGTTCAAGAAGAAAAACCCGCAGGATGCCTTTGATCCCGATGTGTTTACCATCACGGATACGGTTTTGGACCCACCGCGGTTTACGTTTTTGCCGGCTATCTACCAGGATGCCACGCGCCGCAAGTGGGCCGTGCATCAGCGCGGCGGCGAGCCGAAGATTTTTGACTATGCGGATGTGCTGCAGTGCGAGATTGCCGAGACCGGAAATCCCGAGGATGTGCCGGAGCTCAGCAAACGCGAACTGGCTCAGCAGATTTTGATTAATCCAGCTCAGGCTACCAAAAACAACGCTGCCAAGCGTAATATGTGCCTTGGTATGGGTGTCATCGTTGTCGTGCAAACCGGCAAGGATGAGATTTCGAAGCTTGAGATTCCGGTGACCGCGGGCGAAGTCAAGCGAGACTCCGGCCTATATCGGTCGTATCGGAACGTTGCGGAGCAGATCAAAGAAGCCTTCGACGCCATGGGGCGTCCGGAGCAATGATTCCTGCAGCATCAAGCGGTTGAGGAGTCTTGCCCATGTCGAGTGAACCATATGCGATTCCGCCCAAAGATCGCGCCTTTGAGGGCATTCTTTGGTATATCAAACATTATGACCTGCAGGGTGGCGACCGGCTGCCCGCCGAGCGTGTGCTCTGTGAAGAGCTGGGCGTGTCGCGCACGGCGTTGCGTGCTGCGATCACGCGCCTTATTTCGTGCGGAACTTTGGAAAGCCGCCGCGGTTCGGGCACCTATGTGTGTCCTCCCAAACCGCTGAACATCTTTCAGGAAACATGGAACTATACGCAGGCGGTGGAGAGGGTTGGCTCAAAGTCGACCGCACGCCTGGTTTGGTCCAAGGTCGTGTATGCCGATATCGATCTTGCCCAAAAAGCCCAGATTGACCTGGGCATGCCGCTCTTCTGCATTCGGCGCGTGCGTGTGGTCAACGGTTCTCCGGCATCGATCGAGACGGCTTACGTCAATCTGTCTTTGTGCCCCTCGCTTCCCGATCATGATTTTGAGCAGGAGAGCCTCTACGACGTTTTGCTCAAAGAGGGGAATGTCCATGTGGCGCACGGCAAGGAGCATATTTCCATCAGCCGTCTGAACGCCGACGAGGCCAAGTTACTGGGCGCTCAGGAGGGCACGCCGGTGTTTTACAAGGCTTCGCACGAGCGCGACGAGACCGATGGCTTTGTCGAGTATTGCAAGTCCGTGATTCTGCCGACCAAGTATCGTTTTGCCGATAACGGCGAGGCAGACGGCGTTGCGACGAAGGTGGGTGTCGAATGGCTGATGCAGTAGAAGACTTGCCGGTTTACAAGCAAATTCGCCGCTGCATTGCGGAGCGAATCGAGCGCGGCGACTACCCGACGGGCTCGATGATTCCGTCCGAAAACGAGCTGGCCGAGGAGTTTGGCACGACGCGCCTGACAATCCGAAGCGCCATGGACGAGCTGGTCAAAAGTGGCCAGATTCGTCGCGTGCAGGGCAAAGGCTCCTTTGTGGGACACAAGTGGTTTGACGAGCACGAACGCAAGGGCGGCTTCCGTCAGTCGGTTCTGGCGTCGGGCGCGACGCCGTCGGTGCGCATCCTGGCGCGCTCCAAACGCTACGCCGGCCCGTATTACGCCGACCTGTTTGGCATCGCCGAGGACGATCTGCTTTACTCGGTGCGCCGTCTCAACTGCATTGATGGTGAGCCCGTATCGATCGAGATGACGCTGATTCCGTGTCCGCTGTTTCCGGGCATCGAAGACGTGGACATTTCGGTCTTCAGCCTGTTTGAGACCTATGACATGTTGGGGCGCAAGCCGGACAAGTCGATTGAGAAACTCGATATTGAAGCGCTGGGCGCACGCGATGCGAGTTTGCTCAATCTTGAGCCGGGCGATCTGGCGCTCGTGCTGGAAGGCCTGACCTATGACTCGAGTGGGCAGGCAATCGAGCATGCCAAGTCTTTTACCCGCGGCGACGCCGGCGGATATACCTACAACTATTAGCGTCTAGAGCGTCCCTGCGCATGGCGGGGGCGCTCGTTTTTACGGATATATGTCGCTTGACCGATGAGCGGCAAAAACTGACCGTCTACCGAGAGGGGAGGATGAAATCATAAAATCGGTATTAAAAACGGCTAACCTGTAATCGTTCACTGGTATTAAGAACCTTTGAATTGTTGAGCTTGGGGCCAAGATGTCCACAAGGTTAAGCGGTGCGACGGGGCGGCAAGCCCGTTCATTCCGTGCGACAATTCAAACTGCTCGTGAAAGGAGCGGGAATGAAGGAGACCGAGAAGATCGAAATCATGCACTTCGACCAGGAGGGCTACCTCGAGGACGGCAGGAACGTCTACGAGGCCGGCAAGAAGATGACCGCCCTGGCCGACCGCGTGCACGAGGAGGGCTACGACGCCGTCTTCCTGATGGGCGTCGGCGGCACCTGGGACGAGTTCATGCAGCTCGAGTACCTCATGAACAAGTTCGGCGACCGCGACCTCGAGGTCTACCTGATCCACGCCGCCGAGTGGAACGTCATGGGCCACAAGCGCATGACCGACAGGTCCGTCGTGCTGACCGCCTCCGAGTCCGGCACCACCCCCGAGGTGCTCGAGGCCGTCGGCAAGATGAGGGAGATGGGCGTGCGCGTCTTCGCCATGACCAACCCCGAGGGCAAGATCGGGCGGGCCGTGGGCGCCGAGAACTGCGTCATGATGGCCTCCGACCACGGCGCCGGCGGCTGCGAGAAGGGCTACTACCTCGCCGACTGCTTCGGCCTGCGCCTGCTCAACCGCCGCGGCTGCTTCCCCAAGTTCGACCTGTTCATCGAGCAGACGAAGGACGTCTGGAAGGACATGCTCGACATCCGCAAGCGCTTCGAGCCGCGCGCCGAGGAGCTCGCCAGGAAGTACGCGCTGGCCGACTACACCATGTTCATCGGCTCGGGCGCGCTGTGGGGCGAGACCATCCTGTACTCCATGTGCCTGCTCGAGGAGATGCAGTGGAAGCGCATCCGCCACATCACCTCGCACGACTTCTTCCACGGCACGCTCGAGCTGCTCGAGCCCGGCGTCCCGGTGTTCCTGTTCATGGGAGAGGACGAGTGCCGCGCCCTCGACGAGCGCGTCCGCGCCTTCCTCACCAGCGGCGTGACCGGCGACGAGGACTACGTCATCATCGACACCGCCGAGTACGCGATCCCGGGCCTGGACGACGACTTCCGCGTCATCGTGTCCCCCTGGATCCTGTCCGTGCTGACCACCGACCGCCTCGCGCGCAACTACGAGCTGGTCACCAAGCACAACCTCAAGTACCGCCGCTACTACCACCAGTTCGACTACTAAGAGCTGGTCACGGGTCCGATATCTTGGCTGGTTGATATCTCGACCCTGCACAAGGGCGTCCGCAATTGCGCGGGCGCCCTTTTTGCGTTGTGACAAGAGACTGCTGCTAACCGCTTGCCCTATGTTTCCAAATGAATACGGTGTGAGCCGAGGAGGACGATTCTCCCCGCAAACACTCTAGTATGCTAAAGTACCCAGAAGACCGGCGGAGCTATGCCGGTCTTTCGTTCTATATGAAACACAGCATGAGGAGGCTCACCAGATGACGGCCACACCGTGGGGATTCCGGGACATATTGCCCGAGGAGGCTCAGGCGCGCGAGGAGATCGCGCTGACGGTGAAGGGCTGCTTTAGGGAGCATCATTACCTGCCGGTCGAGACGCCGCTACTCGAGGACAAGGGTTCGCTCGAGGAAGGCGGCCGCATCGCGGATACGCCGTTTAAGCTCTTTGATGACGACGGTCGCCTGCTGGTGGTCCGTCCCGACAACACGCTGCCGATCGTTCGCCTGGTTTCGACTCGCATGCGCGCGGCCGACCTGCCCCTGCGCCTTCGCTACGAGGCGCCGGTGGTTCGCGAGTGCCAGCGCAATGCCGGCGGCTCGCGCCAGTTTACACAGCTGGGCTTTGAGCTTATCGGTGCGGGCGATACCGCGGGCGATGTCGAGATTGTCTCGCTCGTGGCCGAGGCGGTGCGCAAGCTGGCGCTGCCCGATGCACGCATTATCGCAGGTAGCGTGCGTCCGTTTAAGGAACTGCTCGCGGCGTGCGAGGATCGCGAGCTGGCCGCCGAGGCCCTGCGCTGCGTGCACGCCAACGACTTTGTGGGCCTCGATGCCCGCGTGGCGGCAAGCACCGAGTCCGATGCCGTCAAGGCCGCCATTAGCGAGCTGCCACGTCTGCACGGCGGTGCCGAGGTACTCGACCGCGTGGACGCGCTGCTGGAGGCCGCCGGTATCGTCGCGCCGCTGACGCGCGAGCTGCGTGCCCTGGTTGAGGGCCTGGCACCCGAGGACGCCCAGGTGCTGTCGTTCGACTTCTCCATCATGAACTCTTTCGATTACTACACGGGCCTGGTCTTTAAGGCTTATGCCGGCGGACTGCCCGATCCGGTCGGTTCGGGCGGACGCTATGACTCCATCTTTACCGGCGCATTTGGCGACGGTATCGAGGTGCCGGCGGCGGGCTTCGCCTTTTCGCTCGAGCGCCTGGAGGCCGCGCGCACCTCGGCCGAGGATGCCGCTTCCGACGGCGATCACGCCGCGGGCCGTGGCGCCGAGGGCCCGCTGCGCATCGCTGTGCCCAAGGGCTCGCTTAAGGCCGACACGCTCGACGTGCTCGAGGCCGCGGGCTTGGACGTCTCTGAGCTGCGTGACCCCGGCCGTCACCTGATCGTGCGCGGCCGCGACACGCGTGCCGGCAAGGGCGCGGTCGGCGATATCGAGTTTGTTATCGTGCGTCCCAGCGATGCGCCTGCCTTTGTGGGCTGCGGTGGTGCCGATTGCGGCATCTGCGGTTGGGACTCGCTCATTGAGGCAGACCTCAACCTGCTGCAGCTGGTCGACCTGGGCTATGGTCTGTGCACCTTTATCGAGGCGGAGCCCGCGTGGCGCGCCGGCCAGGCCGAGCGCAACTATGCCCGCCGCGGTTCGCTTCGCGTGGCCACCAAGTACCCGCGCATTGCGAGTGCCTGGTATGCCGAGCGCGGCGTGAACGCCGATATCGTCTCGCTGCACGGTAACATCGAGCTGGGCCCCATTGTCGGCATGACCGATCGCATCGTGGACATCACCGCCACGGGCGCCACGCTGCGCGACAACGACCTGGTCATCACCGGCCGCATCATGGACTGCACGGCCCGCTTCTTTGTCAATCCGGGTGCTGCGCGCCTTGATCCGCGCGTACGCAATCTGGCAGATCGCTTGGCCGCGGCCGTTAAGGACAAGCATTTTGAGCCCGTTGCGGGCTCGGCACAATAGCGCGAGCACGCACGGGCGTCCCAACGTCTGGGCTGCGGGCCGATTGGCGCCGCCGCCCGGCCTCTCGTTTTTCGAACTCAACCTCGACCGATAGGGGATTCCGATATGAAGACCATCAAGCTTGCTCCCGGTGAGCGCCTCGTTACCAACCAGCTCAACCGCAAGGGTGTGCTGCCGCAAAGCATCGTCGACGCCGCCCGCGATATCGTGGCTAACGTGCGCGCCAACGGCGATGCCGCGGTGCGCGATTACTGTCAGCGTTTTGACGGTGTCGAGCTGCAGAGCTTCCGTCTGCCGCAAGAGCAGGTCGATGCCGCGCTCGAAGGCCTCGATCCGGCCTTTGTCGCCGCGCTCGAGAAGGCCGCGCGCCAGATTCGTGAGTTCCACCAGCGCGAGGTCGAGCAGAGCTGGTTTACCACGCGCCCGGACGGCACGATGCTCGGCGTTAAAGTGACCCCGCTCGCGGCGGCCGGCATCTACGTGCCGGGCGGTCGCGCACAGTATCCCTCCACGGTGCTTATGAATGCCATTCCCGCCAAGGTCGCCGGCGTTAAGCGCGTGGTCATGGTGACCCCGCCGCAAAAAGACGGCCTGATCAGCCCCTACACGCTCGCCGCGGCAAAGCTCGGCGGCGTGGACGAAATATATATGGTGGGCGGCGCCCAGGCCGTGGCCGCGCTGGCATACGGTACCGAGACCATTCCGCGCGTCGACAAAATCACCGGCCCGGGTAACGCCTTTGTTGCGGCGGCCAAGCAGATTGTCTCGGGCGATGTGGGAATCGACATGGTCGCCGGCCCGTCCGAGGTCTGCGTGCTGGCCGATGCTACGGCCAAGCCCATGGTGGTCGCGGCAGACCTGATGGCTCAGGCCGAGCACGATCCGCTGGCAGCCTGCTATTTGGTGACCTGCGACGAGCAGTTTGCGCGCGAGGTCGAGGCGGGTATCGATATTCTGGTGGCGCAGTCCCCGCGTGCCGAGATCACGCGTGCCTCGCTCGATAACGAGGGCACCATCGTGGTGGCCGCCGATATGGCTGCCGCTGTCGAGGCGGTGAACACCGTGGCGCCCGAGCACCTTGAGCTGCACTGTAAGGATGCGATGGGCCTGCTCGGCGGCATTCGCAACGCCGGCGCCATCTTTGTGGGCGCGTGGAGCTCCGAGCCGCTCGGCGATTACGTTGCCGGCCCGAACCACACGCTGCCGACCGGCGGTACGGCCATGTTCTCCAACCCGCTTTCGGTCGAAGAGTTCGTTAAGCGCTCGAGTGTCATTTGTTATACACCCGAGGGCCTGCTCTCGGACGCTCCCGCGACGCAGCGCCTGGCCGAGGCCGAGGGCCTGTGGGCGCACGCGCTTTCCGCCGCTTTGCGTCGCCGCGTGTTGGAGCAGGGCGAGGATGCCGTGAGCGCTGCGTCGCTGGCTGCGGCCGACCTGACCAAGGTCGCCTGGCCGGGTGATACGACCGCGACGGTCGCCGAGGGCGTGGACCTGGCGGCTGCAGGCTCGGATGGCGCTGGCGCGACCGGCGAGGAGGCCTAACATGGCCGAACTCACGCCGCGCATGAAGGAACTCGTCCAGCCCTACCTGGCCGGCATCGAGCCCTATGATCCCAACTTTACGCCCACGCGCATCAACCTTTCGGCCAACGAGAACACCTATCCCGTGCCGGCCGGTGTGCGCGAGGCGATCGATGCGGCGCTCGCCGCTACGCCGCTCAACCGCTATCCCGATCCCATGTCTAACGACCTGCGCGACGAGCTGGCCGCTTGGCATGGCGTGACGCGCGAGAACATCTGCGTGGGCAACGGCGGCGACGAGCTGCTCTATAACTACCTGCTGGCGTTTGGCGGCGCGGGACGGACCCTGCTCAACTGCCCGCCGTGCTTTAGCGAGTATGCGTTCTTTGCATCGCTCTGTCAGACCGAGGTGCGCGACGTGTGGCGCGACCCGGCGACCCTTGAGCTCGACCAGGCAGCGGTGCTTGCGGCGGCTCCCGAGTGCGATCTGGCGATCGTGACCTCGCCCAACAATCCCACGGGTGACGTGGCGCCGCTCGACTTTGTCGCGGCCCTGTGCGATGCGTGCCCCGGCATGGTCATGGTCGACGAGGCCTACGTTGAGTTTGCGGACGATTCGTTTGGCGCGGCTACCACGGCGCAGGGGCTTATCGCCGAGCATCCCAACCTGGTGATTCTGCATACGCTGTCCAAGGCGTTTGGCGCCGCCGGCACGCGTCTGGGCTACGTGATCGCGGCGCCCGAGGTCATCGATGTGTTTGCGGCGATTCGCCAGATCTACTCGGTTAACGTGCTGAGCCAGGCCGCCGCGCTTGCCTGCGTGCGTGCCCGCGATGCGTACGCGCCCGTGGTGGCACAGGTTGCATCCGAGCGCGAACGCGAACTGTGCGCCCTACGCGCGATGGCTGCCGAGGGTCTGCCCGTGGAGGCGTGGCCGAGCGCGGCGAATTTTGTGCTCGTGCGTACGCCGCATTCCACGCGCGTGCGCGAGCGCCTGCGCGACGAGTACTCGATTTTGGTGCGCGACTTTAGCTACGCGCCGGGGCTCGCGGACTGCCTGCGCATTACCGTGGGTACCCCGCAGGAAAACGACGAGGTGCTGGCCGCGTTTGCCACGCTGGTGAAGGAGGAGATGTAGATGGGCCGTTATGCCGAGGTGACCCGCAAGACGGGCGAGACCGACATTGTCGTAAAGCTCGACCTAGACGGAAGCGGCGCGTGCGATATCTCGACCGGCGTGCCGTTTTTCGACCACATGCTCAACGCCTTTGGCCGCCATGGCCTGTTCGATCTGACGGTGCACGCGGTGGGCGACGTGGAGGTCGATGCGCACCACACCGTCGAGGATACGGGTATCGTGCTGGGCGAGGCGTTTTGCCAGGCGCTGGGCGACAAGGCGGGCATTACGCGCTTTGCCGACGCGGCGATCGCCATGGACGAGACGCTCGTGATGGCTGCTGTTGATATTTCGGGCCGCGGGCAGGCCTACTGCGAGCTGCCCGTGCCGACCGAGCGCGTGGGCAGCTTCGATACCGAGCTGGCCGTCGAGTTCTTCTACGCCTTTGCGCGCGACGCCAAGCTCACGCTGCACGTGCGCGAGCTGGCGGGCGGCAACTCGCATCACATTATCGAGGCCGCCTTTAAGGCCGTGGGCCGCACGATGCGTCACGCCTGCGAGCTGGATCCCCGCGTGCAGGGCATCCCCAGCACCAAGGGCTCGCTGTAACCTGCCAAAAAGGGACGGGTTTATTTTGGCAGGTTTTATCTGCGGAAATGCTGTCTCATACGGTGGGTGAACGTTTAACCGACCAAAATAAACCTGTCCCTTTTTGGCAGGTTTTGAATGAGATAAGGGAGGGTCGCGTGGGCGAACCGAAGATCGTGGTGGTCGACTACCACAAGGGCAACTTGTCGAGCGTCGTGCGCGGGCTTGCGCGCGCCGGTGCCGCCGCCTGCACGTCGGGCGATCCGGAGCAGATCCGCAACGCCGACGGCCTGGTCATCCCGGGTGTGGGCGCGTTCTGTGACGCGATCGCCTTTATGCGCCAGAGCGGCGAGGCGGACGCGGTGCTCGACGCCGTTGCCGCCGGAACTCCGCTGCTCGGCATCTGCTTGGGTCTTCAGCTGTTTTTTGAGCGCGGCGACGAGGGTGTGCCGGCGGACGAGGGTGCGGACGCGGACGACGATGTCTCCGAGCAGGTCGGCGGCCCCTGGGTCGATGGCCTGGGCATTATGCGCGGTTCGTGCACGCGCTTGGAGTCGAGCCGCCTGAAGGTACCGCACGTGGGCTGGGACCAGGTGCACATGACGCCCGCCGGTGCGGCCGACCCGCTGCTCGCCGGTTTTGCCGAGGGTGCCAACATGTATTTCACCCACAGCTATGCGGTGGCCGACGATGCCGATGCCGCCGATGTGCTGGCGCGCACGCACTATACGCGGAGTTTCCCGTGCATCGTGCGTCACGGCAACGTGTGGGGCTGCCAGTTCCATCCCGAGAAATCCTCCGCGCTGGGTCAGCGCATCCTTAAGAACTTCGTCAACATCGTCGAGGAGGGCGGCCGATGATCCTGTTTCCCGCAATCGATCTGATCGGCGGCAAGGTCGTGCGCCTGGAGCGTGGTGACCGCAGCCGCTGCAAGGTATATTCCGACGATCCCGTGGCCGTCGCCCGCTCGTTTGCCGAGCAGGGCGCGAGCTGGGTGCACGTCGTAGACCTGTCCTCTGCCTTTGGCGAGGACGAGGGCGCATGCGCTGCCAACTCGGCGGCGATCAAGGCCATCTGCGGCGTCGACGGTCTGTCCGTGGACGTGGGCGGCGGTGTCCGCTCGCTCGCACGCATCGACGAGCTGGCCGGCTATGGTGCTCGCCGCATCGCGTTGGGCACCGTGCTGGTGACCGAGCCGGGTTTTGCCGAGGTAGCGGCCCAAGGCTTTGGCGAGTTGCTGGTGGCAGACATCGCCGTGCGCGACGGCCAGGTCAAGGTGAATGGCTGGCGCGACGGCGCAGGCGTGGCGCTCGACGATACCGTGGCGCAGCTTTCCGAGCTGGGCTTTAAGTATCTGGTGTATACCGACATCGCACGCGATGGCATGCAGACGGGCATCGATGTGGCGGCGTATCGCCATGTGGCCGAGGTCGCGGGATTTCCCGTCGTGGCTTCGGGCGGCATCTCGACGCTCGACGACATCCGCGCACTGGCCGCGGTGGGCGAGGCCGCGATTGAAGGTGCCATTACCGGTCGTGCGCTCTACGAGGGCAACTTTACGTTGGCCCAGGCGCTGGCCGCCGCTCGAGGGGAGGAATAGCCCATGCTTACCAAACGCGTGATTCCCTGCTTGGACGTCAAGGATGGCCGTGTGGTCAAAGGCGTCAACTTTGTGAGCTTGCGCGATGCGGGCGATCCGGTGGAGCTGGCGCGCGCCTACGATCGCGAAGGTGCGGACGAGGTCGTCTTCCTGGACATTACCGCCACGAGCGACAACCGTGCGACGACTATCGAGATGGCGGCGCATGCGGCCGAGGAGCTGGCCATTCCCTATACCGTGGGCGGCGGCTTTCGCGACCTGGCGGGCATGCGCACCATGGTTGCCGCCGGTGCCGACAAGGTGTCGCTCAACTCTGCCGCCGTGCGCGATCCGTCGTTGATCAGCCAGGCTGCCGCGGCGTTTGGTAGCCAGGCCGTGGCCGTGGCGATCGATGCCAAGCGTGTGGGGCTGCCCGGGGAGTCGGGCGCCGATAAGTGGGAGGTCTTTACGGCGGGCGGTCGCAACGCTACGGGCATCGACGCGGTGGCGTGGGCCGAGGAGGCGGCTCGTCGTGGCGCCGGCGAGATCCTGCTCACCAGCATGGATCGCGACGGCACCAAGGCCGGCTTTGATTTGGCGCTCACCCGCGCCGTGGCGCGCGCGGTGCCGATTCCCGTCATCGCGAGCGGCGGCGTGGGCACGCTCGAACATTTTGCCGAGGGCGTGATCGAGGGCGAGGCCGACGCCGTGCTGGCGGCGAGCGTCTTTCACTTTGGAACCTTCAGCATTCGCCAGGTGAAGGAGTATATGGCGTCGCAGGGCATTCCTGTGAGGTTGGACTTCTAATGCTGTGGGCTTCGCTGCGGCTTGTCCAGGCACCCGACCTTCCGGCTCCAACCCTCCTCGCGTACTTAAGTACGCGTCGTCGGGCTTGTCGCTCGGAATCTCGGGCACCTGGACAACCCTCGCCGACCGGCGATGTTTAAATTAGGGAATTGAAATGAGAGAAATTACTACTCCAGCGGATCTTAAATACGACGCCCGCGGGCTGATTCCCTGTGTGGTTCAGCAGTATGACACCGGCGAGGTGCTTATGGTTGCCTGGATGAACGAGGAGTCGGTGGGGCTGACGCTCAAGACCGGGACCACGTGGTTTTGGAGCCGCAGCCGTCAGGAGCTGTGGAACAAGGGCGCGACGAGCGGCAATATGCAGGAGGTCAAGGAACTCTGGGCCGACTGCGATAGCGATACGCTACTGGTCAAGGTCGACTCGCCGGGTCCGGCCTGCCATACCGGCAACCGTACCTGCTTCTTTAAGCGCGTGGAAGGGGGAGTGCGATGAAAGTCGTGACGCCGTTCGAGGTCGCCGACTGCAACACCGAGCTCCTCCGCGCGGGCGTGCCATGCCGCGTGCACCTGACTGATGCCTGCGGGGCGCAGTCGCTTTGGCTCGAGGCCGAGAAGGAAAGGCTTGATGAGGTCCATGCCGTCATCGTCGAGTTCTTTGAGAAAAAGGGCGCAAAGCCTCGGTTCGATGAGACCGGTACCTACTTTACGCTGCAGTAACGAGAGGAAATAACCATGGGAGTCAGAACAGCTAACGTGCAGCCGGGAAATATCGGCGAGACGCTGACGGGACTGGCCGAGGTGATTCACGGGCGTCGCGATGCGTCGCCACAGGAGAGCTACACCGCTCGTCTGCTGACCGACGTCGAGGATGAACTGCTCAAGAAGCTTGCCGAGGAGGCGAGCGAGGTCATCATGGCCTGTAAGGATAACGACCACGATCACATTCGCTACGAGGCCGGCGACCTGGTCTACCACCTGCTCGTGACGCTCGAGCGCTACGGCATTACCCTCGACGAGCTGGCCGGCGAACTCAACGCCCGCCGCCACTAGTCATTGGGTAGTCATTGGGGACGTTCTTAAACGACTAGTCGTTTGGGACAGTCTTTGCCGGCGCTGCCAAATAACATGCCCAATTACTACGATGAAACTGGATCTGCTTACCACGCGTCGGTTTTGAGCAAATCGTCAACACTTCTACCTGCGGTTTTATTTTCCGCATTAAGCCGATGGTCGGAGGTTTGCGGTTCATCGTAGTAAACGGGCGTTCTTTTTGGCGGGCGGTGTTGCTCGGGCGTCGGTGGTGAGCAAAACGACCTGTTTTCCTCCGTCCCCAAGGGGTCATTTGTGAAGAGTGTCCCCAATGACTAGTCTTAGGCGAGGGGCGTGGATTCCCATTCGCCGGTGAGGTGGGGGATGTCGAAGGTTCGATAACCGCAGTCGTAGGCGTGGGCCTGGGCCTCGCGGATGTTCCAGCAGATGTCGCAGGCGCGGTGTGCGTCCGAGCCAAAGGTAATGGGCACCTCGGCATGGGCAAAGCAGCGCAAGAGGCCGGTCGCGGGGTAGTAGTCGTCGAGCCCCTTGCGCGGCGCGGCAGTCGAGACCTCAACGCGCCGATTCGTGTCGTGTGCGCATTCTGCCATCTGCCCCCAGAACGGCGCGGGGTCAAAATCGGGCGCAAAGCCCTCCTTCGAAAAGCGCATGACCAGGTCGGGGTGGGCCATCACGTCAAAGTTGAGCGGGCTTTCGCAGGCGCGACACCAGTCGTCGACGTAGCGCTCCCACACGCCGCGCACGCCCAGGTTTTCCCAAACGTGCAGGTTGGTGTCATCGTCGATCCAACCACAGCGCGAATCGGGCGCATCGGGACGAACGACGTCCTCTGTCCCCGCCGTACCCGCGGCACCGGCCATGATATCGCCGGGGTTGCCAATCCAATGTACGCTGCCCAGGCGCACGACGGCGCCTTCGGACCAGCGCTCAACCAAAGGCTCGCAGCCTTCGTACCAATCGCACTCAAAGCCATAGATAAGCTCGAGCTCCGGCGCGATCTGCGCGGTAAGCTTGCGGGCATCCTCAAAAGCCAGACGATGTGCCGGCAGGTTGCCCTCGACAACCTGCACTTCGCAATTGGAATCCATGCTGGCAGGCAGGGTAAGGTGATCGGTCGAGACCATGGCACGGCAACCGGCTGCAGCAGCGGCGCGAACGTTGTCCTCAAACGAGGCGTGTCCGTCCGAGAACGAGGTGTGGGTATGGCAATCGACCAGCGGGCAAGCAGGCATGGCGGCTCCTTTGCGTCAAGCGAATCCGCTCCATTGTAACGGCGCGGCCCTCGATGCGACGAGCGCGCCGGGGTGCCGGTTTCTTGCGGACAGGGAAAATCGCGCTCATCGCGCTCCGCCACATCCACGCCGCCCGCGATGTGCTAGCGTTTGGGTGAACAAAACGAGCCCGCGCGGAAAGGAGCCGGACCGTATGCCACGCGATAGCAAATCCCCGCTGTCCCGCGAGACTGATGCGCCCGAGACCATCGTCAAGCTGGAATGCGACATCGACGACGCGTCGCCCGAGGTGCTCGCCTACGCCGCCGACCGCCTGCGCGAGGCCGGCGCCCGCGAGGTGCACTGGCTGCCCATCTATTGCAAGAAAGGCCGCCCCGGCTGGCAGCTGCAGGTAATCTGCGCTCACGAGGATATCGATCGCCTGCAGACGATCATCTTTTTGGAAACCACGACCAATGCCATCCGCCGCCAGGTTATGGAGCGCGTTTGCCTGCCACGCCGCTTTGAGCGCGTAGCGACGCCATGGGGCGAGGTGTCCGTCAAGGTGGCCACCCTGCCCGACGGCAGCGAGCGCGCGGCGCCCGAGTACGAAGACTGCGCCCGTCTTGCCCGTGAGCACGACGTACCGCTCCAGCGCGTGATGCAGGCGGCCCAGAGCGCGGCGCTGCGATTTGAATAACAAGATCGTGCGGCGCGCCGCGACCGGCTCCGTCAACTCCATCCCGAAAGGATCCCTCATGAAATACCTCATCGCCTCTGACATTCACGGCTCGGCATATTGGACCGAGCGCCTCTGCTCCGCCATCGAGTCCGAGCAGCCCGACCGCATCGTCCTGCTGGGCGACCTGCTCTATCACGGTCCGCGTAACGACCTGCCGCGCGACTACGCTCCCAAGCGCGTGATTCCGCTGCTCAATGCCTTGGCCGACCGCATCATCGCGGTGCGCGGCAACTGTGACGCCGAGGTCGACCAGATGGTGCTCGATTTCCCGGTCATGGCCGACTACGCCACGCTGTTTGACGAGACCGGCCGTGAGCTGTTCCTGACGCACGGCCACGTCTTTGGCGCCGGCATGCACAACAGCGTCGACCACGCGCCCGCGCTGCCCGAGGGCTCCGCGCTCGTCTACGGCCATACGCACATCAAGGTTAACGAGGAGAGCGCCGCGCACCCGGGCCTGTGGCTCTTCAATCCCGGCAGCGTGAGCATTCCCAAGGACGGTACGCATAGCTACGGCATCTACGAGGGCGGCGCGTTCCGTCACGTGGTCCTGGAGGAGGAATAACTATGGCGCAGCACATGGCTCAGCAAAATGCCGAGGGTTCGCGCGACCTGTCCACGCTGGTCGACGCGTCGGCCGAGCTGCAGCATCTGGTGCAGACTATCTGGCGTCTGCGTCAGCCCGATGGCTGCCCGTGGGATCGCGAGCAGACGCATCAGAGCATCGGCAAGAACATGATCGAGGAAGCCTACGAGGCGCTCGATTGCATCGAGGCCGATGATGCCACGCATCTGCGCGAGGAGCTCGGCGACGTGCTCATGCAGGTAGTACTGCATGCGCAGATTGCGGCGGACGCCGGCGAGTTTACGCTGGCCGACGTGGCGCGCGATATCGACGCCAAGCTCATCCGCCGCCACCCACACGTGTTTGGCGATGCGGACGCCGAGAGCTCCGACGAGGTGCTCAAGATTTGGGATGAGGTCAAGCTTGCCGAGAAGGTTGCCAAGGACAAGGCCGTGGCAGCGGGCGAAGCTGCGCCCGAGGGTCTGCTCGACGGCGTGCCCACGCATCTGCCGGCGCTGATGCAGGCGCAGAAGGTGTCGCGCAAGGCGGCTGCCGTGGGCTTTGAGTGGGAGACGGTCCAGGATGTGTGGGACGAGGTCGCCGAGGAGCGTGCCGAGTTTGAGGCCGAGGCCCCCGGAACGCCCGAGCGCGAGATGGAGTTTGGCGACCTGCTCTTTGCCCTGGTCAACGTTGCGCGCAAAGAGGGCATCGACGCCGAGAGCGCCCTGCGCGCGAGCACGGCCAAGTTTCGCCGTCGCTGGGCCGCGATGGAGGCCGCCGTGCACGAGGCGGGCGATGACCTCGCCGCCTGCTCAACCGCTCAACTCAACGACCTGTGGGACCAAGCAAAAGCAAGCGAGTGAGGCCTGCGTCTCTCACGACATCCATTCGTAGAGAGGTCTCTACAAGCAAAAAGCCATATACAACGGAAGATGTGCCAGCTGCGCTTCGGCATCCCACTCGAGTTGTTTAGGGTGCAACACGTAAGCCATCCCAATCTTCTTGTTAAAGCGCGCGCGGAATCGGTCGAGGGAGATGGTTCCGTATCTGCGTGGCGACTTAACTTCGATGGGGCTGATGCGCGGCTTTCCGGCGGCATTGACATAGGGTCGGGTAACGAGGAAGTCGATTTCCATGCGCTCCTCCCCCTCCTTCTTTCCGCTTTGGAAATAAAAGAAGAGCCTGTGTCCATTGGCCTTTAGAGATTGGGCAACGTAGTTTTCGGTAAGCATTCCTTCGTTCAATCCGATGTCGCCGCGAAGCACGGCTCTGTAAACGTCTTCATCGGTATCGTTGTTGTCAGAGAAGGCAAGCGTTACAAGCAGGCCGGTGTCTGCCATATAGCACTTGAGGGCCGTTTGCTCCATGCTGAGTGAAAGGCCCACACTCGGTTCGCTTGCGGCATAGCAGATATTGGCAATTCGCGCGTCTGCCAGCCAAAAGAAGGCTTCTTCGTAGGTGCGCATGCGTGCGTTTTTATCAAGTGAGGAAAGCTTGAATCGTTTTTCGTGCTTAGAGAGCTGACCTGGGATGCCATCGAGTACGGAGACGACTTTGAATTCGTAACCGGTTGCAAAACGAGAGATATCGTTGCGATAGAGCTGGACGATTCGGCGCTTCGAAGCGTCGACGGGCGCAAAAGCGCGCTGTTCAACATAGATGGATACCGGCTCAGGCATGCCGCCTACAAGCATGTATTCGCGCATAAGGGAGAGCGCTCTGCGATGTAGGGCATCGGGGAGCGGCTTCATCTTGTTAAAACTCATGCGAATGAGATCGGCCAGCCCCTTTTCGTCCATGCCCCAAAGAAACTCCTCAAAGTCGAGGGGCTCAAGTTCCAGAGACTCTTCTTCGGACGGGATGACGATATCTTTAATGTTCTGCTTGATGCTGAGCAGGGATCCAGTTTCGATGTAGTCGTAACGTCCGTCTGCAACGAGATACTTGATGAGTCCGCGTGCTTGCGGGTACATCTGGACCTCGTCAAAGACGATAAGCGTCTCATGTTCATAAAGTTTGACGTTATAGAAAACCGAGAGATAGAGGAAGAGCGAGTCGAAGTCAGTGCGATAGTCCTCAAAATATTGCTTAACTTCGGCAGGTGCTTGAAAGAAATCAATGACAAGGCAGGACTTGTATTCGGTTTCTCCAAACGTGCGGACAAGCGTGCTCTTGCCGACGCGGCGGGCTCCTTCAATAAGAAGTGCTGTTTTACCAGCGCTTTCATGCTTCCATTTTAGTAGTTTGTCATAGGCTTTTCGTTTAAGCATGGCTACCTCGTGCACGATATCCAGAACTTTTATAACCTGATTATGCACGATATCCAGAACTTCAGACCCTTAAAATTGCACGATATCCAGAACTTTGCACGATGTAAAAGCACATTACTGGCTCTTTCATTCGCAAGCCAGGTAAAGACGGTATGCCGATAGAAGAATTTAATGGGGGGGGGTGACCTCTAGAGATGAATGCTCGGTGCAAAAATAAGCGCCTCAAAGAATGATTTCTCCAATTCATATGTATCCCTCGGCTAACTTAGGGCATAATGCAAAAAGTGCGACAAGGCTAACTTACGGAGGCGCACCGATGGTGCACAGTCGGCCAGTCGCTTGCATCAACTACGTTTCCAAGTGAGAGGGAGACAACATGAGTGACATTTTGGACGTCTACGGTCGCGAGGTGCTCGACAGCCGCGGTAACCCCACCGTCGAGGTCGAGGTCGTGCTCGAGGACGGCAGCTTCGGTCGCGCGATGGTGCCTTCGGGCGCTTCGACCGGCGCTTTCGAAGCTTGCGAGCTGCGCGACGGCGACAAGGGCCGCTACCTGGGCAAGGGCGTCTCGCAGGCCGTCGAACACGTCAACAACGAGTGCGCCAACGCCGTCGTGGGCCTCGATGCCTTCGACCAGCGCGCCGTCGATGCCGCACTGATTGCCGCCGACGGTATGCCCAACAAAACCAAGCTCGGCGCCAACGCCATTCTGGGCGTGTCGCTGGCCGTTGCCCGCGCTGCGGCAGAGTCGGCGGGCCTGTCGCTGTACCAGTACCTGGGCGGCGTCAACGCTCATCTGCTGCCCACGCCCATGATGAACATCCTCAACGGCGGCGTGCATGCCGATAACAACGTTGACTTCCAGGAGTTCATGATTATGCCCGTGGGTGCTCCGAGCTTTGCCGAGGGCCTGCGCTGGTGCGCCGAGGTCTACCACACCCTCAAGGGCGTGTTGCACGAGGCCGGCCTTGGCGGCGGCGTGGGCGACGAGGGCGGCTTTGCCCCCAACCTCAAGACCAATGCCGAGCCGTTCGAGTACATTACCAAGGCCGTCGAGAAGGCTGGCTTTAAGCCCGGCGTCGACTTCATGTACGCCATGGACCCGGCGTCCACCGAGTTCTACAACGCCGAGACCGGCATGTACGAGCTCAAGGGCGAGGGCGTTGAGTTTACGAGCGCCCAGATGGTCGATTACTGGGAGAAGCTCGTCGACACCTATCCCATCATCTCCATCGAGGACGGCATGGCCGAGGAGGACTGGGACGGCTGGGTCGAGCTCACCCGCCGCATTGGCAATAAGGTGCAGCTCGTAGGCGACGACCTGTTCGTCACCAACACCGAGCGCCTCAAGAAGGGCATCGAGCTGGGCGCCGCCAATGCGATCCTGGTCAAGGTCAACCAGATTGGCACGCTCACCGAGTCGCTCGAGGCTATCGAGACTGCCAAGGAGGCCGGCTACGCTTGCATCGTGAGTCACCGTTCCGGCGAGACCGAGGACTCCACCATCGCTGACCTGGTCGTGGGTGTTAACGCCGGCCAGATCAAGTCGGGCGCCCCGTGCCGCAGCGACCGTATTGCCAAGTACAACCAGCTCATCCGCATCGAGGACGAGCTCGAGGGCAGCGCGCGCTACGCCGGTAAGGCCGCGTTCTACAACATTCGCTAAACGGGCGAATTTGGCGAGGGGGAGGCTGACTCGGTTCCTCCCCGCCTTGGCTGGATGCCGCAAAGAACTATGGGCGCTGGGCCATACGGCTCAGCGCCTTTTTTATGTCGAGCAAAGGCTGGCGAAGGCGGTGCGGGCGCTCGTGCTATAACTAAAGGACTTAGCGCAAACAAACCTCAACCGCACAAGGCGCACATGGATCAGATTTACGACAACAGGTATTATTCCGCCGGTTCGCGCGAGCCGTCGCCTCGTCGTGCGCGTACCGCACAGCTTGGCGGGTCTGGTTATGCTGGTGCTGATCGCTCCAGGTATAGCTCGCCGGCGACTTCGCATCCCAATGCTCAGCCAAATAGTTCCTCGGATAGTCCGGTGCGCCCATCGCGTTCCAAGCATGCGTCGCGCCCTTCGACCCAGGCGTCCGACAAGCCGCGCCGTCCCTCAAGCCGTCTTTCCGGCTCGGACTTTATGCACTACGCCAACGACAACGCAGCGGTCAAGGCAATTTACGACTTTACCCATGGACCCCAGCGCGGGCTGTTTATTGGCATTGTCGTCGTCCTGGTGCTCGTGAGCCTGTACTTTCCCGTGCGCGACCTCTACGTTGCCAAACGCTCGAACGATATCTTGGCCAAGCAGGTCGAGATTCGCCAGCAGTACAACGACGAGCTGCAGAAAAGCGTCGACAAGCTGCTCTCGGAGGAGGGTATCAAGGACGCGGCATCCGAGGACTTGGGCCTGGTGATGCCCGGCGAGAAGAGAATTGAAGTGCAGGGCCTGGACGACGATTCGGATTCGTCTTCGAGCAAGAAGTCGTCGAACGCCAAGAAGGCCAGCGAAGTTGCCAAGGAAATCGAAGACGTCGGTAAGGACGCGCCGTGGTACATCCAGGCGCTCGACATGCTGTTTGGGTTTAACGGTGTCGAGGGCCAGACGGTCGTGTCCAACGGCAAATAGCGCCCGGAGGGGAGCCTGCAATGGCAGATTGCAAACGCTATAAGGTAGCCGCGATCGACCTGGGAACAGTGTCGTCGCGACTGGTGTTAGCGCAGGTCGAGGCCGGGGCGATCGTGGAATCGTCCAAGCATACCGAGATCACCGACTTGGGCGAGGGCGTGGACGCGACGGGCCGCTTTTGCGAGGCGGCCGTCGAGCGTGTGCTCGCCGCGTGTCGCATGTTTGTGGACGAGGCGCATGCCTTTGGGGCCGTGTGCATCTGCACCACGTGCACGAGTGCCGCGCGCGATGCGTCCAATGCCGCCCTGCTGCTGGACGGCCTGCGCGAGCTGGGGCTCGAACCGCAGGTGATTCCGGGCGAGGTCGAGGCACGCCTGACGTTTTTTGGCGTGGCGCACGACTTTGCCGGCGAGCGCATTATTGTTGCCGATTCGGGTGGCGGATCCACGGAGCTCGCGACGGGCGTCTATGCGCCGGAGCGTGGCGTCTTTGCGCTAGAAGGGACGCGCTCGCTGGACATTGGCTGCCGCCGTGTGACGGAGCGGTTTTTCTCGGCGCTGCCGCCTGCGGACGGCGAGCTTGCTGCCGCTGCCGCATGGGCAAACGAGCAGTTTGCGGGCTACTTTGAGAGTCTGCCTGTCGACTTTGAGCGCGCCGAACGCTTGGTCGCAGTGGGCGGCACGGTGACTACGCTGGTGGCTCTGGTCCACGAGTTGGAGCCGTATGATTCGAGCTTCGTGCACCTGCGCGAGCTTTCGCTGGAGCAGGTCTCGGCCGCTATCGAGCGCATGTCCACGCTGGACGCGGACAGCATCGCCGCGCTACCGGGTGTGCAGCCCAAACGCGCGGGCGTGATCTTGGCTGGCGCCGTGGTAATCCGCGAGCTCATGCGAGCCGGCGGCTACGACACGCTCACCGTAAGCGAGAACAGCCTGCTTGCCGGCATGGCCGCCACCATCAACGAGGTTCTCGACGGCGCGACCCCCACCATCGCCTGGGTCCCCAGCCTGAGCGCTCTTTAACCGTCTTCCTCTGAGTTGCGGTGAAATAGTTCCTAAATAAGCTGATAAACGGTATAAACAGGATCTATTCCACCGCAGCTTAGAGTCCCACCGGCATCTAAAAGAAACAAGCCCGCATCCCTTGGGGACACGGGCTCGAAAGCTCCATATGGTAGGGGCGGTGGGACGTCCGCGTATTTGCTGCGCAAATCCGCACCGGCTTCGGCCGCCTGCCGGCGCCCTCGTCGGCTCGCTGCGGACGCTGCGCGTCCGCCTGGTGCTCGCCCCCTCGCGGGTTCGAGTCCCGCCGGCGTCCAAAAGAAACGAGCCCGCATCCCAACGGGACACGGGCTCGTAAGCAATCACATGGTAGGGGCGGTGGGACTCGAACCCACAATCCTTGCGGCGAGAGATTTTAAGTCTCCTGCGTATGCCAATTCCGCCACGCCCCCGTGAGACTAGAAGTCTAGCACAAGCCGTCCGTTACGCGTTGACGGCCATTGAGTGCCGGCCTGACTTTTCCAAGTACTCGGCAAACTTGGCTTCGTCGCCCTTGTTCTTGTACTGCAGGGCCAGCAGGTATTCCAGGCGGCAGCTCTTGACCTTGTCGTCACCGGCCTCCTTGAGCATGCGCTCCAGCTCGGGAATGTCGTTGTGGCGCTTGAGGATCATCGTGTCGTACATCAGTTGGCATTCGTGTGCGACTGCCTCGGCCTGGCCGCCCTCAAAGCCTTTGATCTCGTGCAGCAGCACCTTGGACTTTTTGCGGTCCTCCTGGCCAACGTAGTAGTTAAAGGCCTTAATCACCAGGTCGACGCGCTGCATTTTGGGCAGGTTGAGCCCCAGCAGCAAATCGAACATCTCGTCGGCACGCTTGTGGTCCTCGCGCAGCAGATAGGAGTTCAGGCGCAGGTAGTCGCGGTTATAGCGCGGGTACAGCATGCTGGTGAGTTTGCCATCGAGCAAACGATCGAACTCGTCCCACTGCTTCGCAGCCATAAGCTGCTGCAGGCGCTTAAACGTGGTGCGTTTTTTGACGCTAAAGAATACCGACACGGCGATGCAAATAATGACGACGGCGGTCCAGAGGGTGCGGGAATCGGGCATATTGGGGTCCTTAGTCGCTCATGAAGCGAGCGGTATGACAACACGTACTAGATGTATTATACGCAGCGCGCAAGCAAACTGGCATAAAAGCTCATCGAGGCCGAGTGACATCGCTCGCTGCGGTACACTTACCTAAAGTAAACCATGAAGGGAGACATTACCTATGAAGAAGATCGTTTTGGCTTGCGGTGCTGGCGCTGCTACTTCCACGCTCGTTGCCCAGAAGGTCGCCACCCTGCTCGACGCCAACGGTTATGCCGGCAAGTATGAGATCGTGCAGTGCGCCATCTCCGAGGCCAAGGACTACTGCGACGAGGGCGCCGACCTGCTGATCGCCACCACCGTTGCCCCCGAGGGCCTCACCTGCCCGTACGTGAGCGGCGTGCCCTTCATGACCGGCATGAACCGCGTCGCTGCTGAGAAGGCCGTTCTCGACGTCATGGCTCAGTAGGCGCTGCCTGTATGAGTGAGCAGAACGCCAATCCGGTCGAGCTCTTTGGTATGCGCGTTGCCCATGTGGGCATTAACGCCACCGACCCGGCAGACGCCTTGGAGATCGCGGAGCTGTTCTCGACGATGATGGGCCTGCCCGTCATCGAGACCCCCGTTTCGTACTTTAACGATTCGCTGGTCGAGATCATGAAGCAGAACGGTCGTGGCGCCAAGGGCCACATTGGCTTTGCCGTCAACGACATCGATGCGGCCGAGAAGTGGTTTGCCGAGCGCGGGCTCGAGGTTAACGAGGAGTCGCGCGTGCTGCTGCCCGACGGCGGCACCAAACTCGTGTACTTTAAGCGCGAGTTCGCCGGCTTCGCCGTGCACCTGTGCCGCGACTAGCGCACAAGCTGCTATAGCCAACGAAAAGGGATAGGGCCGCATGGCCTTATCCCTTTATTTATTACGGGCTTTAGCCTGTGCGGGGCGCGCAGCGCGCCGCATCAGAAACCACCCGCTATGCGGGTGGGGCCAAACGGCTTTACAAAGCCGCCCCCTCGCCGGACACTTGCGATTGTTCAGGCCGCAAGGAATCCGAGTCGAGAGGGCGGTGGTGGCGTATGGCCCAGAAGGCCTACAGCCTGTCGCACACGAAGTGGATGTGCAAGTACCACGTCGTGTTCACGCCGAAGTATAGGCGCAAAGTCATCTACAACCAAATAAGGTCCGACCTTGGGGAGATCTTCAGGAAACTCTGCCAGTACAAGGGGATAGAGATCATCGAGGGGCACCTGATGCCCGACCACGTCCACATGCTGCTGGCGATACCGCCGAAGTACAGCGTATCGAGCGTGATGGGCTACCTGAAGGGGAAGAGCTCGCTGATGATATTCGACAAGCACGCGAACATGAAGTACAAGTTCGGCAACAGGAAGTTCTGGGCCGAGGGCTACTACGTGTCCACCGTCGGCCTGAACGAGGCCACCATTGCGAAGTACATCCGGGAGCAGGAGAAGGCCGACATCGCGATCGACCGGCTGAGCGTCAAGGAGTACGAGGACCCCTTCGATAGGGGGCCGGGGCGTAAATAGCGCCGGTTTGACCGGCCCGTCACGGGTCAATCTGCAGTGCGGCCCGAACCCCGTGAGGGCCGGCGCCTTTAGACGCGTGCCGGAAATCCAAGGGTTATACCCTAAGAGCAAACCACCCCTTTTAGGGGTGGTTTTGATGCCGAGGGGCTTCCTACCGCGGCAGGCGAATCGTAAAGCGGCTGCCAACGCCCTCGACTGAGGTCACGCCAATGACGCTGCCATGGCTATCGACGATCCACTTGGCAATGGCAAGCCCCAGACCCGAGCCCTGCGCGCCGGCATCGCGCGCGTTGTCGGCACGGTAGAACCGTTCGAACGCGTGAGCTGCGGATTCCTGGTTCATGCCGATGCCCTCGTCCTCAACACTTATGTCGATCGTACCCATGCCCGCATCGGGCGCTACGCCAAATGTGACGGTCGTTCCCGCATCCGAGTACTTGGCGGCGTTTTGCACGATTACGCGCAGGGCCTGCTTCACGAGCGCGACGTCGACGGACGCGTCGCAGCGCGGGTCGCTGACAAGCGCAGCATCAAAGGCCAGCCGATACGTGTGCTCGGCATCGATCATCTGCGATTCCTCGCATACCTCGCCGACCAGTGCAGCCAGGTTAGTATTCGCGCGCCGCAGCACGGTGCGGCCGGCATCGCCGCGTGCCAAAAACAGCAGCTGCTCCACGAGCTCCTGCATGTGCTCGCTTTCGGCCTTGAGGGATGCGATGGATTCTGCCAGCACGTCCGGGTCGTCTTTGCCCCAGCGGTCGAGCATGTTTACGTAGCCCTGAATTACCGCGATGGGCGTGCGCAGCTCGTGGCTTGCATCGTTGACAAAGCGCATCTGCTGCAGCTTGGCCTCTTGCATCTGGCGCAGCAGGCGGTTGAGCGCGACCTCGATGCTTGCCAGGTCGGCGTCGCCGGTGGTGACGCTCGGCGAGTCGACGCTTGCGCGCTCGATGGCCTGCTCCAGCGTTTCCATCTTGCCGCCGGCGAGCTGCATGCGGCCGAGTTCGTCCACGCGCAAGGCCAAGTCGTTGAGCGGTGCCATGGTACGGCGCACACGGCGGGCACCACCGAGCATGTTGAGCACGCTGATGACCTGCCAACCCACAACGACAAGGTAGAGAGGCCATAGTGCGACGAGGTCCTGCGCGAGGGGGAAGGTCTTGGTGGTGCGCGTAAGCTCGACGGTATAGGTGAGCGTTGTCAGGTCCCAACCGCGCGCGGGCGTCAGCGACATGCCGTGAACGGTGGCGCTGGGGATCCATCCTGCGGTAAACGCGCCGTCGGGCAGCGTCTGGTTGTATCCATAGACGAGGATCGCCGCTGCAATCACCATCAGCAGCAGATCGAGCCAGACGTAGCTCATCAGGCGGCGCCACATATAACTCCAGTTGATGGCGCGGGCGATGGAGGTGACGCGCTTGGCCTCGGCGTTACGCGCGGCAGACATAGCCCACCCCGCGCACGGTCTGGATGATGCTGGCACCCCCGGCGTCCTCGATCTTGGCGCGCAGGTGCGCAATGTGCACGTCGACGTTGTTGGTGTCGCCCACGTATTCGTAGCCCAGCGCCTCGTGCGCGATGCGCTCGCGCGTGAGTACGGTCTCGGCGTGCGCCATAAGCAGGGCGAGGACGTCGAACTCGCGAGCCGTGAGCGCGATGGGCGAGCCGCCGACCGTGACTTCGCGGCGGTCGGGGTCGAGCGCGACCGAGCCCACGGTGAGTGTGGCGGGGGAGGGCGTGGCAGCAGCCTGGGCCGTGTCGGTTGCCGGGGACATTGTGGCGATACCGGCGGCCGTGCTGCTCGCTACGCCAGCCCCGGCGCCGGCGCCGCCAACACCCGAAGCCGCCCGCACGGTCTCCGAGCGCTTCAGCGCCACGCGGATCCGTGCGAACAGCTCCTCAATTGCAAACGGCTTGGTCAGGTAATCGTCGGCGCCGGCATCGAGCCCGGCCACCTTATCCATCACGGCATCGCGCGCGGTGACCATAATCACTGGCACATCCTTGTGCTTGCGGACACGCCGCAAGACCTCCATGCCGTTGAGCTGCGGCAACAGTACATCGAGCAGAATCAAATCGTAGTCGCGCTCCAGTGCCAGGTCCACGGCGGTGCGGCCATCGGCGGCGTGCTCCACCTGGTAGCCCTCGTGCTCCAGCTCGAGCGTCACAAAGCGGGCGATTTTCTCCTCGTCCTCTACGATCAGGATCCGTGCCATGCGTGCCCCCGTCTGCGATTACTTGTCGTCGTTCAGATTTTGCTTGATGTCGTCCGCGGCGTCGGCGGCGTGATTCATAAGGTTGTTGATGCTGCCGGGCACGTCGCCGTCGCTGTCGATGCGGTAGCGCATGCCAAAGAACAGACCGATCAGCATCAGCCATATCGTGGCGCCCCAGGCAAACAGCGCGACGATGGGGATCAGGATGGGGATGTTGAGGATGATCGCATCGCGGCGCGTGGCGATAAACTTGGTGTCCAGGCTCAGGCGGAAGAGCTTTTTGAGGTACTCCCACACGCTGTCCATCTTCTTGGAGAAGTCGGTCTTTTCGCTCGACTTTTCGTAGGCGGCCTGTGCGGCGACCATCTCGGCCGAGGGCTCATCGACTGGCGCGGACTCGGTGGCGGCGTGCGCCGACGTGGTCTGGGTCTTGCCCTGCGACTCGAGCCAAATGATGGCGTCCAGAACGTTGCCGTCGGCGGCGTCGAGCGCGGCCTTGGCATCGGTATAGCTCACGTTGCACTTGGTGCGGATGGTTTCAACTTTTTCGAGGTCGTCCATGACCTGTCCTTTCGTTCGATGGGCGCGACGCCGGGCTATCTGCCCGGGCGCGAGCGTTGCGTTCGGCGGCCTGCGTTGCGCGGTGCCGCCCCGCCCTTGGTCGAACTCTATAGTGCAGGTTATAGATTAAGCGATTCTTGAGCCAAGATTAATAGTGGATGAGTTTTTGGGTGGCGCGGAGGCGGGCGGGGGCAGAAAAGGCAGGTTTTGCGTGGCGTGAAGGAGGTGCAGTCTGATCTTTGGGACGGCTGACAGCGAGGTCTAATACTTTTCCGAGAAGTGAATGAGTGAAAACGGACCCCCGAAGCATCGACACTTTTCGGGTGCCGTTTCCTGCGGCTTTGATGCCAGAATCCTGCGTTTATGCCGTTGAAAAATGCGGATGCTCCAGGGGTCCAAAAACAGACGTTCACTTCGCGGAAAAGTATTAGACCTCGATAGCAGGGGATGGTGGGCCGATGACAAAGTGGTGGCAGAAAAGGGGTACGCAAAGCACGCCGGTCATAGGGAATCAAAATCACGTTGCAAAAGCATGAGAATATCCTACAATTGCAACATGAAGTACTTTAGCAACATAACGGCGATAAGCGAGCTTTCCGAGAGTGAGGGCGTGTTCACCACAGCCCAGGCGGCTCGTATGGACATCTCTCGAGATGCGCTGGCACACTCATGCCGCGTGGGGCGTCTTGAACGGATATGCCACGGCGCCTACCGGATGTCGGGCACGCAGCGCCGAGACACCGACGAGCTCAACGCTTTTTGGAAACTCACCAATCCCTCCCTTTGCGCGTGGGAGAGAAAACGCCAGTGGGATGGCATCGCCGTGAGCGGTACGACAGCGGCGAACCTACAGCAAATGGGCGATTTCTATCTGTCCCCCTACAGGATGACCGCGCCCATGCGCATCAATACGAGAAACGAATCCCTTTCTTTTGCAAAGCGCGAGATCGCTGAGCAGGACATCGTCTGGCTCGACGGCCTGCCGGTAACTAAACCCGAGCGCACGCTTGTTGATCTTTGCCTCGATTGCGAGGACCCCTCATTAATTATCGATGCCTATAACGACGCGCTTGGGCGAGGGCTCGAGATACAGCGGCTGAAAGATCTTGTAGAGGAGAACTCTAAAACCGCCAAACGACGCGAGTTGATGATGTCCTTGTTGACGGCGCTGAACGAGTAATGAAAAACGGAGGACATGGTGAAGTACAAAACACCTGCCGCACTGGAGATGGCTGTTAGGGATGCCGCAAGAGAATCGCCGATGGATACTAATCGGGCGATCGTCGGTTTCTACTTTCATCGCTTCCTATGTCGCGTTTTTTCAGAAGATGACGGCCGCTTTGTACTCAAGGGTGGCCAAAGCGTCCTGGCGCGAACACTCGATGCGCGTGTCACAAGAGATATTGACTTGGTTGCTCAAGAGGAGAGCCTCGAAGAGGCTGTTGCCGATCTGGCGCGGGCGGCTTCGATTGATCTGGAGGATTTCGTTTCGTTTGTCTTTGATCGTGCAGAGCAGATCAAAAAAGAAGATGAGTATCGGTGTGGTGCGAAGGTGTGGTTCACCCCCTTTATGGGAACCAAGAAGCTGCAGCCAATTTCAATTGACTTGGTAATTGATGAAGTGCGGGGACTTGAGCCTGAGGTTCTTGCGCCGATCGATCGTTTGAATATTGAGGGGCTCCCAGTCTGCGACTATCGAGTATGCCGAGTGGAGAGTGCCCTTGCAGATTAATTGCTCGCAATGGTAGAGATGCATGAGGGCCGTGCCTCTTCGCGAATCAAGGATATAGTCGACATCTTGGTGTACGCGAAAACTTGCTTCGTCGATGGGACTACGCTTGTCGAGAGGGTCGAGAAAGAAGCATCTGCCCGCAAGGTGGCAATGCCGGAAGAGTTCGTGGCGCCTCTCTGGTGGAAACAAAATGGTTCTGCGCAGTACATAAAGATGGCAAGGCAGGCGGGGGTACTTGATCTCGCGGGGAACATTGCTGGGGCAGAAGGGGTCGTCAATCGGTTGTATACACCGTGCTTTAATCATTCGGCGAATGTGCGCAAATGGAATCCTCAGACCACGGGATGGGAATAGGCTAGATAGTTAAGCCGGCGGCAGGATTAGTTCCTGCCGCCGGCTTAAGACGTTTCTACTGCCTATGTATGCGCTACTCACAGGCCTGGTCGACCACCTGAGTAACGGCCTTCTTTGCGGCTTCGAGGTTGCGCTGGGCTTGGGCGACAGCGGCCTCGGCTTGTTTCTTGGCCCTTACGACCTCGGCAAAGCGATTGATGGATTCGCTATACTCGCGCGTACGCGGGTCGAGTGCTGGTGGGACTTCGATCTCGAACAGATCGGTAGGGCGGATGGCGTGGCTGTACTGATTGTCGGACAATACCTGCAAAACTATGGACCCATGGCCGTCGGTGAGGTACGCCGCGACCATCTCTGCATACACCATGCGCTCCTCGTCGGTCATCGTTGGAATCGCCGGGCGAATGGCGGTGGTGTTGTGCGAGGCAACTAGATGCTGCTTTGCATCATCGATGCCGACCACAAGTAGGTTCGACGCGCCGTAACGACCGAGTATGCGCGGCATGACGATATCGCCGCAACGAAGCTCGTAACGAGCCAACACGTCTGGACTTACCTTTACAGGTTCGGAATCCAGCTCCGACGCGCCTTCCGCAACATCCTTGGGCAGCAAATAGCCGTTGCGGAAATCCTGAGATGAAATGCGGCGCACCTCGACAGCGTCGATGTCATCCGAGGTGGTGCTGTCTCGGGGCATAAACGGCACCACGCGCATAAAGCTGTCGCCGAGCGTTGCGCTGTAGTTTTGAGCTACGGAGATCAGGCCAACCCTGCCTTTGGAGAGCGCGGCGTGGTGTTGGAGTAGCTTGCGCGTTTCGAGCTCGACGGTTTCAATGGAAACCGTTTTGCGTGAGTCGCACTCGATGCCGCTCCAGTCAGGGGAGAAAGCCAAGGGAAGATTGGGGTAGCGAGCCCCGTCGGCAAACCGAAGGCGTGGCATGGGCGTGGCGGCATTGCGGAATGAAACGCTGCGATTTCCCGTCGACAATACAATAAGTGCGTACATGCCGTGCATCGGAGATTCGGCGAGCGGGTGATATAGGACGCTTTCGACGAGCCCCTCGCGCAACAGAATCGCGCGTGCCTGCTCGGCGTTGTCCAAAGACTCGAACGGCAGCAGTACGGCGGCTCGAGTACGACCGGAGAGGGCTAGTGCATACAGGCACCAGAGATAGGCCTCCCAATCGCAGAAGCCCAGGTAGCCAGGCTCCAGATCATTAATGAGCGCCTCACATGCGCTGTTGATTTCGCGAAAACGTTTGCGAACGCAAGCTGTGGCATCGATAAACACCGGCGCCGCGTTGTCATTGCCCGTGTTCTGCTTGCCGGGCTCAAGTTCGCAAATATTAGGTACGCCGTTGCCGTTCAGCCTGAAGCATTCACGAAGCGCCTCGCAGCCGATGGCGCCAGGTAGGCGAACGGTGAGTAGGCGGCTGCCTTGTTCTAGGTTAAGCGCGCGCGAGAGGGCGGCGGCGGTGAGACGTGGCAATGATGTTGTTTCACGCATGTATAGAGCCCTTTCTTCTTGGTGGGCTATATAATAGCAGAAAAATTTAAAAATTTCTAATGACGAGAACAGCCTACTGTGCTATCCTCGAAGCAATCCAAAACCAACTCAATACCAACTGCTTGATGCAATCGCTACACAGCCTTTAGGCAAACCGCGCTATCAAGCAGGGTGATTTCACTAACGAAGCTGCAGGTTAGGTCGATTGTCATCATCCATACCTCAGAGCATTCTAAAACTTAGAACAGACTTACACCAAACACCCGAAACCGGATAGAAAGAAACATTCATGAAGAAACGGGACAACATCTACGAGGCATTCCTCAGTGCGATCGACGAGGATCTCCGCGACATGTGCGAAATGAACGGAAAGGTAGAACGGTCTCTTCCGTGTCCGTACTGCGGCGAGAAGAACGTCGAGCGCCTGGCCAAATCGCTCGTTGGCGTGCTGGAAGAGCGCTCGCCCGATATTCCCGGGCTGGTGCCCGAGCAGTATCGAGCCGATGTACACGAGGCCCGCGAACTTTTGACTGCCGCGACACTCGCTTTGCTGCCACTGTATTTTCCCCCGCGCGATAGCCGCATAGGCAGTGTAGCGACTGTGGTGAGTATGTTTAGGCACGGGCGTACTGCGGGCTTTAAATCGGCTGGTGTTCTCTTGTTCGAGGAAGTTGCGACAGGGATGAAGTACAGCACCAAGCAGGGTGCCTATATCCCGTCCTCCTTCGTGCGCCATACCGATGGCAGAAAGCCATGCGACCGGCTGCACCGCGATGGATCGCGTGGCTTTACGGCGGATGAAGATGATGCCGTCATGTTTTATAAGCGCTACCTCAAGGTGCAGCGACGCGTGTTCGATACGAGTCCGCGTTTCAACTTTGAGTTATGCGTCAAACGCCCGTTTGAGGCACTTTTGGACGAACGACACACTTTTTATTACATGGAGGAAAAGATGGAAATCGATTTGACCAACAAAGTACACGGACTCGAAAATCGCTATCTCCTCAATATCAAGCATCATAAAGATTACGACCTGCTTGACAAGCTGATGATCCATGCACTGCTTGCGTACCTGGGCGACACAACGGTCTCAACTGCTGCTCGCGAGAGTTATCTGGCGCAGGCCGAGCGCCTGATCGGTCACGCGACCAAGTCGCCGCACTCGGCACAGCTCAATGAGGACGACGGCGACGATCGCATTGCTTAACAACCACTAACGCCACGGACAAGAAAGGGGTCACGCCATGCCAGTCATCAAGATGTACGGCTACGAGGCCGCGCAGCAAACGGAGTATCAGACCAAGAAGTGGGCGACTAAGGAGGAGATGCGGGCGCTGTCGTCCGGCGATGAGCAGCGCGACGTGATCCTGGCGCAGGGTGCCACGGTGGCGTTCTACGAGGACGACAAGCATTGGGAGACGAGTGTGTCCAACAATGTTTTTGCCTTTGGAGGTACCGGCAGCGGCAAAACGGCGAGTTTCATTTTGCCCAACCTGCTCAATCACCACGAATGCTGTTATGTGGTCACAGACACCAAGGGTGAGCTGCTGCGCCGTACGGGGAAAGGCTTTGAAGAGGACGGCTACGAGGTAACGGTTCTCGATACTGTTAATCCCGAGCAGTCGGCCGGATACGACCCTCTGCGTTACGTGATGGATGTCGAGGATATCCCCACCACAGTGGCGGCAATCATGGAGGGGGTCGATCCTGACGGCCGTAGCCTTAGGTATGATCCGTTCTGGAATAACGCGAGCGACCTGCTGCTTCGAGCGATTGTTGGAATCCTGTTCCTCCTGGAGACCCTTGCCGGCACCCTTACGCCGGGTGAGGACCCCAATGCCCCGCGCCGCTACCTTAAGATGAACAACGTCTTTAAACTGGCTGCGCTCATCAAGGTTACGGGAGATGGTGAGGGGCGATTCCCGTTGGACTACCTTGTAGAAGAGGTGGAGTCCAGGGAGTTTCTCGATAAGTTTGGTGCGGAGAACGCTGATCTGTATGGCGTTGAGCAGTATCGCGATTTTCGAGGTGCGGCAGATAGGACGCTTAAGAGTATTCTGATCACGCTCAATGCAACTATCTCGCGGCTTAAGACGCCTCAGCTCATGCGCGTTTTTGAGAATGACGAGATGCGTCTTGATCGTATTGACGAGGGCAAGCGCATGATCGATCTTAAGGTGAGCGACAACGATTCGGCTAATGCATGGCTTGCGAACGTTGCCCTTAAGCAGCTGTTTAACCTTGCCCAGCGCCGTGCCGATGCCAGCCCCAGCGGCCATTTGCAGCGTCGCGTGCAGTTTGTGCTCGATGAGTTTCCCAATGTGGGCCGCATCCCCGATTTTGAGCGCAGCATTGCGACTGTGCGCAGTCGCGGCATTAGCTTTTTGATGTGTGCGCAATCGCTGAGCCAGCTCGATGTCGTGTACGGCAAATCCACGGCGCTTACCATCCTCGATAACTGCGATAGTTTGGTCTATATGGGCGGCGGCAGCAACATCGCGACGCAGAACTACATAAGCGAACTGTGTGGCGAGTCGGTTTTGGGCACCAAGTACGTGGGCGCCGAGCGCACTGCCGTAGATGTGCGCGGTTGCGTGATGACCCCAGGCGAGGTTGGGCTTATGCCCCGCACCGATTGCCTGGTCAAGGTGACCGGCATGCGTCCCTTCCGCGCCAAGAAGTACTTTTGCGCCGATCATCCCAATGCTGCCAAGTGGCTGAGGGATTAGCCCTTGCAGCTTTGTGTACCCCATCTTGCATGTTTTGTCGCACGGCTTCCGTTAGTCGTAAGCCGTGCGGTCCAGTTTTTGCCTCCTTACCGATTCCGTTTAGAAGGGAATTGCCATGCCCGTTATGTATCGTGAGCCCAGCATCATAAAGAAGTCCAAGGACGGCCGTGTTGCCGCTGTCGATATGGCAAGCGAACTGCTCAACAGCCGTGTGCTGCTGCTGGAGGGCGAGGTCAACGATGCGACCTGCAACGGCCTTATTAAGTCCATGCTGGTGCTGGAGCATCAAAGTGCGACCGAGCCCATCACCCTCATCATCAACAGCCCGGGCGGCAGCGTCACGGCGGGGCTGGCGCTCATCGACACCATGCAGTCGCTCGATTGCCCCGTGATCACGGTGGGCGAGGGCGTCGTGGCCTCGATGGCCGCGGTGATCTTGGCCTGCGGCGACCACCGTCAGGTGTACCGCCACACGCAGGTGCTCATCCACCAACTGATGGGCGGCATGGGCATGGCGCAGCAGACCGATATCGAGATCGTGGCCCAGCATACAGCGGCCATGCGCGCCGAGCTGGACGAGCTGCTGGCCGAGCATGGCAACCTGAGCGCCCAGGAGTTCCACGAGCTCACCGAGCGCGACTGCTGGTGCAACGCCAGGCGCGCTCTGGAGCTGGGCCTGGTGGACGAGGTGATTGCGCCCAGCAAGAAGGCGCTCTAGCGGGGCGCATGCCTTACAAGTACGTTGTGCAGGGCGAACAAGTGCGTAAATTCACAGCCAGAAAGAGGTTGAACATGAACAGGATTTGGGACGTCGATGGCATTGAGTGGGAAGACCTGCCCACCGTGAGCGACCTGCTGTGCGCTGCGGACACAAAGATCCTGGCGCGTGAGGTTGCCCTTCGATACGGCGGCAAGCCGGACGGCCGCGGCCGTGGCGATAGCGAACGCAGCCTAAAGCGCGCCCGCCGCAAGGTCAAAAAGCTGCGGAAGATAGATCCCGAGCCCAGCGACAAGATCATCCTGTTGCCCAAGCATGTCATCAATCGTCGCGATGCGGGCCACGGTTTTGGCTATTACGACGTGGAGCCGTGCATCTTTATGCGCGACGGCGTGCAAAGGCTGGGGGAGGACGCACTCGCCAATGTGCTTCCGTGGGAATTGATCCTGATGGATGATGAGTCCGCGAGCGAAATGCTGGGCTTTCGCGTATGGCTCGAAGGCGAGTGGGATCTATGCGAACGTTATCGCTTTTTGGCCGTGGTGTGTGTTCGCATGCTGAACAACATCCGGGCGCAAAAGGAGCTGCGCAAGTTCCTCGAGCAGGGCGATGCGGCCTGCGATATGGACGAGGACGATGTAGTTGAGGACATTCGCCGCGACGTGCTGTATCCCGAGGAAGTAATTAACGCCAAACTCGGCGGCTATTGGGACGCGAGTTTGGGACTCAACCTGCCCTGGAAGGACGAGCATCGGCAGACTTGCACGCGGATTGACAGGGCTATCGATGACCTGTTTGCCGAGGAAACGAAGCGCTGCGCTGCGGAGCTTGGGAAGAAGCTCGAGCGCGGGTATGAGGAGCGCGGGGAGTTACTGAACGGGATGTCCTTGTGAACGGTTGCCGACGGTCCGATAAAAATCTGTCCGGACGAAATGATAGAACGATAGCGTAAATAGCATCTGCACTTTAAGGAGTTAACAATGGGAATCGCCTATAAGGAACTGTTTCGTGTAAACCGTCCTATCTGTGGGCCTGGACCAGGAGGTTTCTTCATTAAAAGATTCAAGGAAGGCGGCTACAGTGAGGCTGAATTGCTCGATTTAATTTCGGGAGTGGACTTTTCTCTTGGTGAAGTGGATGAGGACATTAGCCTGAAAAAGAAATGCGAAATAGTCGAACAGGCGGTGAGTGGGGTGCATTATACGAGTTGGGCCCCCAGCGTGATCAGCATGATCATCTCACTTACGGTCGGAGGGTGTCTGTCTGCATGGGCGGGCAACAATTCAATCGCTGCCGGGGTTTTCGTGACGCCATGCCTGATTGCCTTGGGAATATATGCATGGTTTCGTTTATGCTTTGAGCGAAATCAAACGGTACTGTTGGGTGCGCTGAACCACATAAAGACACTTCAGCCGTAGTTGCATGAAATCGCCGATCGCCTGCCGTGGGCCCTCGGGACCGCCCTCGCGGCGCCCTTCCCGCTCTTTCCGGACATGGCGTCCTCCGATCTCCCGGGGCCGGCCGACCCGGCCCTCAGGGTATCGGATTCCCAAATTCATCCGTACATGTACGGATGAATTTGGGAGGTGTTCGGATGAAGTTGATATTCAAGGGGTGCGGCAGTTGGCAGGAATCTCAAGCGCCCAACCGCCAATCTCCACATTTCTTTGCTAAACTAGCTTTGCGCGGGAAACCGTGCATAGTTCGGGAGCATGTCCCCCAACTGGATCTAGGTTCGGATGCCGTTGCCCGGACTATTGGTGAAGGTTGGGGGACTTCCTACTTTCCATAGCGCAAGAAGTCGTAGATGCGGACGCACTTCCGATAATGCGAATCTTTCAACAGAGCCCTCTTCTTGGCAGGGTCGTTTCCCACGTCAGCCAGTGCCCGCTTCAGCAACGCTTCCAAGTCGTCGACGTCCATCTCTTCCTCTGAAAGGCACGGGATGAACGCGAACGGGCTCTTTGGCGCGCATGCATTCGCAAGGCCCTTTATGCTCAGCGACCCTTCGAATCTGCGACGAGTCGCAGGCATCGATTTGCGGAACGTTTCGCTTCGATAGCTATCAATCGAGGTGAGCGTTGGGAGATAAGTCGCTATGTCCTTACCGACCTCTCCACCGAGTCCGCGCGTGTACTTGAAGACAGGCATGTTGTTGGGCCGTTGGCGCACGTACATGTTGAGGTAGTTCTCGACGATGAACTTTGGGTCATAGCGAAGGTTATCGAGCACGATGTCCTCGAAGATATCTTCAGGTGAAATCGGCTTTCCGATGCTACTTGGTGACACCGACAGGCCGATGACGATCTTCTGGTCCGGGTCAAGGTCGTTGAGGACATTGTCTATCCCTGAGACGATGATGTCGGAACTCGGGTCGATATGCTCCGCAAGCCTGAACACGCTGCCCCTCAACTCGCGGATAAATCGCGTGCTATACATTTTCCGGAAGCTGCGCATCGCATCGTAGATCGACTCGAAGTCATCCGTGGTGATCTTCGTCATCGAAAGCGTACGGCCACCGAAACTCATAGCAATCTCGCCAACAGAGGTGTCGGTTGCGTGCTGAACGAAGATGAGCCGCTTGCCCAGCCGTTTGAGCTTGTCATCTGGTAGGCATTCGCAGATGTCACCCAGTATCGACCTGATGTTCTCGTCTTGAATCGAATAACCGAGGAAGATGACGGGATACTCGACGAAGAGGGTGAGCAGCTTCGCCGAGAGATACTTCCTCTTCTGCGCGAACTCCGCATAGTCAGCGCTGGTCAGGACGATGCTTCCCGCCCTCGAGACTGAGCCATGGATCTTGTATATCTCCTGAGAGAAAGCCTGGTCAGAGAACAGGAGGTCGCTTTCTCCGACGTAGGTCGTGAAACCAGGGAATAGGGTCTCACACATACAGTCATAATTCGTGGTGATGATGCCGGCAACTTTTTCCCTGCCCGCCTTCGCCAGCTTCTCAGTTTCGGCGCTCTCGACGAGACGAGCTCTCGCGATCTTATCTGCGACGTAGATCTTCATGGGCGAAGCGTCCCCGGTAAGCTCGTCACTGTGATCTTCGCGGAAGGCAGCGAATTCATCCGATGCAAAGAGCTCGTGGTTTACTTCGCTTTCCATGAGCGTGGCAACGTACGGCAGTTCGGACTCGACCTCGCCGTTCTGGACAGCAATCTTCGCCTGGCTCTTGAAGCGCGCGAAGGCATATGGGTCGTCAAGCACCTCGGCGCAGATATCCGAAAGCAGCCCCTCCCATCCCGGCGTGCCGCAGTAACGACGGGAGAGGCCAGAGCCGATGAAGAGAAACGGATAACGCCCGGCATCATCAACAGCTTTGTGGATTATCGATTTGATTCTCTCGTCCATAATCTTTCCTCCTGTACCAATCGACATGCTCGTGAAATGTTATCCCACCAACTTCGGCGAGTGCGGGCTGAAAGCATCGTTGCCGTTCTGCCCGTCGACCAATCCGCACGCGAGACTCAGCGGCACAACTGCAGCGTTCTCGACCTCCACGCTAAGCACGTAGTGGAAGTCCGCCCCCTGGCTCCCACGATTCCGCTCGTAACCAATGGCGGCCAGCCGGTCGGCTAGTTCGTCTCTCGAAACCAGCTCGTTAGCCTTCACCTTGCAAAGCATGGGTTCAAGTTCGTAAGTGTTTGTCTCGCTGATTGCGTTCCTGTAGAAGCGGAAATGGGTCGTACGAAAGAGATCTTTATGATGGGAGTACACGTGCCCGTCCTTAATGGCGTAGAAGTAGAAAAGGAACTCACCGCCCTCGTTTAGCCTGCCGCTACTTTCAAGGAAGCGGTAAATTTGTGGCGCTACAACGGAGAGCCGATTACGCTTCCGAAGCGATTTGCCCCACGAGCTGAGTTTATTGAATACCACAACGATATGATATTTAAAGGGTAATTGGACTATCTCCCGACCAAACGAGGATTCGGATTGGCTTGCTGAAATGTGGCAGTGCCCTGTTCTAAGCAACGTATTTGCGATAGAGTCGCGCGGGAACGGTGCTCGGGGCCGTTGCACCAGTAGCAAATTACTTATATCGAGCGATGTGATGCTGCGATTTCGGAAATGCTTGCCTGGTTGTGGCGCCGACTTCGAAAAGCTGGTTTTTATTTCCATTACAGCTGAAACAGGCCGTCAAAATTCATGGAAGATCTTTTCGATAGTAATGGATGAACTGAGGAGGTTTGTCTGGAGGGTGGATCGAGGTTCAAGATTGTTGCGCTCTGAAACGTTTCAGCTGAGGTCGGAGAGCGATCGCATGAGTCGATTTATATTTCGGCAGCGTTGCATCCATAGAAGAGAGAGGGATGCGTATTCGTTTGGCAGCGAGGGCGTGAGTGGGCGGGAACTTCGTGGCGTACAGTAATAAGGCTATACCTAAAAGCCTTTGTGTTGAACGGGTTTTCGCGGGAGCGGAGGGTGCGTGCCGCGAGGGACGGTCCGCGGCACGACCGACCCGGCGCGGCATCCGGAGCGGACGCGGATGCGGCGCGGACGGCCTCTGACGGGCGAGCATGCGACAGTGGTTGCCCTGCTGGGCGGCAATAAGCTCGAATCGAGCACGAGCGATTCTTGTCCGGGCGAAGCGTTACAACTGGATTTGTTCTGTTGCCGACTGATCTTGAAGCATGTTGGAAGAAACGAAATTATAATTATTTATTTGTCTGTATCTATCGAAATGGAGACCGAGCGCGTGGAAAACGAGAGGAACATAACGGCAGTTGACCTTTTCGCCGGCTGCGGCGGAATGTCCCTCGGCTTCGAAAAGGCTGGCGTCAATGTTGTGGCTGCCTACGACAATTGGGACGCTGCCATTGATGTCTATCGCGCTAACTTCCAGCATCCTGTTTTCAAAAGGGATCTCTCCGACGTTTCCGTATCCGAGGAAGTTGCCGGCTTCGCTCCGGATATCATCATCGGCGGGCCTCCTTGTCAGGATTTCTCGCAGGCCGGCAAGAGATCCGAGGATGGTGGGCGCGCAATCCTCTCTGTTAGATATGCCGAGATCATCGCGAGGTGCAAGCCTCGCTTCATCGTTATGGAGAACGTCCCACGCGTTCGAACGAGCAAATCCATGGAAGCGATTCGGGTCACCCTCAAAGCGCAGGGTTATGGCTTGAGTGGGCGAGTGATGGATGCAAGCCTGTGCGGGGTCCCCCAAGCTCGCAAGAGATACTTCTTGATCGGATGCCTTGGGGCGCCCGACGGGTTCCTCGACCCATATCTTGAGAAGGGCCTTTCTGACCATCAGATGACAATTCGTGAGTATCTCGGTAACGAGCTTGGAATTGATTACTACTTCAGAATTCCGCGAAGCTACACGAGGCGGGCCATCTTCAGCATCGACGAGCCCTCGGTCACTATTCGTGGTGTGGACAGGCCGATACCGCCGAACTACAAGCTTCACCCCAACGACGCGGCGGACCTCAGTCAAGCCCGGTGCTTGACTCCAAAGGAACGCAGTAGGATCCAGACTTTCCCGGAGTCTTTCAAGTTCTTTGGGAGTAAGACGGATATCAACCAGATGGTGGGCAACGCCGTACCGGTAAACCTTGCCACCTACGTTGCACGAGCGCTACTAGAGTACAGGAGGGATGTGAGCGATGGACTGCGTTGATCTTTTCTCGGGATGCGGCGGTATGTCGCTCGGATTCCAGAATGCGGGCTTCAACATAAAGGCGGCGTTTGATAACTGGCAGGCGGCTGTCGACATCTATTCGGCAAACTTCGACCACCCGGCATTCAAATACGATCTTTACGATGCGGAAGCGGTCCCGAAAATTGAAGAGTATTCGCCGTCGATGATAATCGGTGGCCCCCCTTGCCAGGACTTCTCCATTGCGGGCGCCAGACAGCGCGGCAAAAGGGCCAATCTCACCATCCGATATGCTGAGATAGTTCGGGACGTCAGACCCGAGTGGTTCGTCATGGAGAATGTTTACAATATCGAGCGGATGGACGTCCTGCCCGAGGCGCTGGAAATATTCCGCAATGCTGGATACGGTCTCACGAGGCGCGTCCTCAACGCCAGTCTATGTGGTGTGCCTCAGATTCGCAGGCGCTTTATCCTTGTCGGTCATCTTGGTGATAAAGATGACTTTCTCGGCGAACTCTTGGATTCAAGGCTGAGCGACAAGCAGATGACCGTCAGGGATTACCTTGGCGATTCGCTCGGCACGCAATACTTCTACATGCATCCACGCAACTTCCAGCGTAGGGGCGTCTTCACGATTGACGAGCCAGCGGTAACGGTACGAGGCACCAACCGTCCGATACCGCCAGCATATAAGAGGCATCATGCCGACAAGGCTGATATTTCTGAAGGTGTGAGAGCCTTAACATACAAGGAGCGCAGCTATCTGCAAACCTTCCCCGAAGAGTTTGAGTTTGTCGGGTCCAAGACAGACATTGAGCAGGCGATTGGCAATGCCGTGCCAGTTAAGCTTGCTGAGTACGTTGCTAGATGCATAGCTGACTATGCAGCAGATTAATTGTGGTGGTTGCCATGTCCTTTGTCGATGAATGGAATTTGAGCTATCCCATTCCGAATTCTATATATAGCGAGAATACGCTATCCGTTCGCGGGAGAACAGTTGGACAAGGTGGTGCTGGACAGTACGAACTCAAAGGTTCAGGCTCTCTTGCAAACGGGGATACGCTGACTGCAGTTGACATTATCGGACACGCAATCATCTTGGAAGTAGTCGTACCCTCTACTGGGCAAGTTGTCTCCCTTGGCACGCGTTATCCCGTTGCAAAAAAAGGCGGAAAAGTACGTGTGCAAATACAAGGAGACGGGGCAAAGCGTCCAAATGTCGGCAACTTGTTTGCCGCACTGCTGTTGTTGCCAGTGACGGGCAAAGTAAACGATTCATCGCCGTTGCAAGAGGACGGTTTTGCGGAAAGGACATTCTGGATGGATGCAGCCGAAGTAAAGCCTGTGGGCGTCTCCGAAGATGCATATATCTTGGAGCTAACGAAACTCTTCTTCGCCACTGGAAGCAGATACAAAGACGGGCAGTTTTCGGGTGCGATAGATTACGACTACAAGTCGAGAATTGACGATCTTATTGCCCTTTGCAATCGCGGATGCAAGATGAGGGCTGGTAGCCTGACCACGGCATTCAAGTATTTCGCTGACGTTTACGCAGGGAAACTTGAGTTTGATTACAGCGTGGCTGAGTTCATGCGAAACCTCATAGCGAGCCAATTGATTGCCGAAGAGGGCATCGACTACGAACAAGGCGATGACGTGCTGCCCGCAATGCATCAACTAATCGACCTTGCTGCAAAGAATTCATCGAAAGCATCAAGCAGAGAGAAGAGGACTTTTCAGCTAAACAACCTTCCAGCTGAATTTAAAACCGACTTCTCCAGGCGCTACATCACGTCACTACTGGCAAAGCCCTTTGTCATCCTTGCTGGCAACAGCGGAACAGGCAAGACGCGGATTTCCAAGCGTTTTGCAAAGTACCTTGAGGTCTTGGATGAAGACGGGGAGCCAAACTGGTTGCTCGTCCCGGTCGGTGCCGACTGGACCGACAACACCAAGGTGCTGGGCTTCTTCAACCCGATTGCAGACGGCGGCAAAGGCGCGTACGAAGAGACCGGCATACTGAGACTCATCGAACGGGCCAACGCTAACCCCGAGGTTCCGTATTTCCTCATCCTCGACGAGATGAACCTGAGCCATGTCGAGCGGTATTTCTCAGACTTCCTCAGCCACATGGAGACCATCGGCGAGGATAACCTCATCGTGCTTGATGGGTACGGCGATGGCGGTGCTGACAGGCTGCCCTATCCGCAGAACCTGTTCGTTGTCGGCACCGTGAACATCGATGAGACCACTTACATGTTTAGCCCCAAGGTGCTCGACAGGGCAAACGTCATAGAGTTCAAGCCGTCGAAGGCCGAAGTCCTCGCAGGGTTCAAAGCCATCGAGGATGCGCCGGACGTTGCCGTCGCAGCTTCCGGCGTCCCCCAGGCTTTTCTGCGTCTCGCCAAGGACATATGGGAGGGAGCCAATTACATCAGCGAAGATGATGCTAACGCCATCTTCGAGAAGTTCGACAAGCTGTATGAAGAGCTGGAGAAATGCGGCTATGAGTTTGCCTTCCGCACCGTGCGCGAAGTGCGAATGTACGTTAATGCCGCGCACGAGCTTGACGGCGAGAACTACGAACTCGAGCGTTCTGTCGATGAGCAGATTGTCCAGAAGGTGCTGCCGAAGCTCCATGGTAACAAGCGTGAGATCGGCAATCTGCTTAAAAGCCTGAAAGACATATGCGATGGCGAGCTGAGCTCCGTTAAGATAAGCCAGATGGCAGCGAAACTCGATAACGTGCAGTATGCGAGCTTCATCTAGCCTATGGACGGCAGCATCGGCGCAATCCGCTTTGCAGCGGATGGAAGAACAATAGCCAGGCTCTACCAGAGCGGTGCGCATGACCGAGTCGATTGGGACGAGGAACAGCAGACCGGGCTAACCGGGCTGACGTGTTTCGGTCTCAAGCCGGAAGCATCCCAGAATGGCGCTGGTTCAACACCAGCCTTCGCCGTCAAGGACGGTCTTGACGGGAGTCCCACGCTTCGAATCAACGAAACCACATGTTATGTGCTCGAATACGAGCGGACCCCTGATGGTGGCCTGCATCCTCGCGCCTCGTTCCAAAACGAAGGCAAGAATATCAGGTGCGACAGAAACGGCAATAGTGTCACCTTCCAGTTCGTGAACTATCTCGGGCGTTCGAGGATTCGATTCGGCGAGGAAGCTGATGCGCCGATGCTACAGTTCGAAGTCGTCCCGCTCAAGATTGGCTATGAAGACGATTACATCGAGCTCACCGAGGAGCTTGCCGCAAGGTGCGCTGCGCTGCTCCTTGACTACTCGGGCTCCACGTCGAACGTTTACAAGCAAGCCGACGAGAATCGCGAGACGCTGCTTGAGCAGTTCGTCTTCCTGCGGCAGTTCTGCTACGAACCGAACCTCCAAGCCCTCTTCGAGGCGATAAAGAGGAACCCTGATAGGACGCTGGATCACGAGGACGAGCTGCGGTCGGTTGGGGCTGGCATGCCGTCCCGGAGGTTTTATACGAACCCCTTCTCGAACAGCCGGATGTGGACGCGCTTGAACTGCGGCGGCGATGCGGGAGGCGTCTACCTCCCCCAGATGGTCAGCGTCACGCGCAAGTACGACCTGCTCGACACGCCCGCCAATCGGTTTGTGAAATTTGCCCTGCATGAGATTGACCGGATCTGCACCTCTCTGATGACTGTCCTGGATGCCGAGAAGGGCGATACTCGGCAGACGGAGTGTTATCGCGAAGCCGCCGCGCTGCACGCCATGCTGGATACGATACTCAGCGACGCCTTCTTCGACGATGTCGGCACCCTGCAGATGATGCCTCAGAACAACCAGGTGTTGCAGAAGCGCGAGGGATACTCGCAGATCTTCTTCGCATATTCCATGCTCGATATGGCGCTGCAGCTCGACTGGAAGGGCAAGGATGACATCTACGAGGGCGAATCGAAGAATGTGGCCCTCCTCTACGAGTACTGGATCTTCTTTGAGCTGTACGACATCGTAAGGGGGATCGAGGGGTGCGAGCCGATAAGCACCGATGACCACCCATTTATCGGGACGAATCCCGACGGTGGGCTGTCAATATCCCTCAAGCAGGGCGTACGCTCCTGCCAGTCATTCCAGATTGCGCAGTGCGGCGCGAAGGTAAACCTCTACTACAACCGCACCTTCTCGCCCCGTGACTTTCATGCCACTCGTTACGAGGGTTCGTACTCGAGACCGTTCAGACCCGACTACACGCTCGCGATATTCCCGGATGCTTATACAAACGAGCGAGCCGCAGTGCAAGATGGAGCTGTTGCATTCGTCCACTTCGACGCCAAGTACCGCATCACCGACTTGACGGGGCTTGTCGGCAAGGATGTGGGCACCGAGGAGGCAGAGCGCGAGGAACTTAACGAGGAGAAGGCGGCCTCCACCACGAACACCTACAAGCGCGGTGACCTGCTGAAGATGCACACGTACAACGACGCGATACGGCGCACGGTTGGCAGCTACGTGCTTTATCCGGGGTCGGGCGAAACGGGCGAGAAGGGCCAATTCCGGCTCTTCGAGGAGATTTTGCCGGGTGTCGGCGCTTTCGCCATGAAGCCGAGCATCAGCAGGACGGCAGAGAATGCGTTGCGCGATTTCATAGAGAAGGTCATCGGCGAGAACACGGCAAGCAATACGCGGCTGAACCGGCTGAGCTACTTCACCGAAATGGTTGTGGCTGAGCCTCCAAGCGCGGGCAAGACGGATAGCGACTCCTACGGGCATGGTGGCGAATCGTTCGTGATTGGCTACATTCGAGGGGACTCTCCCGATGACTACTATCACTTTCTCGAAAGCAGCGGCAGGCTCCGCAAGGGCGGGCGCTTTCTCTTCTACTTCTATGCCATTAAGGACGGGCATGTCTACTCGCACCATAAGGATCTCTTCCGCACGTCGTGGTTCCGCTTCTATCGGAACGCCATAAGCCAGACGAACACCTACGAGATCGAGCCTGTGGCGTGTCGCATAACCTCGAATGAGCTGGTTTCGAGGGACGAGCTGGCCGACCGCCTGGCCGACCTTGGCTACGTGCGGGATCGTGGGAATCAGGGTGCCGACTTCTACTATGTCCTGTCCGTGCGGGTGGAAGATGACGCGGCAGAACCCTTAAGCCTGGGGCGCAGGGCGGTGGATGAACAGAACGGCAACGATGCGTTCAGCCCCCACTCGCCAAAGATTGTTGGGTGATCATCTGGTCATTTTCAGAGTAGCGGTAACACCTACGGGCGCGCGAGGGGCAACGCATGAGGCCAATCGTCTACAACGGGGTTGACCTGTCGGGCGTGTGCTCTGCCGAGGTCATCGAGAAAGTTGCCCTGCCCGTGGAGGCGGAGACCCTGGCGGTGCCGAGGCGTGCCGGCGCACTGCTGGTGGCGGGGCGGCTGTCCCCCAGGCTAGTGCGGGCGCGGCTGTTCATGGACACCCGCCCGCGCCTTCAGGACGATGTTCGGCGACAGGGACGACGCAGCGGCGCTGCCACGTCGCGCAGGTAGCGGAGGAGGGTTGCTCCCAATGGCCCGCGGCGTCCGCGCCCCGGTGCCACCCCGTGACCGGCGGCTTCGCTCGAAGCCGCTACATCAGGCTCGTTCCCGCTTTTCCGGGTCATATCCCTTCGTATACACGGTAAAGCTAAGGCTATCTATCGTGCCGGTGCTGTAGACGCATGCGTCGGGCGCGCTCCGTGTGCCTTGGGCGGTCGGGTCGGTCGAGACACAATCGTCCCTATCTATTCCAAGCAATGGAATGGGCTTTGCCACCTGGTCGGCGCTATTAATTTGCGCAATGATCTCCAACAACTCGTATAACTTGATAAGCCATGAGCTGTATGGGTGCTCGCCGGGTCCCTTGTGCTTCAGCGTGCACTTTGATTGCGGGCTTTCGGCGAGCTGGCTCAAGCGTTCAAAAAGCGCCGGGTACTCGGCTTCGGGAAACTCGACTTGTACATACTGTATGCCATTGAGGATGAATCCGTACCACAGTACGGGGTATGGAAAACCGTTCCTATCTGGTCGCCTGATTTTTGTCCTGCAATTGGGCTGGTTGACGATAGACAGCCATGCCGCATAGAGCTCGTCGGAAATTAGGTCGCTCGCTTGGTATGTTGGGCCAAGACCATCGAGAACAAAATTGCCAAGGCTGTCAAAATAGTGGGCACAATCCGTTAAACCCTTTTCGTATGCCGTGCCGGCTTTTCTCCGTATATTGAGTGCGACGTCGCGGGGTGATTTGCGACCAAGATGTTTTTTGGCGTTGTGCCGCGGGTTGCAATAGAGCTTGGTCGCCGCGTTATATCGATCGCAGTACTTGCTGTTAGGGCCGGTCGGAAAAAAGAGCGAACCACAGGTTTGGCATGTTATCGGCATAATGCCGCACAGCAGCAGCTCGTGGAGGATGCGGGCATAAAGGCTTGCAAAGGAACATTCCTCTTCGGTGAAGTAAAGCTCTCCTGCCTTTGCAATAACAGCTTGAAGCCTTACGAGCCTATTGAGGTTTTCCTGGTCGTTAAGCTCTGCATACGTATGGAAGTCTCCATTTGCGTAGATTTGGTTCTCGCGCATAGCCTCGAGATAGTTCTTGCGAAACGCCTGCATAAAGGGGGCGCTATTCATGCGTTTTATATCGCTCAAATGTTCTTCGAGCTTTTGAGCCGTTTCGTTTCCGGGCAAGTGCTTTTTGGCTGCGTATGCAAAAGCGTCGCCAAAGCGGATGATTGCCGGCAGCTGATTATCGAATAATCGAAATTGTCGCGGGTCGCTTGTTTTGATGGCGGCTGGGAAAAACTCTTCGTTTTGCGCGAGCAGGCTAGGTGCCTCGGTGTTTTTAAGCAGCGGGGCAAGCTCCAGACATTCCTGATAAAAAACAATGAGAAGCGCTCGAAAGAGATCGGTATTGGTGCAAACGCAAGCTGTTTCTATCTGCGAGTTGACCTTTGGATAGTTGTCTCTTGGATTGTCGCGTTTATACGGCACCGGTTCTGTTAGCCCGGTCTTGCCGTTGGTAGTTGTAATGTCCATGTCGTTCGAGACGAGCTTGAGATAGGAGCTGAAGAGGGACGCCATTTCTTGCTTATTGAGTTGGGCCGATGTCGTGATCACCGCGCGGTACAGGCGGTTGATTTCGTTGCACTCAATAGCGTTGTTGTTCATCCAGCAGCTGTAATAGCGATAGTCGGGAATCGCTGTGATGTTCATGACACACTGCCTGCAGACATTTTCAAGGAGATACCTGGCCATGCCAGATATCTCTCCGTGTGCATGGCGCGTAATGGCTTTATCGAATATCGGAGCAAAGAAATCGAGGTCGCGTTCCTTTTGTTTTTGAAGGTTGACTTCGATTTCGGCTTCGTTCAATTCTGCTTGCGCGGACTCTTGGTCGGAATCGTCTGGATCGAGCCAGTCGTCATGGTCTGGTTCGGCTGCGTAGTCCATCGAAGCGTGTTGCGCATCGTGGGGAGCAGGGGGCTGACGAATGGCGTTCTGCAAATCGATGTAAAAGCGCAATTTTGCTCGCTCACGAAAGTGGCCCCCAATCTCGTTGAAAAGCGAGCTTAAGTCGACGCGTAATAGGTCGTTGGCTACGGAGACGAGATTCCATGCGCTTGCATTGCCGGTTGCGTTTCCGTCATCGGCGCAATCAATCTCTGGCGTTCTGTTAAGAAGAAGCATGCGGGGATTGACGGGAGAGCGAAGAAAGCCAGCCTCGAAACCCCAGCTAAACGGCTCTTGTTCGGAATCAAGCATTAATGCTCCAAACAGCCAAAATTTAAAACCCGATAAAAGTCATATTACGCGGCTGTTTGCGGCTGTTCAATGGAATCAAGCGAAAAGGCTTAAAACCAGGGAGGCCGTTATGTCCGATTGCATCAAGCTCAACAAAGGAAACATCGATGTATGCGAGCGCGAGGTTATCGTTCTTCGCGAGATCATCGCTGCCGCCATGGGTCGTTTGCACCAGATGCGCAAGCAGTGCGAGCGCGGCTATGTGTCTTCGGAGGATTTCGAGAATGCGTTGGATGCGTACGGAGTAATCAGTGAGCGAGTCGATGAGCTTGACCAGCTTGGTTTCGAGTTCAGATGGTCGTCAGTCCCCGATGCCGGAATCGATGAGAACGACGGGCTCGAATGGATCGAGGACGACAACCCTCCGCGTGAGCGCGGTTTTGATATTGCTTGTTAATGTGACCGAACGGTTGATTGGAGACAAAATGTATCCGTACTACGAATGTGACAACTATCCCATGAGCATTACAGATGATGACGGCCCGTTTCTGATCATGGAGGCGAGGCTGTCTGGCGACGACGAGCTCAATGATGATTTTAGGAAAGGCGCCAGTTATAGATGCTCGTGTGCGACTGTTTCTGCGGCGATTGATCTTTGCAGGTCGATGACGGACGGCGATGCCGATCCTTGGTATGAAAGTTGGGAGAAGGCGGTTGAGCGTTATCCGCTCGAGAAATGCGAGGATGCGACAACGCTGTATTGGATCGAGCCGACCGATCCGCACAAGGCGCTGTGCGCCCTCCAACCCCATTGCGATCTTGAGCCATACGTGGCTGAGGCAATTGGCGCAGTTGACACGTATCTACTGGAGTGCGCGGACTATCCCTTTACGGTCGATCATTTAGATCTAAAGGACGTTGACGTCCTGCTCAGCGCTGCTTGGGGATTGGCTCGAGTCCTCGAAGAAACTTGGGGCACTTGCGACCCTGATGATGTTTTGGAAAAGATCGAGGATGCTACGTACAGTGCGTATATAACGGTTAAGGACCTGATCGCGGGCGAAGAGGCGGCCAAAGCCAGCGCAAAGTCCGATGACAATCTTTAGCCACCGCACTGAACGGCGCGACCGATCGGAAGGCTGCCGGGAAAAGCTTTAGCAAGCGCCCCGACCAGGTTCAGGAGTCTGCCGCCGATGCATCCCTGATGCGTGTCGCCCTTGCAGTGATCGATGCCAAAGAGCGCGAGGCGTTGGAGTGCGATCTTAAGAAACTGCTCGCTTCGTGCGAGTAGTCGCTGACTGCTCCTCTTTCCTTTCTTTCTTCTCTCAAGCGGCATGGACGCCGCCGCCTTGACCGCCCAGCGCGAGTTTTGTCCGCACGGGATGGTATCAAACACGTGTAACAACTAAATCGGAGGTTTGGCCATGGCTATGTGGGATCTCAACTGCCAATCGAATCCGTCGTCTGCGGACGACAAGGAGCTCGCTCCCTATCTTGCACGTCAAAAGGCGATGCGCGAGTTTTTTGAGCGTGCGCTGTTTGCCCCCAAGGATCAGGGCAACAATGGCCTGTACTTTTTGGGCGCCACGACGGGCTCGGGTAAAAACTATACGGCCGAGCAGGTCACAGCCGACCTCATCGCCGGTGGCTGGGACGATTCGGGCTGTTTTAACAAGTGCCCGGGCCGTCGTTACCTGGTGTTTGTGGTGCCGGGTAAGGACAACCGCGACAACTACGTTGCGAGCGTGCGCAAATTGCTGGTTGAACAGGGCATGGATGGCGATGCCGCGCAGCGCATGGTGTTCGATCTTCCGCGTGCGGGCGATAACATCCTGCATTGGATTGAGACTACGCGCGGTAAGGGCGCCGTGGGCGTGCGCGACATTCCGTGTCCCATCGAGGCGGACGACGAGAGCTCTCATCGCATCATTAAGCGAGCGTGGGGCAACGCGATGGAGATCGCCGATGACCTTTTGGGCATCCTTGACACTCGAAATCGTCTGGGAGGTGTTGCAGACCGTTTGACCCCCGCCCTTCGCGACAAGCTATCGTCGGCGGATGCGAGCTTGCGTTGGGCTGTGAGCCACGAGCTCAAAAACATCACGCGCGGCATGGAGGTGATCCCCCAGATTTGGCCGTCTGCCCTGCTCAATGACGAGAGCATACCGCATGTGATTGCCCTGACGCCGCAAAAGCTCATCAATAGGATCGATACAGTGACCGGTGCAGGCGTTGTGCTCTTTAACGCAATGGCTGCCGAGAAGGGCCTGTTTATCTTTGATGAAATCGACCACATGAAGGCCGACATACTGTCGACGCTGACAGACGATCCCGTGACGTTTCAACCGGACGAAGTATTGCGTATCCTCGATCGTCATTTTAACGGCGGTGTGGTGGACCCCTTGCTACTGGGGAATCGAGATCAATGGATGGCGGTCTATACGCACGCTTCCACGTCGGGCGATCACAAAGGGTCAAACGCCGAGAGGAACAGGGTTTCGCGGGCGAGCGTAGAGGAAGATGCCGAAGAAATCGCCAAGGATGCCAAGAAAATTCAAAAGGCACTCGCCTCTTGTATTAAGGACATGAAACTGCGTCCGCCTTTTGCGCTGTCTGACGAGGCGAAAGAAGAGCAGCTCTCCGGTCGACATCTGTTTGGCAGCGACGATATTTCGGTGGGCGACAACTCGGCGAATCCGTTGCGCTTCAAACTCAATGAGGGCGGTACTCGCAATATGATTATCACTCGCGGAGGGAGTGGGCAGCAAACCGTCAGCAAGGCGGTGCGTCGTGCACGCGGTCTGGTCAGGATGGTGGTGGGTCATCTCGCCCGTTGCGCCACGCTTATGGACAAGCTGTACTACGGCAGCATTTCGTACAAGGACGACCTTTCGCGCAAGAACATCATCGATGCCCTGGGCATTAGGAACAACCAGACCAGCGAGAAGTATTTTTGGGATTCGTTGATGCTGGCGCTGTTCTTTAAAGATCGCAAGAATGACGAGATCGATGCCGCCGACGACTCGATGTATGCGCGTGGTGTCGATTATCTAGTGATGGAAACCACCATCGAGCACATGTTTACCACGTACCTAACCAGCCACGGCATTGAGCGCATGCCCGAGGCCTACCTTGCCTCCATTGCCGCCAAAGCGCCTTGCGTGTGCATGAGCGCAACATGGAGTGCGCCGACCGTCAAAAACTTCAACCTCGATTACCTTGACGAGGTTCATGGCGTGGTTCGCAAGGACGCTTGGATTGGCGAGCTCAACCAGGAAATCGTGCGACAGACTAAGCTGTTTAACAAACAGGCTGCGAAGGAGTACGACGTCGATATTGCCTGGGTGGATGAGTCCAAGGAAATTGCCGGCATGGTCGCGCTGGCAGGCGGCGCCTTTGGCGGCATCATTGTGTCGCCCGACGAGGTGTACGAGCGCGCGATGCGGTTCTTTGACGGGATTGGCGTGAGTGAGGGACTTGCGGTGCGCTTGCGCTTAAAGATTGCTGACAGGGTGGGCGTGAGCGACGCCAAGAGCATCGAGTTTGAGCTGAAGCGCCTGAGCAAGACGCTTGTTGCCGTGAGTACTTGGGCCCGTGGTGTGGCGCGTAACGAGCAACGGGCGGGAGCCGTTTTTACCACGCGCCACATGGGAAACCATGGCGAATTCAATAGTCTGGCGCTGGATCTTGCGCGCGAGATTGTCGCGGAGCTGGTGATTAGAAACATCAAGTGCCCCGAGATGTCGTACGAGAAATCGCTTGAGGCCGCCAAGGACATGGTGCCGTGCTTTAACGCTGCGGAATGGGATGCAGGTTGGCGTGGCGCTCAAAAACGTCTCGAGCTGGGCCAGCCGACCCTGATGTTTATCAATCTTTCGGCCGGTGGCTTTTCCAAGAATCTCAAATACAAGGTGCCGGAGAATCTGTGCGACATGGTTCATCAGGTCGATTGCGGCTTTGAAAATGCCGACCGTCGCCCCAAGATGGATCTTGATTTCTTATATATCGAGTCGCCCACAAGTCGTTTGACCTGGGGAGTGGAGATCAACTCAAATAAGTTTGTCCAGCAGGCGCTACTTGGCGTGGTGGAGCAGGAGGAACTGGTAGCGCGCGGCGAGGTTCCGTTTACTCAAAAGCGCCGGAACGTACGGATGCTTCTATCTGGCGTTAATAAGAGCCTGCCGGTGCGCGACACCCTCTCTTATCAGGTCGAAGGCGCTCGCATTGTGGCACAGGCTGTGGGTCGCCTGATGCGCACGAGTGTAAAGATGCCTTGCGTGCAGGTGCTGCTCGACCGCGAGATTGCGAACGATTGCAACTTTTCGTTCTTGCATGATTTGCCGATGGGCTACGAGCTTGAGCAGGTGGTTGGTGCCTGCGCCGCTGCCAACAACCATATGACGGACAACAAGGAACACGCTGCCGTTAAGCAGCAGAACCTTGCCGCCTTTAGGAACAACCTTGCCAAGCAAAAGCACGAAAAGCTGGCGTGGAAAGTTACCTCGCTAAACGCCGGGGACGAAGATCTCACTGCTTTTGATGGCGAGCGCGACTTTTACCTGCATCATTTTTGCCTGCCGTGGGAAGATCTCGCGCAATACCCAGAGCGCCGGAGTACCGCGCTGCGCATGTCGCATGCTGCAAATGGCTATGCCTATGCAGAAGGCGGGGCATGCAAGGTGCCGCACTTTGAATTCCCTAGCTACGATGGTGAGCCCGTCGAGCAGATTGCTGCTCGTCTGGAGGATCGTTGCCACTGCAAGGAGGGCTTAAAGGGCGCGACGGTTCGCCAGGTGAGCCAGGCGGCGGCGCGCGTACCCGAGCTGCTGTCAATTCGCGAAGTGCGTGAGCGTTGGTCGAGCGACGGGGTGCCCACAACGCTGCAGCCGGCGGCGACGGCGCACATGACGCCCTATATGTTCCAGGCGGTCTACCTGGGTGAGCTGGGAGAATCTGCCGGAAGGGCAATCTTTGAGGCATATTACGACGGCCGCTATTCGCTTACGCGTGGCGATGCGGCACACGCCGAGACAGGTGGCGACTTTGAGGTGCTCGATGCTGCTGGCAACACGACCGGGGTATGGATCGATTTTAAGCACTATCGCATCGGTGCCTATATCGCTTATGTTCGCGACGGTCGCGAGGCGTCGGATGCCGAGCGCTTTAGGGCGAAGGCTCAAAAGGTTGGGGCGAAACGCCTGCTAATCGTCAACGTTTTGGCTGATGAGGCAGCGCTTGAGTGCGTGCCCAAGGCACTCGATGCTGAGGGGACTGTGTTCTCCGTTCCTTATATGGCCGCCGACGGTGCAATCAATTTGGAGATGATGGAGGCGATCGGCCGTGCAATCGAAGCATAACCAGCCGTGCGGTTTGGGAGACATCGCCGTATCAGAGCTCGTGTTGCAGCTCGATGCCGCTGCTGCCGAGGAGCGCTACTCGGTCTTTTGGTGCAACGTCGGCGATGCGGGCAAGCATGCCGTGGCGAACTTTATGGCCGATGTGTGCCAGACGGGCAAGGTCGTCGCGCTCACGCAGCTTGCAGACAACCGCGTCTTTCTGATGGTCAAAGCGGGCGTGCAGACGGGCGACCTTAATGCCTCGCTTTATCAGGAGCAGATAGTTCCGATTAAAACTAATTGGAACGAGTTGGACGATTACGTTGCGCTCCGCTTGCTGTTCAACTCCTGCTCTCAGTTTGAGGGGATTGAGGACGAAGTTCCCAATGACACCGGGCACCTGTATGTCATTAGCGCCAAGGGTGCCCGCCGCGATGCTGTCGAAAGCGACGGAAGGGGACCTGCCAAGATCGAAACGGTTGAAATCGTTATCGATGAGGATTGCACCTTTGATCTTAAGATTCGGACGTTTACCAAGCGCCGTGTGCTTATTGGCAGGGCACAAGGTGACGAGAAAGAGCTCGAAAAGATTAAGAGCCAAGTGGGCTACAGGCTATCGCCCGTGGCGACGATGGTGCTTGCCCACGAACAAAAAGACGAGTACATCCTGCGCCGAGCCAAGGGCGACAAGCCGTCCAAGCGCCGTGATCTGACGTTCTCGGCCCAGGCGGACAAGGTCGCCTATACCAAGAAGGGCATTTTGTATCGAGAGCTGCAGATTCTCGAACGCCGTTACAGCGACTTCGCCCGGGTGACGCTCATGGAATACCCGCGTAAGAGTTTCTACGAGGTGCTCAAGGGTGATGAGTACGCGCGCGTGGTTGCGGAGCGCATGGCGGGGCAGCGAATCGTGGTGTCGTTTGCGCGCAATGGGCTTGCCGAAGTGGCGCGCCAGCTGGCCGATCGACTTAACGATTCCTCGTGGGGCGTTCGCGCAACGTATGGCGGAAGGGCCGTGGATTCGCGGGCGCTGAACCTTGTCGTTGTGCCCAATGAGGTTGCTGAGGACGACGGCTATGCCTTACATGCTGGCGTGGTGGAACAGCACGTGACACCGGATGTGTGCGAGCCACTGTTTAAGGTGGCGCCAAAGCAAAAGGATCGCAATGCGCAAGAGGCGATCCTGGGCGCCATGCTCAAAGAACTGCTGGTAAAGCAGGATGTTGTCGACGAGCGGGTGACGGCGTTTGATCTTGATGCTTTGGATATTGAGTCGGTGACGGTGTGTGGCTTGGTCGATGTGCCGCATAAAACAAAGGACAAGATTGAGCTGGATTCGCGTATCGCTACGTTGGCGATTGGCGCGGATGGGGGCATGCGCTATGCCTCACATTCGGCAGAGGATGGTCCCGAGGACGAGATGGAGCTCGATCTGCTGACCGCGGACGGCAAACTCGATAAGGGCGCCTATGTCTTTGACGTGCATGCGGACGGGCAGTCTATGCTTGCGCGCGTGCGGGATACGGGACTGACGACGTTTTCCAATAACTTTATGGCCCTGGTGGGTGAGCATCAGCTCACAGGCAAAGCAGGGCGTAAGAAAGAGATTTTCGAGAGCTACAACTCGCCTTATTACGGCATTGGAACGTTCGAGCGTGCGGGCAAGACTTGCTATTTTGTGGGCGTCAACAACGGCACCCAGGAGGATATGGCGACTGCGATTCACGTGCGTTCGATTGAGGTACTCGACGGCGATGATTTGTCTGAGTTGTTGGTTCAGCTGGCCAACATAGGCCTTTCGCGCTATAAGGCTCCGTCCGTGTGGCCGATTCCGGTCAAGTATCTCAACGAGTGCGCTGCGCGTGAGGGCGCGGTAGAGGATGGCGGTGGCGACAAGTGATGGTGTTGCGCAATTATCGCTCCTAGAACTTTTTGAAATTACGCTTGCATTGTAAAAGGGTAGAACATATACTGCAGCCATAGCACATCAGATGGGGTCTCAAAAAGAGACCAAGCAAACGAGTTTTCAGTTTATGTTGAGAGGTACTTGAGCATGACCAGCAGAATTTTCCCCCTTTACAACGACAATACCGACCATATCGATCTCAATACCATCTACGGTTGCAGTATTGGTTCTAAGGCCGAGAACTACATGTTCGCTCAAGATGATCTAGAGCTTAGCTCCGAAGATTATGAGTACCTGAATGATATTGAGCGCGAGCGGGAGTATGAGCTCGGCATCCGCTGATGGATGTGGGCTTGTCTCCAACTCCTCCGATTTAATTACCCCGTTATCACCTCTTTTTAGCGGGGCATATTGGATCGATTATGTGTCAAACATCAGCTCATCGTGGGAAGGAATCGGCAATGAGCAAGAACGTGAACAAGAACATCAATGGCGGCGCTGCGGGTAAGGCGAAGGCCGCCGGGCGTATGGCGACAGTTGCTGCGGCAACGATCGCCATGACGGGCGGGTCGCTGCTGTCTCCGCTGACTGCGGTGGCGCAGGGTGCGAACGGTGCCGACGCTACTGCGAAGCCGGCTGCGGTGCTGTCTCCGTTGACGAGCGCGGCTGCTGCTAGCGCTGGCGCGGGCACGGTGTCAGCGGTGCAGAAGGTCGCCAACCTGCAGGCTGCGGTCGATGCGGCTCGCGCTAAGGCCGCTGCTGCCAAGGCCGATTTGGATGCGGCCGCCGCTCCTTACGACGCCGCCGCTGCCAACCAGCAGCAGGCTCAGAGCGCCTACGATGCGGCCCGTGGCACAAGCGACGCTGCCGCTTCTGCAGCTTCGGCCGAGCTGGAGCAGCAGATGGGTGCCGCGCAGGACAAGGCCGATGCGGACGTGAAGGCGCTCGAGGACGCTCAAGCTGCACTCGATGCCGCAAAGAGGGATCTGACGGACAAGGGTGAAGCCCTGACCGCTGCCCAGAAGACCGCCGACGATGCCCAGGCTGCGCTCAAGTCCGCGCAGGCCGCTGCTGCCGATGCCACGCCCGAGGCTGTTGCCGCGGCTCAGGCCGCTGCCGAGCAGGCCGCGAGCGAGCTGGAGCAGGCAAAGCAGCAGGCCGCCGACGCGCAGGTCAGGCTTTCGAATGCCCAGGCTGGCGTTGATGCCGCCGCGGCCAAACAGCAGGACGCGCAAGGCAAGCTTTCGGCAGCTCAGCAGGCAAAGGATGCGGCCGATAAGGATGTGAATGCCGCTCAGGCGAGCTATGATGCCGCCAAGGCCGATCTCGACCGTGCCGAGCAGGGTGCCGCGGGCCCGGAGTACGAGGCTGCCAAGGCCAAGGTGGACGCCGCCGCTGCCGCGCTGGACGCCGCCAAGTCGGTCCAGGCGCAGCGCGAGGGCGAACTCGCTGCTGCCTCGCAGGAAGTGACCACTGCCGAGGGTGAGGTGCAGGCTGCTCAGCAGGCGCTCGCCGTCCAGCAGCAGGCTGCGGCTGACGCGCAGTCCAAGTTGGACGCTGCCACGGCTGCTGCGACCGCGGCAGACGCCGCCGTCGATCAGGCTAAGGCCGAGCATGCCAATGCGCTTGCGGCGCTGGCCGACGCTCAGGCCAAGCTCTCGGCCGCTAAGGACGAGAAGAACGCTGCCGACAAGGCGCTCGACCAGGCAAAGGCTCAAAAGCAGCAGGCCGATCAGGCTGTAGCTCAAGCGCAGGCCAAGCTCGACGCCGCTCAGGCTACGGCGAACGCCTCGGCGGAAAACTACCGCCAGGGCGCCATTGCGTTCTTTAAGAGCGTGGGTGCCGACGATGCGGCGGACCTGATTCTCAACTGCAAATATGCCAGCCTCACCAAGGTGGGCGAGGAGGTTGACGCGACGAGTCTGACCAACATGAAGCAAGCGATTGTGTGGCTCAAGGCGTGCAACAAGTATCGTGCGAGCGTTGGCCTGGGTGAGCTCAAGGTGACGTATGCCATGATGGCGACCGCGATTGCCGATGCGAATTTCTCCGATACCAAGACTGCGCACGCCATGCAGTTCAACGTGGGCGAAAACGTGGCGTGGAACTACGGAAGCGACCCGTTCATCCAGTGGGTCGATCAGGAGAAGGCCGTCTTTGACCGCGCTGCGGCTACGCTGGGAGCGACGGGCCTTACGGGAAAGGCTGCTTTTGATTTCTACGAGCAGCATGGCGACGAAATCGATCGCTACGTGGCTGCGCATGGCGGGAGCGTGCATACAGTCGGTCACTACATGAATGTGATCGATCCCGATTACACCGTAACGGGTATGGGGGTTTGCACGCGCGGGACGATGAACCGTTGGCTTACGCAGGCGCAGACGTTCTCTATGTCTGGAGGATGGTACACGAATGCCGCCAATCCGATGACGGTTGCCGAATACGAGGCTGCGCTTAATGCGTGGTGTGACTCGTTGGCAAATCCTGGGCAGGGCGTGGACGCGGCTCGTCAGGAGCTTTCTGCCGCTCAGGGCGCGGCTGCGCAGGCTGGCGGCAAGGTGAGCGCCGCGTCGCAGGCCGCCGCTGCAAGGCAGGCTCAAGTCGATGCTGCTGCCGCCGATGTTGACGCTGCTGCCGCTGGGGCCTCGGATGCCCAGGCTGCCGTGGGGGAGAAGCAGGCCGCGGCTGAGGCCGCTGCGCGTGCCGTGGCTGATGCCCGCGCCGACGTGGACGCTGCCAGCGCTGCGGTTACCGCGGCGCAGAGTGTCGTGACTGCCAAGTCTGATGAACTCGATGTCGCCAAGGGCAAGGCTGCCGCTGCCCGGCGTGCGCTGGATGCCGCTCGCGCCGGCGTTGGCGACAAGGAGAGCGCGCTTGCTGCCGCCCAGGACGAGCTGGCTGCGTACTCTGCCGACGTTGCCGCTGCTCAGCGTGCATTTGATGCGGCCTCGGCGGTGCTCGAGGGGGCGCGTGCCGTTCAGGCTGACGCGCAGGCTGCAGTGAATGCCGCGCAGGGTGCGGCAGGCCAGGCAGATGCCGACGTCGCTGCTGCCCAGGCCGAGCTTGTTGCCGCCCAGGCTGCTGCGAGCGGTGCCGGCACGGCTGTGACCGCGGGTCAGGCCGCATCCGTCGCGGCTGCTGCTCGTGCGGCTCAGCTACATGATGCCGCCGCGGCGCTTGCTCAGGCGACGGAGGACAAGGCCGCTGCCGATGCTGCTGTTGAGGCAGCGGCTTCGGCGAAGACCGATGCCGAGTCTGGCGTGACTGCGGCGGACGACGCCGTAACGGATGCGACCGCTGATCGCGATGCTTCTGCCGCCGCGGTTGCCCGCCTGCGCAGGATCAACCTTGCCGACGCCATCGCTAGCGGCCGTGCCAACGATGCGGATGAGGCGCTCAACGCTAAGATCGCTGCAGCCCACGATGCCGCCGAGCGCGCCGCAGCTGCCAAGATTGAGCTCGACGCTGCCGTTGCTGCGACGGATGCTGTGGCACCTGCCTACTTGGAGGCGCTTGCCAACTATACCGCCGCCAAGGCCGAGCTCGACCAGGCTATTGTCGAGCTCAACGCCGAGATCGCTCGCCAAGAGGCCGCCGAGCGCGGGAATGGCGAGCAGACTCAGCCTGCGACGCAGGTGGCGTACCAGGCCAAGCACATGACCTCGGCGTCCGAGGCCACCACGCAGCAGACGACGATGCCCGCCACGGGCGACGTGTCCAACCTGCTGGGCGAGACGTTCGTAATTGGAGGCACGGTCCTGGTTGCCGCCGGCGTCTTCCTGTCCGACAAGCGCCGCCAGCTGATCCGTTAGGGACGGAGGAAAGCGGATCATTTTCGGCGCGCGCCGCAAGGGCATGGGTCCTGGGGCGGGAGCCGCTTTTCTCTTCCCGATTAATTCAGGGGGGACATATGCAAACTAGAGGGGAGGAAGAGATTGCCTGTGTGTTCATGGCTGGTTT